>CAZAHB010000097.1:4486-19861 GCA_964484945.1 uncultured Armatimonadia bacterium | reverse complement strand
TGTCGTGGGCTGGCGACTGGCAACTGGCGACTGCCTCCTGTCCTCCCCCTGCTTGACCGCCCCCTCCCTTGCGCGTACAATCCTCTCAGTATTACCCGATGCGCCGGAGGCTGCGCACATGACCCCACGTGAGCGAGTGCTGGCTGCGCTAAACCATGACGAGCCCGATCGTGTCCCCTTTGACCTGGGCACCACATTCGTCACCGGCATCCATCAGATCGCATACGGCAACCTGATCGATGCGCTGGGGATGGGCGAACTGGAGCCCAGGCCGCTTCTGGACCCCTTCCAGCAGCTTGCCATGCCCCACGAGGAGGTGCTGCGGGAGCTTGGCGTGGATACCCGCAGCGTCTATCTGCATCTGCCGGGCCGGGAGCTTGAGAACCCGAGCGAGGATGAACAGTACTACTATGATGTGGACTCGTGGGGCCTGAAGCGGCGCATGCCCAAAGACGACGGCCTCTACTACGACATGTACGAGTTCCCGCTGGCGGGGATGGACACCGTCGCGGAGATCGACGCCTACGACTGGCCCGATCCCCTCGAGGGGCTGGATCTGGACGCCATCGAGGAGGCCTGCCGGACGATCAAGCGCTCGGGTGACTATCCCGTGATCGTCGGCGGCTTCGGCTCGGGAATGCTGGAGCTTGTTCTGTGGTTGCAGGGCTACGACCAGGGATACATGAATCTCATTATGAACGAGCCCGTGACCGAGGCGATCCTCGATCACGTGACTGAACTGAAGGTCACATACGCGGAGGCGGTGCTGGAGCGAGTCGGTCCCTGGGTGGACATCTTCTACAACGGCGACGACCTCGGCCTCCAGGAGGGCCCGATGATCCGCCGCGAGTGGTTCAATAACCTCCTGGCACCGCGGTACCGCACCTATCACGAAGCGGTGAAAGCCGCCGCGCCACAGGCGAAGATGTTCTTCCACAGTTGCGGATCGGTGGTGGACCTGCTGCCCGACGTCATCGAGACCGGGATCGATATCCTCAACCCGGTGCAGGTGTCGGCCGCGGATATGGACGATACCGCCGCGCTGAAGGAGCGCTTCGGCGACGAGATCGCTTTCTGGGGGGCAGTGGACACGCAGCACGTGATGCCGAACGGAAGCCCACAGGATGTCAAAGACGAGGTGCGTCGTCGGATCGATGACCTCGCACCGGGCGGCGGCTACGTGCTGAACACATCTCACAACATACAGGCGGATGTGCCCGCCGAGAACATCCTGGCCATGGTGGAGGCACTGGACGAGTACGGCTGGCAGTGACGTGCTCGCTTCGCTCGCACGTCTCAGGAGTGTCGCGTCACTGCGTTCGGCGAACTCCACTAACGTCGGGCGCGGGCTCGAAGATGTCACTTTGCTTCGAAGGAGACTGAGATAGATACATGCGCTGGGTTCCCATCGATCTTCAGAGCTGGACTGCTGCGGAGGAGAGAGATCACGTGTCTGATACAAGCCGAATCCCGTTTGGCGTGAATACGCACGAATCGCAGGAACCCGGCGAGCGCCAGGAGGCGGTGGCCTACTTCTCGATGGAGATCGGCATCAATTCCGACATCCCCACCTACTCGGGCGGCCTGGGGGTGCTTGCCGGTGACACCGCGCGCGCCGCGGCCGACCTGAACGTCCCCATGATCGTCGTCACGCTGCTCTACCGCAACGGCTACTTCACCCAGCACCTCGATGACAGTGGGAAGCAGACCGAGTCCCCGGTAAACTGGACGCCCGAGGAAGTCCTGCGCCCGGTCTCGCGGCAGGTAACGGTCGAGATCGAGGGGCGCGAGGTCCATGTGCGCGCGTGGCGGCACACCGTCCAGGGCGTCTATGACGGTCACGTGAATGTGCTGTTCCTCGACACGGACCTGGAGGAGAACGATCCGTGGGATCGCTCGCTGACGGATGACCTCTACGGTGGCGACCGCCGCTATCGTCTGGCCCAGGAGGCGCTGCTGGGGATGGGCGGGGTGGAGATGCTCCACGCGCTGGGTCTGGACGGTGGCCTGATCTACCACATGAACGAGGGGCATTCCGCGCTGCTGACCCTCGGGCTGCTGGAGCGCCGGGTGGGGGAGAAGGGCCCCTCGGAGGTGGCTGAGGAGGACATCGACGCCGTGCGCAATAAGTGTGTGTTCACCACACACACCCCGGTGCCGGCAGGACACGACAAGTTCGCGTGGGACCTCGTCACGCGCGTGCTGGGGCCGAGGCGCACGAACTCGCTTGTGGCCATCGGCGCGAAGCACGAAGGTATGCTGAACATGACGTACCTGGCCCTGCGCAACTCGCGCTACGTCAACGGCGTGGCGCTCCGCCACGGGGAGATATCCGCCGACATGTTCCCCGACTACCCCGTGGACTCGATCACCAACGGGGCGGACGTGGACATGTGGACCAGCGAACCGTTCCGCGAGCTTTTCAGCGAGCAAATCCCCGAGTGGAAGCATGACAACCAGTATCTGCGCTATGCGCTGATGCTGTCGCTGGAGGACATCCGGGACGCACACCGGGAGGCCAAACGGGAGCTGCTCGACGAGGTGGAGAGCCGCGCGGGCGTGCGGCTGGATCCGGAGGCATTCACCTGCGGCTTCGCCCGGCGCGCCACTGAGTACAAGCGCGCCGATCTGCTCTTCAACGACCTCGAGCGGCTCAAGCGCATCTCGCGGAAGGTCGGCCCGCTGCAGATCCTCTACGCCGGCAAGGCCCACCCGCGTGACGAGGGCGGCAAGCGGATGATCCGCAGGGTCTTCGACGCCGCGAAGGAGCTTGAGGGCCACGTGCCGATCGTCTACCTGGAGGACTACGACATTGGGCTTGCGAGGTACCTCGTCTCGGGTGTGGACCTGTGGCTGAACACCCCGCTGAAGCCGCATGAGGCGTCAGGAACCAGCGGGATGAAGTGCGCCTTCAACGGCATCCCCAGTCTCAGCGTGCTCGATGGCTGGTGGCTGGAGGGGCATATCGAGGGCATCACGGGCTGGGCGATCGGTGACCGCGACCGCTCTTCGGAGCCGGATGTGGAACGCGCGGATCTCTACGACAGCCTCCAGCACACGATCATGCCGCTGTTTTACGACCACCCGCTGGAGTACGCGCGCGTTATGCGCTACTGCATCGCCTTCAACGGCTCCTTCTTCAACACCCAGCGGATGGTCTCCCAGTACTGGAAGAGCGCGTACCATCGCGTGATCACCGAGGTCGCGCCGCTGGTCAGCCGCGAGGAGTGATGGGCACTCCTCGCGTCCCCGGATTATCGGACGCCGGGGAGGCAGCATCGGCCGGCCGTAGCAGGCGTGTGGAAACCGATTATTCGGGCTGTTTCGCTCTCGTCACAATCGAAGGTGCCGAGTACCGAATCCCGGCCGGGACCCGGAGCAATCGCCATCATCCACCGAACGGGGGAATAACCATGACACGCGTCATACTGGCACTCGCTCTGTGCGTGATCGTTGGCACCACCGCTTCCGCTCAGGAGGGCCGCGATCAGCGCGCCATCGAGGCCGCCGCGCGCGGCGCTGACCGCACCTGGGAGGCGCTGCAGCAGAATGCCGGCAGCCTGGGGGCGCGCGACCTGTTCTCCGCGGCACTGGCGCTCTGCGAGGCAGGACGCGATCTCGACCGGCTGCCCGCGCTCTTCGAGGCTGCCGCGGCCCTGCAAAATCGGGATCCGGCGAGCGCCGCCTACGGGAACTTCCGCTGGCAACTCTCCGAGCAATCCGTTCGCGACTTCAACGCGGTGGAATTCTGCATGCGCTCCGCCGCGCCAATCTGGATCCGCCATCGCGAGCGGCTCAGCGACAGGGCGCGGAACGCCCTTCGCGAGACCCTCGAATACGCGGTGGAGGGCTGCCTGCGGCATCGCGTGCCGCCCGCGTATACGAACATCACCCTCATGAACGCAAGCAACCTGATCCTGCTGGGTGAGGCGCTGGAGCGCGCGGATGCGCTCGCCGAGGGCCGCGAGCGGCTGGACGCATTCTGCGCGTACACGTGGGAGGCGGGCATCCACGAGTACGTGAGCCCGACGTACTACGGCGTGGACCTCGACGCGCTCCTTCTGCTGCACGAGTTTACCTCCTCGGCGGCGGTCCGCGAGCAGGCCGACGCGCTGCTGGAGCTTCTCTGGACCGATCTCGCGCTCAACTGGTTCCCGCCCACGCAGCGGCTGGCCGGGGCCAACTCGCGCAGCTACGACTACCTCCGCGCGCATGGCGGCGTGGAGGGCCATCCGTGGATGGCCGGGTGGTTCGCCGAGCCGCGCCGCGCGCGCCTGGCTTCGGCGATCACCGGGTGGCAGCCACCGCTGGGTCTGCAGCAGGTCGCCGAGAGGCGCATTCCGCGCCTGGTGCGGCAAAGCTGGGGCATTGCCGAGGAGGAGACGCGCACCCACTACCTGCTGCCGGAGGTGACCCTGAGCACCGCCGGCGCGCACTTCGGCCCCACCGACGCCCCGTTGACCGTGGACTTCGCCGCCGGCGGTCGCGACGGTGTGCGCTGCTGCGTCATCCCCGACGCGCGACAGGACCCGTTCGGCACCAGCGAGCTTGCGCTCGGGCCGCACTCGAAAGCGCTGCACTCGCGCCCGTTCTGGGCGGCTGCGCAGCGGACAACCGACGCGGTGGGGCTGGCGATCTACCGCGACGGCGACCTGATCGGCGACCCCCGCGCGCTGGCCACGCACATCATCATGCCCCGCGACGTGGACGCGTGCTGGGTCGGGATTGAGGAAGTCGCGCTGAGCGATGAGGCGTTCTCCATCCCGCTCGACTCGCAGAAATCCGTGGCGATCAGAGTGGGAGGCGCGCTGATGGTGGTGCGCGTGTTGTGGTGCCGGGGATTCGATGGGGCCGACGCGCCCGTCGTGCTTGCGTGGGATGGCGGGGATCGGCCAGCGATGCGCTTGACGGCCGACCATACAGCGGGCGCTGAGAATCCGGCGGCTGAGCCGGGTGTGGCGCTGTGGGTGCGAGTCGGCAGCAATGCCGAGGACGTCCCCGCGTGGATCGCTCAGTTCATGGCAGCGCCGATGACGGCCACCGCCTCGGAGGGTCGCGTGGACATCGAGGCGTCCGGCACGGACGGGCTGCTGGAGCTTTCCGCGAGCGCCCCGTGGCTCGGCGTGGAGCGCATGACCCCGGCCCCGTGCCGCAGGCCGCTGGAGCCTGGCGGTGCGAAGGTGGCCCGGCCGATCCTGGAGCGGATCGAGTCCGTCGCGGAGTACGTGGCGCTTCGACAGGACGCGCCCGAGGTCGCCGCAATCCCCGCTGAGGGCGCGACCGTCGAGGCCGAACAGGGCCTCGCGCTGCCGCCGGCGCGGGAGACCGCGGATGGCGTGGAGGCTCCGGAGGGCGGGAGTGTCATCCTGCGCACGAACGTGGAGCGCGAGGGGCGCTACCTGCTGGAGGCGCGACTTGCTGCGCCGCAGGGCGGGGAATTCGCGTTGCGGCTGCTGACGGAAAGCTCGGACCCGGCGCCTGAGATAAAGCTCGATCCCGGGCGCGTGGACTCGCCGCGGTGGATGCGCCTGCCCGAGCCGATCCCGCTCCCGCGCGGACGCGTGGGCGTGCAGATCGATCTGCCAGCGGGCGCGGTGCTGGACGCGGTGCGGGTGAGGCCGGCGGGGTGACGGCTGACAGTGTCGGGCGTGGGCACACCCGACCTCCGGACGGCGTGTGCCCCGCTACCCGATCTCCGCCTCCACCATCGGCGGCCTGCCATCCCGCAGGACCAGCGCGATCGCGTCCGGGTCCTCGAGCAGCGCGATGTCCGCCAGCGGGTCGCCGCGCACGACCTGCACGTCAGCCCGCTTGCCCGGCTGCAGCGTCCCCGTCATCTCCTCGATCCCCAGCGCCTCCGCGGCCACGCGCGTCCCCGCCTCGATCGCCTGCATCGGCGACATCCCGCACGCGACAAGCTCCTGAAGCTCGAACTGCGCCGATCCCGCCGCGCCGTCGGTGCCGACCGCGATTGGAATGCCCATCTCGATCGCCCGCGCCACACCCTCGCGGTGGGGGCCGTGGGCATCGCGCATCCGCTCGGCTATGTGCTCGGGCAGCCACTCGCGCGAGAACGACCGCTCGCTCGTGATGTAGAGCGTGGGCACGAAGTGCAGGCCCGACTCCTTCAGATCACGCAGGCCCTCATCGTCGATGTATGAGCCGTGGTGGATCATGTCGATCCCCGCGCGGATCGCCATGCCGATCCCCGGCTGCGTATGCGCATGCACGGAGACCTTCCGATGCCATGCGTGCGCCTCGTCGGCCAGCGCATCAAGCTCCTGTTGCGTGTAATTGCGCTGGGTCACGGTCTCCGCCGCCCACTGGAAGCCGCCCGAGGCCGCGGTCTTGATGAAATCCGCGCCTGCCTCGACCATCTGCCGCACCCCGCGTCGGACCTCCCACGGTCCGTCCGCGTCCACGCCCGCGACGTTCTCGTCCTCGCGATGCAGGTGGCCGAAGGTGCAGCCGACGACCATGCCCACGTGGTAGCGCGCGCAGCCCCGAATAACATCCGCCTCGATCGCCTCGCGCAGCTTCGGGCCCGTCGGGCCGCTGGTGACGTCTGCCACCGTCGTGGTTCCCCGCGCGAGGCAGTCCTGAAGGCGGCGGATGCGGCTGAGGCCGAAGCCCACGTGCTGGTGTGCGTCGATCAGCCCCGGCAGCACGGTCATGCCCCCGGCGTCGAAAACGCGCGCGTCCTCGGGCACCTCGACCTCCCCCGAGGCGCCAACGGCGTCGATGCGTTCTTCGCGCACGAGCAGCGTTGAGTCGTTGACAGGCTGCGAACCTGTACCGTCGATCAGACGGGCGTTGGTGATGGCGATCATGGCGATATCCTCCCTGTGAACTGCGAACCGCGTCGGCGGGGGCACGCCGACCTCCGCACGGAATAGGTACCAACCGCGGCATGTCCTCCGCCCCACTTCCCCGCATTCGCGCCAACACCTCTCCGCGGATCCGTATCAACGGTCAGGGGGTGCGGAGGAAGGCGTGTCGCACCACCCGGTAGACTCCGCGGGCGGCGAAACGACGTCCGGGCGAGGCGCCCGGACTCCGGGCGGTCTTGCGATCTGGACTCCAGGCGCCCTCGCCTGGAGAGTCGTTGCCGGGGTCTCCGAACCATCAACCGTTGACACGGATCCCCTCTCCGCCGCGCGAAGGTCTCAGCACACGTGCGTGGAAGTGCGCGTCAGAAAGGAGGCCTTCCCATGCGCACCATCGCTATCGTCTGTCTGATCTGCGCCGCGGCCGCCTGCCACGCCCAGTCCACGCTCGAGCAGCTTCAGCAGGCCCCGCCGCCGACATTCGCCGAGGACCACACGCTCCTGCCGCTCTCCTTCTGGGGGCCGAGCTTCTCCTTCGAGGAGCGAAAGGAGCTTGCGGACAACTGGGGCTTCTGCCTGATCTTCGGCCGCCTGACGCCGAAGCTGGTCGAGGCGCTCGATGACCCACAGAGCGATGCCGCGCGCACCTGCGCCCTCGCGGCGAGCGATCCGGAGCGCTACCCGATGCACGTGATCGTTGCGCCCGCGTTCACGATCCGTCGCTTCAAGGACGAGTTGCCTGAGGCGACGTGGTGCCGCAATGAGGCGGGGGAGTTGATCGACGGGAAGCAGATCTACAGCCCCGAGGCGCCCGACGAGACATTCGAGATGATCGCGGAGGCGGAGGTCGAGATGCTCCGACCGGTCCTCGACCGCGCGCCGATCACCATCATCACCAACGGCGGCGAGTACGCCCTGGGCACCATCGGTCATCACAGGAAGTACTGGGAGCAGGACCCGGAGGTGATGGCCGCAAAGGGCGACCGCGAGTGGTATGACTACATCTCCGAGCGGAAGGCCCACCAGGAGATGATCATCTCCGAACGCATCCGGGAACTCGTCCCGGACCGGCGGCTCTACATCTACTACCACACCGAGGCGTCACATCATGCGAATCGCTACGGCGGCTGGTGGCGCTGGACGTGGGATTACGACTACATGCGCCCGGTCTCCGACATCCCCAACACGTCGATCTACTATCAACACTACAACTCCGGCTTCACCGGCGACATGGACATGCTGGTGATGGCGCTCAACGCCACCGCCCGGCAGATCGAATACGGTGACCCGCTGTCATACAACTGGGTCACCGCCGGCTGGCCGCGCGAGGACCTCGGCGAGAAGGCCATCGCCGATGCTGAGCGCTACATGGGCTACCTCAAGTGCTACTACACCGCCGGGATGATCGGCGGCGCGGCGGGGTACTTCGCGTACGAGGAATCGGAGGAGTGGATCTGGCAGCTTATGTGCCTGGGCCGGGTGCACGCGCTGTTCTCGCACCTCGAGGACTTCCTCCGCAACGGGGACCTGCTGCCGGGACCCGACATGCACACGTGGTCCACGGACCTGCCGGCCTACGAGTTCCCGACCGGCGATGAGGGCACTCGCGTGGTGGCCCGCAGACACAACGAGCGCGACGAGTGGCTGATCACCGCGTGGGCGGCGTCCGGCGATGCGAGAGAGGCAGACGTGGACATTCCGGATCTTGGCGAGGTCACGCTCAACGCCCGCCCGGGCGGGTCGGTCTACCGCGCCACCGTCGAGAACGCCGAGCCATCGCTGAAGCTCGTGGACGAGGACGCACTGCTGCCGACTGCGGGGATGTGAGGCGTGGCCCGGGTGCGTGTGTCGTCCGGAGGTCCGGGCGCCCTTCAGGCGCGGTCATCCCCGGCACGCGGCTTCGGCGGTGTCAGGCCCTCTTGGGGCGGTTCGCGGGTGGGCCAGACAAGCAGCGCAATCACCACCAGCAGGCCCACCGCGCACATCGGCAGGGCCGCGCTCCAGGTGCTCGGTCGGAAGGTGAAGACTACCTCGTGCTCACCCTCCGGGAGCACCACGCCCCTGAAGGCGTAGTTCGCGCGTAGAAGCTCCGCGGGCTCTCCGTCCACCGTGACGCTCCAGCCCGGATACCACGCATCCGCCACCACCAGCACTCCCGGCGTCTCGCACTCCGCGCGGATGACGAGGCGCTCATCGGCATCCTCCACGATCTCCGCTTCGCCCCGCCCGGCATCCTCCGGCAGATCGATGGCCCGGTCCAGGATGACGTCTCTATGTGGATCCAGCGCCAGCCTGCGCGCGGCCCACAGTTGCGTTCGACGCTCGGGGACTCCGTGCGTGCTGCCCGCGAGCCACACTCGCGGGTGCCGCTCGCGCCAGGTATACACGTTCACCACACCCTCGTGCGCGAGCGCAAGCTCCGGCGCGTCGGTGGTGGCGGGCGTGACGATGTGGGTGACCCCGGCCAGCGCATGAAGCCGCTCCAGCCGCTGGATGGGCGTCCCGTAGCGCTCGACCGTGCGCGGTTCCAGGGCCGCCCGCCCCAGGAAGACCTGTATGCCGAAGTGATAGAACTGCTCCCAGACAAGCTCTGTCGCGGGTGTCACCAGCCCCTGCCTGTAGCCGCCACCGTACGTGGCGCCCCAGACGGTCCCGAGCGCAGGTGTCAGCAACTCGCGGACGGCCATCACGCGCTCGACGCGAGTCGAACCGGGAGGCCGCCACCGGGGCGCGACCATCGCCGGTGGGATCGCGGTCACGCGGCCTTCGCCGAGGGCCTGCGCCGTCACCGGCGGGTCCGTGTAGTACTCGCGCGGCACCGTCCGGTTCGTCTGCTGCCACAGGTGCCACTGTGGCGCGGTGGTCGCCAGCAGAAGCACGAGGCCGCTTACTATGCCCGCGTGCTTTCCGGCGGCAAGCCGTGCAGCTACGATCCACGTGATGATCGCCGCTGCCACCAGCAGCACCGGCTCGATGCTCGTCATGCAGTTGAGCATCGCCTCGGCCGGGGTCTCCAGCGGGAAATCCCCACCCTGCCCCGGCAGCCACAGTCGCCCGTCGGCATCGACGCCGAAGGTCAGCCACAGGACCGTGGTCACCGTCACGATCAGCGCCGCCAGCGCGCCGACCGCCCGGCCCGTTGCGCGTCGGAGTCTCTGCGACGCCTCCGGCAGATGCGTGATCGCCAGCGCCGACAGCAGCGCCAGCGAGAGGATCGGCAGCACCATCCACCGTCCGGTGGCGCGGAAGCCGCCCCAGAACGGCAGATGCGCCAGTGCCGCGTGGATCGGATTGCCCTCAGCGGGCATCAGCGCCGCCCCGACTGCGAAGGTCGCCACACAAAAGCCCCATCCGCGCTTGCGGAAGGCCACTATCGCGCCGGCGATGCCCAGCAGCAGCGGCGCCGCGCCCGTGAACGGCTGGGTCTCATGCCACTGCGCGCCGCCGCCGAGGATATTCTCGCGCACGGTCCCGAAGAAGTTCGGCAGCAGCACCCGCACGAGATCGCGCGCCCTGAAGGGATACGAGGCAACGTGCTCGACCGCCTGCGCGGTATCCGGAGCGCTCGCTTTCCCCTCGGCCAGCGCAAGCTGCAGCGTGGGAAGAAGCTGCGGTGTAACCAGCAGCCCCGCCACGATCCCCGCGAGCAGCAGCGGGAGCAAGCGGGCGTACGCAGGCGTCTCATCGCCGCGCCAGTTATGCCCGAAGATGACCCACAACACACAGACCGTCAGCGCCATCACCAGGAGCATCGGGTGCGAGCACAGCGCCGCCAGGGCGACTTCCACCGCCAGCAGCGCCCACCACCGGGGCGTGTTGCGCACTAGCGCGGTCTGAAGCACCGCCAGCATCAGCGGCAGGTGAGCCAGGGCCGTGATGTGATCGAAGTGTATCAGGTGCGCGCACTGATAGCCGCTGAAGGCGAAGGCCGCAGCGCCGACCACCCCCGCGCCGCGCGAGGCCCCAAGATTCCGCGCAACCCAGTAAACCCCCGCCGCCGCCAGAGCAAGGTGCAGCCAGTAGCTCGCGTGCAGCGCATCGATCCACCCCAGCAGCGCGCACAGCCCGAGGGTCGGCGGGTAGAGGCTGGTGGTCTCACCACCGGCCAGAGCCGGCAGCCCGCACCACTGCTGCGAGTCCCACAGGTAGAGGCTGCCGTCGGCGAGGCTCTCGTCGAGTGCGTGGAAGATCGGGTAGACCATCGCCGAGGCATCATCACGCGCGAGCGGCCGTCCGCCGACGAGCGTGGCGTACAGGAAGCCAGCCGGCAGCGCGGCGATGACGATGGCAATGATCAGGCTGCGAATGCGCACCATAAACCTCCCAGGCGGGCGTGACCGTCGGCCTGAGTATTCGTCAAGCGACGGGTCAGGCCCTCGTACATGAGTGCGGGGCCTGCGGAAAGCAGGCCCCGGGCACACTCGTGATGATCGCCGCAGGCTACAGGCCGCTGGAGTAGCTGACGTTCACGGCCAGGTCTTCCACGTCGAT
Organism: uncultured Armatimonadia bacterium; assembly: GCA_964484945.1. Taxonomy (GTDB): domain Bacteria; phylum Armatimonadota; class Zipacnadia; order Zipacnadales; family UBA5352; genus UBA5352. The sequence goes on along the minus strand of CAZAHB010000097.1, from coordinate 8,543 downwards.
GAAGCCTGCATCGACCGTGAAGTTGTTCGCGGGCGAGAAGCGCGCGGCGAGGTTGATGTCATCCTCGACCCATTCGCCCATGATCGTCATGTCGGGGCCGAAGCGCATATCGACGCCGGCGAAGAAGTCCTCGATCATCCCCGAGGCGAAGCCGGCGTGAAGGTTCAAGAACTGCACCGTCTTGCCCTCCACCCGGCCGACTGTCCGTCCCTGGGCCCAGGTGCCCACCATGTACACGGTGGTGTCTACCTCATCGGTTACGTCGAAGATGCCCGCGGCAATCGCAGGTCCCTCGTCGCCGTCGGTCAGCCTGCGCTTCACGTTCAGGAATGTCTCATCCTGGCTGTAGCGATATCCGCTCGATGCGGCCGAGCCCGAATTCATGTCGCTGCTGGACTCTTCGTCGCTGCGGAACACCAGGGCACCGACCTCTGTGCCCTTATCGAGGCCGAAGTTTGTGTAGTAGCTGAAGTCCTCCCAGTCCTCCAGCTCTCCGCTGTTGACGCCGAGGTTGAAGTCCCTTGGAGCAACCGTCTCGGCGGTCGGAATCACCAGAAGCCCGGAGAACCCGTTGAGCGTCGGCTCCGCCACGGCCGATGAGCACATGAGCAGTGATAGAACGATTACTGCTGCGACGGCATGCCAGATCTTCATGTCGATCAGTCCCTTTCCTGCGAACGCCTCGTGTGACCGGCGTCCGCCCCTGTGGATAGTCGCGAACGTACGCGCACCTCCTGCACAATCGTACACAGATTCCACACCGGTGGCCTGACTCCTGCCCGGCCCTGGCAGATGGCCGCCAGGTCGCTTTGCACCAGAGAAGCCTGTTGTGGTATACTGCGCCTCCCGCGGGACCTCTCGCTGGGCCGGCCGCCCCTCCAGCGGCGCGCTCGGCACGAGGAATATCAGCCCGCAGGCGATTCGGCGCCCTGCCCGGGCGTGGTTTCGAGAAAGGAGATGACGTAATGGCGACCGATCTGACGGATATGGAGAAGAGCGAGATCGTCGAGCAGTTCCGCAGGCACGAGGAGGACACCGGCTCACCCGAGGTGCAAGTTGCACTTTTGACGTCGCGCATCCAGCAACTCACCGGGCACCTCCAGGAGCATCGGAAGGATCACCACAGCCGACGCGGCCTGCTGAAAATGGTTGGTCAGCGCCGCCGCCTTCTGCGCTACCTGCGCAACGAGGACATCATGCGCTACCGCGAACTGGTCAAGACTCTCGGCCTCCGCGGCTGAACACAACCGAATGTAACCTCTCCGAGGCCGGGACCGCTCATCGGCGATCCCGGCCTCGCCTCGTTGTACACTGATGTTGCCCGTCATGTCGTCCCCGGTTCCCGTTTCCCGCTTCCCTATTCCCGGCCGTCTTGCAATTGCCGCGCACATGCTGTACACTATCTGTGACGTTCATGTGATTCTGCCTGTCCGCGCACCAGGTGGCGAACGGGTGGTCTATTCCCCTACAGGTACGCTTGCCCTCAGGAGGGTGAGGAACGAAAGGGAATCAGTGAAAGCGAGCGGGATCGAAGCCGCGCCCGTTTTCCCTGGTTTCCTGACGGTTTCCTCGAACCTCCTGCGCAGGGCCAGCCTGCCTACAGGAGGTTCTTTGACGTGTTTGACAAACAACAGGTATCCGTTCAGTTCGCCGGTCGCGAGCTTACGCTCGAGACGGGCGAGATGGCGCGCCAGGCATCTGGCGCAGTCAAGATCAGCTATGGCGACACGGTCGTTCTGTGCACCGCCGTCATCGAAGATGAAGTAAACACCGGCGTAAGCTTCCTCCCGCTGCGCGTGGACTTCGAAGAGAAGATGTATGCCGTGGGGCAGATCCCCGGCGGCTTCTTCAAGCGAGAGGGCCGACCGTCGCCAGAGGCGATTCAGATCGCCCGGGCGATCGACCGGCCGATACGACCGCTGCTTCCCCAGGGCCTGCGCAACGAAGTCCAGGTCATCTGCACACCGCTCTCGGCCGAGAACGACAACTCCGCGGAGGTCGTCGCGATGATCGGCGCGGCCGCCGCGATGCATCTGTCCCCGGCCCCGCTGGAAGGCCCGTTTGCCTGCGCTCAGGTATCGTGGCTCGACGGTGATCTGGTCCTCAACCCGTCGTTCGAGGAGCGCGAGGAATCGCGCATGGAACTGACCGTGGCCGCCGGTGAGATGGGCGTGCTGCAGGTGGAACTGGGTGGCGACGAAGTTCCCGAGGAGATCGTGCTCGACGGCATCAAGATGGCCCAGAACGCGTGCATGCGCGTTGTAAGCGCTATCGAAGAGCTGCGCGAGAAGGCCGGCAAGCCCAAGCAGGACTACCCGGTCTGGGAGCCCTCCGAGGAGATCCGGGCCGCGGTCGAAAGCCGCGCGTCACAGATCCGCGAGGCGATCCAGTCGCCGGACAAGAAGGGCCGCCAGGAGGCACTCGACCGCATCACCGCGGATCTCGAGGAGCAGTTCGCGGACGTCGAGGACGTCTCCGACCAGGTCAGCGAGGCGATGTACGAGGTCCAGAAAAAGCAGATGCGCGATATCATCCTCAACGAGAAGAAGCGCGTTGACGGCCGCGGCACAAAGGAAATCCGCCCGATCGACGTACAGGCGGGCTTTCTGCCGCGCGCACACGGTTCGGCACTGTTCACCCGCGGCGAGACCCAGGTGCTGTCGGCGCTGACGCTGGGAGCCACCCGGGATCAGAAGCTCGTCCGGACCCTCGAAGAGGAAGAGTACCACCGGTTCATGCACCACTACAACTTCCCGCCCTTCTGCGTCGGTGAGACGAAGGCGCTTCGCAGCGCCAGCCGCCGCGAGATCGGCCACGGGGCGTTGGTCCACCGCTCCATCGAGCGGATGCTGCCCGACGAGGAAGAGTGGCCCTACACCACGCGCGTGGTCTCAGAGGTGCTCGAAAGCAACGGCTCCAGCTCCATGGCATCGTGCTGCGCCACGTCGCTGGCGCTCATGGACGGCGGGGTCCCGATGAAGTCGCAGGTAGCCGGCATCTCCGTCGGCCTGCTGTATGAGAACGAGAACGATTACATGCTGCTGACGGACATCCAGGGCCTCGAGGACGCCTCCGGCGACATGGACTTCAAGGTCACCGGCACCGAGAACGGCGTCAACGGCCTGCACCTTGACATCAAGGTCAAGGGGCTGCCCGAGCGCGTGCTCAAGGAGGGCCTCCAGCAGGCACGCGAAGCGCGCCTGCAGATCCTCGAGAAGATGAACGCCGTGGTGGCCGAGCCGCGCGAGGTCCTCTCGCCCCACGCTCCCCGCATGGTCACTCTCGAAGTGCCCAAGGATAAGATCGGCCTGGTCATCGGTCCCGGTGGAAAGACGATCCGGGGCTTCGAGCAGGATCTCGATGTCAAAATCGATGTTGACGACGATGGCCTGGTGAAGATCTTCGGCGAGGATGCCGAGAACGTCGCCGAGGTTGAGAATGCGCTCAATGACCTCACCCGCGAGGTTGAGGTCGGTGAGATCTTCACCGGCGAGGTCGTGACCATCACGGACTTCGGAGCCTTCGTGGAGGTGCTGCCGGGCCGTGACGGCCTGCTGCACATCTCCGATATCGAGCACTCCCGCACCAACAAGGTGGAGGACGTGCTCACGATGGGCGACCAGGTCACGTGCCGCGTCACCGAGGTCGAGGATGACGGCAAGATCAAGCTCTCCCGCAAGTCTCTGCTCAACAAGGACGGCTCTCCCAAGGATGAACTCAAGAGGGTCATCCAGCAGCAGAAGGAGGAGCAGAAGCGCCGCGAGGAGCGCCAGAAGCAGAAGGAAGAGGCGCAGGAGAAGACAGAGGAAAAGACGCAGGAGCCTGAGCGGCAGAAAGCTCAGCCTCAGGCGGAGCAGGCGCCCGAACCTCAGCCGGCCCCCGAACCCGAACCGGAACCGGAGCCGGAGAAGCCGCAGGGCGCTGAGGACGAGGGCCCGACGGCCGGTGCCTACTTCCGAGACAAGAAGAACTGAGCCTCAGACGGCAACCCACGGCCGGGGCGGACCTCCGCCCCGGCCGGTTTGGCTGTACAGGTGAAGGGAAAGCACAACCTGGC
>CAZAHB010000097.1:0-4476 GCA_964484945.1 uncultured Armatimonadia bacterium | reverse complement strand
GAGCCGCGCCCAGCGCGCCCGACGGGGGCGCGCCCCCCCCTGCCCCTCCCCGTTTTGTCTGAACAGGTGAAGGGAAAGCACAACTTGTCGCGAAAACTATTGTTCACGGCGCTCGGGAACAGCTTCCCGCGCATGCAAATGCCGATGCAACGGGGTGTGAGGACGACATGGGCGAGATACGAGTCCTGGTATCAGGTGCAGGCGGACGCATGGGCCGAACCGTGATGGAGGCCGTCAGTGAGGCGAAGGACATGGCGCTGGTCGGCGGCGTCGATCCGGCCTACCCGGACACACTGCTGTCCGAACTTCTTTCGGGCGCACCGCGCGAGGCCGTTGCCATGGATGTCGAAGAGGGCATCGACCGCTGTGATCCGGATGTAATGGTGGATTTCACCGCACCCTCGGCGCTCATGCACAACCTCCCCACCGCTCTGCGCGAGGGTGTGGCCTGTGTGGTGGGCACCACCGGCTTCTCCGAGAAGCTGCTCGATGAGATTTGCAATGTGTGCGAGCAGTGCTCGACCCCGGCGGTCATCGCGCCAAACTTCAGCATCGGCGCCAACCTGATGATGAAGTTCGCAGCCGAGGCCGCGGCGCTGATGGATTACGCCTCGATCGTTGAGGCCCACCACGAAAACAAGGTTGACGCTCCGTCCGGGACCGCGATGGCCACCGCCGAGCGAATGCGACGGGAGCGCGGTGAGGACTTCGAAATCCAGGAAACACAGCACATGGGCCTCGAGCAGGTCCGTGGTGGAGAGCACGGTGGGGTCTCCGCGCATTCGATCCGCATGGCGGGCGTTGTCGCGAACCAGACCGTTATCCTCGGCGGCCCCGGGGAGACGCTCAAGATCGAGCACGTCACCACCGGCCGCGAGTGTTTCATGCCCGGCGTGCTTCTGGCCGTGCGCGAGGTGCAGAAGCTTGACGGGCTTGTCTGCGGCCTTGGCCAGCTTCTAATGGAGACTTAATGGGAACTGACTGACCGGCGGGGAAGTATCACAAACCGCGGCGCATGACACAGGCTGCCGATCATGACCACGTGAGAGCAGGCGGCTGTGTCGCGCTGCGTCTGACGGAACATGCGTATCAAAAACCAACCATACAGGTGCGAATGAGATGGCATATCGAGTCGGTATCGTAGGCGTCGGACCGGTCGGAGACAGGATCTTTCGCGTACTCAAAGAGCGCAATTTCCCCATTGAAGGCGATCCGGTGTTCATGGCCACGCGCGAGCGGCATGAGATCCTCGCCGATGAGAAGGTGCTCGTGCGCGAGTGTGCGGAGGACCTCTTCGAGGGACTTGACGTAGTGTTCTTCGCGGGGCGCGAGGGCGCCAAGGGCGCCAGTGTCCAGTGGGGCGAGACAGCGGTCGATGCGGGCGCATGGGTGATCGACAACGGAAGCGACTTCCGTATGAGCGAGGGCTACCCGCTGATCGTGCCCGAGGTCAATATGGACGCGGTGACCGAGGACGCGAAACATATCTGCAGCCCCAACTGCTCCACCATCCAGATGGTCGTGGCGATCGCCCCGATCCATCGCGCGGCAGGGATCAAGCGGATCGTCGTCTCCACCTACCAGGCCACCAGCGGCTGGGGCCAGGCGGCGATGGAGGAGTTTGAGGTCCAGGTCCAGCAGTACGCGGCCGGCGAGGAGATCGAGTGGGACCCGAATATCTTCGACAAGCCGATCGTCTTCGACTGCCTGCCGCGCATCGACAGCTTCCTTGACTCGTACTACACCAGGGAAGAGATGAAGATGGTCCATGAGACGAAGAAGATCATGGGCACCCCGGAGATGGCCATCACTACCACCGCTGTGCGCGTGCCGGTCGTGATCGGCCACTCCGAAGCGATCAACCTCGAGCTTGAGAGCGCGCTCTCGCGCGAGGAGGCGCTGGAGATCCTGCGGGATCCCGAGCAGTCGCCGGGTGTCACCGTCATCGACGACCCGGAGAATCTGCAGTATCCCACGCAGGCCGACTGCCTGAAAAAAAGATACAACGATGACGTGCTCGTCGGCCGCGTCCGTGAGGACGATACTGTCGAGCACGGCCTGAACCTGTGGTGCGTCTCCGACAACCTGCGCAAGGGCGCGGCGACAAACACCGTACAGATCGCGGAGGCACTCACCGACCGCGGGCTGCTGTAGGGGCATAGCGGCAACGACAGTCCCTCCCACCGGCCCCTTTGTCCCGCCCAAAGGTCGGGCGAGACGCGCGGGAGAGGGCGAGAACACAACTGCTGGCGGACGGCTGCCACTCACATCAGACTTACGAGGTGAACCTACATGCCCGAGCCTGGAAATCTCATCACCGCGATGGTGACGCCATTCGACGAGGATCTGAATGTCGATTACGACCGTGGGGCGGAGCTTGCCGTGCGCCTCGCCGAGGCCGGCTCGGATATACTCGTCTCCGGCACCACCGGCGAGTCGCCCACCACCACCGATGACGAGAAGCTCAAAATGTACGAAGTCGTGCGCGACGCGGTGGGCGACGATGTGGCCGTCATGGCCGGCACCGGCAGCAACGATACATCCACGTCCGTCAAGCTTACGAAGCGAGCCTCTGAGCTTGCTATCGACGCGATCATGATCGTCGGGCCCTACTACAACAAGCCGTCGCAGGAGGGCTTCTACCAGCACTTCAGGGCCTGCGCGGAGGCCACCGACCTGCCGGTGATCGTGTACAACGTTCCCGGTCGCACCGGAAAGAACATCGAGGCATCGACGGTCGCGCGCCTCGCCGAGGACGTCGAGAACATCGTCGGTTCCAAGGAGGCCAGCGGGGACATCGGCCAGATCGCTGATATCTGTCGGAACACCCCCGATGACTTCCGCCTGTGGTCGGGCGATGACGGGATGACGCTGCCGATCCTGTCGGTGGGCGGAGTCGGGGTCATCTCCGTGGCCGCGCACATCGCCGCCGAGGAGATCGGCGAGATGATCGAGGCGCACCACACGGGCGATATCGACCGCGCGACCGAGATCCACCACCGCCTCATACCGCTCTACAACGCGTGCTTCCTGCCATCGGGCAACCCGCCGTGCGTGAAGAAGGCCCTTGAGATCTGTGGCTTCGATTGCGGCCCGACGCGCCTTCCGGTCGTCCCGGCCTCGGATGAGGACGCTGAGTGCATCCGCGCGGTCTGCGAGGACCTTGGATACGCGTAAGCCGTTCGCCGTTGGAGAGGCCGGCCCCCGCGCCGGCCTGTGCCGTTCCCGTCCGGAGGGCCCATCATGCCCCTTCTAGACCAGATAGCCGACCAGATCCGCTCCTGCACGAAGTGCCCCCTCGCCGAGGGGCGCACGAACGCTGTCCCCGGCGCCGGCCCGCCGGACGCGGAGATCATGTTCATCGGCGAGGCCCCCGGGGCTGACGAGGACCAGCAGGGCGAGCCGTTCGTGGGCCGGGCGGGGAAGGCGCTGACGGTGCTCTTGCGCAACGCGGGGATCGATCGGTCGAATGTCTACATCACCAACATCTGCAAGTGCCGCCCGCCCAACAACCGCGACCCGAATCCCGAGGAGGTGCAGGCCTGCCGGGAGTACCTTGACGGCCAGATCGCCTGCATCCGCCCGAAGCTTATCTGCACCCTCGGCGCGCCCGCGCTGAAGACGCTCATGGACGACCCCGGCCTCTCGGTGATGAAGCTCAACGGAACGGTGCTGGAGCGGCACGGGTTGACATTCGTCCCGCTGATCCACCCCGCCGCGGGGCTGCACCAGGAGCGCATGCGCGAGGACATCAAGAAAGGCTTCGCCAGGCTGGGGGACCTGCTTCGCGAGCGGCAGTAGCCTCCGTGTACGCTTCAAAGGGTCCGTATCAAACATTAAGGATAACGGAGAAACGCCTTGTCGCGCTTTGCGCGACGGATGGGGGGAGGTAGACGACACCTCTGGCTCCCCATCCCTCCGGACGACAACGACGCGCCTGTGATCCGTTCGGAGGTCGGGCGAGCCTTCGCCCGACGCGGGCCGAGAGGCCCGCATTCGTTGCCGTAATGATTCCAATCATTAGACTTTGATACAGAGCCAGTCCTCCCGCTCCTCGTAGATCTCGGCGAGCTTCAGGTGCGGATAGGGAACATCCGGCTGGCGCTCGAGCGCCGCCTCGTAGCGCCGGATGTCGTCGCGCAGAAGCTGGTAGCCCCGTATCTTCTCCGAGAGCTTTGGCAGCAGCGGAATGAAGCCTATCAGCAGCGCGAGCAGAATCAACGGCCCGACCGCGGCCAGTCCCTCCATCGCAAATGTGATGCCGATCAGGGATATGACCAGCATGAGGATGATCGTGAACTCCAGGCCGCTGAGCATCCGGTCCACGATCCACATGGTGAACACGCGGTAGACCGACCACCCGCACAGAAGCAGCACTCCCACGATCAGCGGGCCGTAGATGAATGCAATGCCCATACGCTTGGCCTCATCCTGAGCGACCGCGGGCTGGAAGCCCGCGCTACATGATTGGTGGGG
>CAZAHB010000096.1:14838-20439 GCA_964484945.1 uncultured Armatimonadia bacterium | reverse complement strand
GACGCCGTCTGCCTTCGCCGTGAACGAATGTCGCGCCTCGCGCGACGGATGCCGTGGGCACGACGGATGCCGTGGGCACGACATCCCTCCGAACGGCACAGGCCACGGCATTCGACCTGCCAACCGGCGGCGCCTTTGCCGTCCGGAGGTCGGGTGTGCCCACACCCGACGCAGTTTGCACCGCCCACAGCGCTCAATGCTCCAACCGGTATATCCGCGTCACGCTCTCCGGCAGCGTCGCCTCAATGACGCTCGTATGCCCGAGCGACTCCCCGGTGACAAGCTCCGTCACGTCCGCTCCCTCGCGAAGTTCGATGCGCTTCTCCCCGGCCTCAGCGGTGTGCAGCGTCGCATAGGCGCGATTCGCGTGGAAGGTGTCGAATGTATCGGAGTACACGTGCACGCCGGCGTACTCGCACAGGCCGTGCAGCACCTCGCGCCGGAGTGGCACCATCGAGTAGACCGAGCGCCAGCCATCGAACTCCCGCACCGCCAGCGCGGGCCTCTCGGCGACCGTCCCGAGGACCGTCGCCTGCGGGTCATCGACCGAGAACGCGGGCGCGACCTCCCAGTGCCACGCGAACTCGCCGGGCACCGCGGCCACGATCGGATGCTCACCTGTGATCGACAGCATTGCCTCCACCGGCTCTTCATGCGCTCGCAGCGTGATCCCGGTCATCTCGGCCATCGCAGCCTCGCTGAACTCTCCATCGGCGACGTAGCCCGGCGCGTAGACCCACACGGCGGTCTTCCCGTCGCGGCGCACCTCCGCGTCGATGGCAGCGCGCATCTCGTCGTCGATCGCCCACGCGTTCAGGAAGATGTAGAGGCTGTACTCGGGCAGGTCCTCGCTGGCAATGTCGGACATCAGGTAGATGTCGTACGGCGCGCCCATGCGCGCGAGTTCATCGACCGTGTCGCGTAGATACGGGCGCAGAACCGTGTAGCTCTCAGCGGTGTAATACATGCTCGGCTCATCCGCGAACACCGCAACCTCCGCCACCTGCTCGCGATCGACCTCGAGGGCGTCATCGCAGTGCGCCTTGAGCGAGGCGATGTCATCCATGATCTCGACCTGGTGGAACGTGGCGTTGCCGGTCAGCAGGAACCACCACAGGCCGGTCCCTCGCGTCAACGAGTGTCCGACCGCGCGCCTGAGCACCGACAGCGTCTCGGGCAGGTCGGCGGTCCGATAGCTCACGTAGCCCGGATACAGGTGCGTGCGCGTGTCCACCTCGTCCCAGAAGAGCTTGTTGTGCAGGCGATAGCTGCCGAAGTAGGTCGAGACAAAGCTGCCCGGCTCTCCGCCGCGGCGGTGGTCGTAGGCGGTTGGCGAGGCGAGGAAATCCACGTCCTCCGACGCGAGGACGCGCTCGAGGCCCTGGAAGCCGTCCTGGCGCGGGGTGTAGATCGAGTAGCCGTAGAACACGCCCGCGAGCTTCTCCCCACCAGTCTCCTCTTTCACGATCCCACAGCTTCGCACAATGTTGCTTGTGACCATGTCGGTGAGGAAGCGCAGGTAGTCCATGGCCTTGCGGCCCCTGACCGGATCGCGGAAGAGGCCGTGGTGTGAGGCCTCGCGCTCTTCGACTGTCGGGGGCTGCGCGTCCGCAAATGTCGCATCAGGCCTCCCCCATGCCTCACGCAGGGCCGGCAGGTCGCCCTCGTAGTAATTGCTGAGCCACTCCCGCCAGCGCTCGATTGCCGCGGGGGCGAAGTCGATCACGCGCCTGTCACCGTACCAGTACCACTCGCTCGCCCGCCCTCCTGCGGGCTGGTAGCCGATGATGTGCCCGGCGTAGTCGGTGGACTCCATGTGCCGGATCACGTCGCGGAGCATGCGCTCGTACGCCTCCTGCCACTCCTTCGACGCCAGCGAGACCTGTCGAGCCTTCGTCCCATCCGCATTGATGGTCACGTGGTCGGGATGGGCCTCCATCCACCATCCGGGTGGGTTGAGCTTCACGCGCGGGAAGAAGCGCGCATTCGGATTGGCCTCGAGGATCGCGCGGACGCGGGCATCGATCCGGTCGAAGTCGTACTCGCCCTCGCCGAGCCACCAGCCGTGGCAGCCCTCCCGGGGCGTGGACCAGCTCCAAAAGATGTCGCTGAAAATATCCAATCCCGCGGCGGAGAAGTCCCGGCAGGAAAGCGTGATATCTTCGTCACTCGCGTACGGCTCAGGCATCAGCGCCATCGGGTAGAACGGTTCATCGTCAATCGAGATGACCGGTGCCCCGTTGTGCATCCTGACGGACGCCGTGGTCTGGTCCCGCACCTCGCTCGGCGGAGGATCCCACTGCTCGACGAGAGGAAGCGTCGTTTCGAAGTCCGGGTCATATCCCTCGGGCAGCGCCCTGGCGATCTCCAGGGGCTCGTCGGGGTGCGCCTCGCGTTCGGCGTTGTAAAGGTCCGCCATCTCATCGGCCGTCAGGGCCCGGCTCAGAACGCGCGCGCTGTCGATCAGCCCGTCGAAAATATACGAGCGCGGACCGCTGGCCGCGTGCGCCTCGCCGATCAGCAGGGGGTGCTCGCTCGGCGTCAGTTCCTCCGCCGATGCGGTCGCGGAGAGCACTTCCTCCCCGTTGAGGTAGACCGTGATCTCGCCCTGGTCGAAGGTCGCCGGGATGTGGTCCCAGCCCTCCGGGGTCCCTTGCGGGACGTCTGAAGCGGGGACCGCCGCTGCGCCGGGAAGCGTGAAGTTATCACCATTGCGCATGATCCCACGCCAGGTGCCCTCCGCATCCTTGAACTTGAACTCGACGCGCCCCTCCCAGAGGCAGAGGTAGAAGTGAATGTCCTGCACCTCGGGGCCTTTGCGCAGGCCCCTGTACAGGATCGACTGATATGAGCCGGGATGGCTCGTCGGCGCGACCCACGCCGCGAGCGTCAGTTGATTGGTGGGCGCGTCAGAGGGCAGCCCCTCGACGGAGATGGTCTCGAACTGCGAGGCCCGGACGGCGCCGTCCTGTGTCTGAGGGGTGCCGGAGACCTCGGCGCGGCGGTCGCTGACGGCGCACTCGAAGCCACCGTTGACGACCTCCTCGAAATCAAGCCACAGGAGGGCATCGTCACGTTCAACCGTCTGCGCGGATACGGCACTGATCGTCACGAGCAACGCGATTCCCGCCAGGAGGCTTCGCTTCATGAGGCCCTCCGTCTTCTGTTGGATGATGGTGCCCGGCCGGTTCAGTCAGAGATCAGGCGCTCCAGCAGTGCCCGAAGACTCTCTTCGTCCACCGGGCAGGGATTGTGCGCGGTGGAGCCGGAACCGAGCGCTGGGGGGATGATCTCGTCGAAGTCACCGCGCGCGAGCCCCGCTTCAGCCCAGTCGATCTCGGCATCAAGGTCCGACACCAGCGCCTCGGCCCACCGCAGTAGCGCGGTGGCGCTGTCGCCGATGCCCATCACGCGGGCCAGGTGCGCGTAGCGGGGGCCGGCCGTCTCGATGTTGAAGTCGATCACCCACGGAAGCAGCGCGCCGCACACCCGCCCGTGCGGGAGGTGATAGAGGGAGCCGAGTGGGTGCGCCAGCCCATGCACCAGGCCCAGCCGCGCGCTTGCCAGCGCCAGTCCCGCCACCAGCCTCCCCGCGGCCATCTCCTCCCGCCCCGCCAGGTTGGCGCCATCCCTTCCCGCCGGCCGCGGGTTGCGGAAGATGCGCCAGCCCCCCTCCTCGGCCATCGGCGAGCTAAAGCAATTGCCGCCGGTGGAGACGTAGGCTTCGATCGCCTGTGTCAGCGCGTCGAGGCCCGAATAGGCGGTCTGATCGGGCGGACAGCTCAGAGTGAGTTCCGGATCGACCAGCGCGATTTCGGGCAGCAGGGCATGACCGCGGATGGAGGCCTTCTTCCCGGTCTCTGAGTTCGTAAGCACTGAGTTCGGCGTGACCTCCGCACCCGTCCCGGAGGTCGTCGGCAGCGCGATGCAGGGGGCGCCCGGCCCTGTCACCTCGCGCCCGTGCTGCGTCGGCTCAGGATCACCGGCGAGTCCGGCGATCGCCTTGCCCACATCCAGTGCGCTTCCGCCACCCGCGGCGATGACCACATCGCAGCCGCCCTCGTCCAGTGCCTCCCGCCCGCGGTCAACCGTCGCCAGCGAGGGTTCCGGCTCGACCTCGGCGAAGACGCTCACGCCAACGCCGGCGTCCGACAGGATCTGCTCGAACTCAGCCAGTGCGCCCGACTCCTGCAGCGACGTGCGCCCACAGACGATAAGGGCGCTCGTGCCACGTTTGCCCGCATGATCTCCGAGATCCTCGCGTGTTCCGGAACCGAATACGACCTGTTTCGCACTGCGTATCGTTATGTCAGCCATAGCTCCACCCAACCTGTCCGCGTCAGTCATGCCAACACAGACTTCGGCGTGCGGCAGCGCCCTTCCTCGCGAAGATTGTCTCCGCCGAAGAGCGGTCAGGGCAAGAGTACATCCTGCTCGCGCTCGAGTGCGTCTTCGATCCGGCCCGCGCACTCCTCAATGAGTTCATAGCCCAGCAGGTTCACGTTCGTCTCGAACACACCCAGGCGCATCATGAGGTGTTTGAGCCCACTGAGCCAGCAGGTGATGTCCTTCCCGCCGTAGACGTCCCACATCAGCTCATTCATGCGCTCCTGAAGCTGCTGCGCGCGGTCCATGTCTCCGGCCTCTATCGTGTCCATGATCTCCCGCGCGAGCACCGCGTTGAAGATGGCCCCGCCGAGCACGAGTCCGTCATAGCCTGCGCCAATGTAGGTTGGCAGGTCCCACTCATCACCGGACATGATGCGCAGGTCCGGGCGCTCTTCGCGAACAGCAAGCGCCCGCTGTCGCCGCTCGGGCTCACCGGAACTGTCCTTCAGCGCGATGACCTTCGGGCGGCGCAGGGCCTCGGCGATGATTTCGCCGGGCACCACGGTCGTGTCGCGCTCACCGAGGTCATAGATGCCCATCGGGAGCGGACTGCCCTCAATCGCGTCGAAGTACAGGTCCGCCAGCTTCTCATCTGCAAGCGGCCCCATCAGCTTGAAGGGAGCGGCCATGATCGCCACATCGGCGCCGGCGTCGGCGGCTACCTGCGCGTTCTCGATGATCCGCGGCGCAGAGTTGTCCGTGACCTGAACGCCGATGGTCATGCGCCCGGCGTTGTAGTCGCAGATTTCGCGCGTGAAGGTCCGCTGCTGCTCGCGCGGCAGCCACGGGCCCTCGCCACACGAGCCAAGGATGAACAGCCCGTCCACTCCCAGCCGCAGGTGATGATCGACCAGGCGGCGGGTGGACTCGATGTCGATCTTCAGGTCGTCGGTCAGCGGTGTCGGGGTCGCCGACCACAGGGGGTGATCAGCGAGCGGGGTGTCAGTTGCCATGGTGCGCCTCCATCGTCATGAAAGTCCAGGTACGGGAGCCCTTTTGCGCCGTAAGGGACCGTGGCACCTTCTTTTGCCGAAATGAGGAGTTGCCGGGCGCCACGGCGAACTGGTCTTCACAGGTCTGACTTGAATGCCACGGGAGGGTTCGACAATGAACGAGATGGAGCTTCTGTCTGTCGAGCGCATCTGGGACCGGGGGCCGCATAACGCGTTCTGCGACCTGGCGCGCTGGGACGATAGCTGGTGGTGCACATTT
>CAZAHB010000096.1:0-14828 GCA_964484945.1 uncultured Armatimonadia bacterium | reverse complement strand
ATTTCGCGAGGGGACCGACCACGGCTCAGACGACGGCACCGTCCGCGTGATCGCCTCCGGGGATGGCGATGACTGGCGCAGCGCCGCTGAAGTGGCCGTGGAGGGCTCAGATCTGCGCGACCCGAAGATCTCCGTGACCGCCGACGGATTACTGATGCTCCTCGCGGGCGAGCGACACAAGCCCGAGGGCGAGGACTGGCTCAACACCTCGATGACGTGGTTCTCGCAGGACGGCGCCTCGTGGCACGGGCCATTCACCGTCGCCGACTCCGGCGCCTGGCTCTGGCGGGTCACGTGGACCTCCGACAGGGCCTGGGGCGTCGGCTATGGCTGCCAGGCAGGGCGGTTCGCGCGCCTTTACCAGAGCCGTTGCGGGCGGCGCTTCGAGGCGGTCGGACGCGACATGTACACCGAGGGCTATCCGAACGAGACGAAACTTCTGTTCCGCAATAACGGTGACGCGCTGTGCCTGCTGCGCACGGATGGCGAGGGCGCTACGGGGAAACTGGGCGTCGCGGAGCCGCCGTACATGCACTGGACCTGGAAGGACCTTGGCGCGAAGATCGGCGGGCCGGACATGATCAGGCTCCCCGACGGCCGCTACGTCGCCTGTTGCCGCCTGTATGACGATCACGTGCGGACCTCGCTGCTGTGGATCGACCCGGAGGATGCCACGATGACCGAGGCCCTCGAGTTTCCCTCCGGCGGCGACACCAGCTACGCGGGGATGGTCTGGCACGATGATATGCTGTGGGTCGCCTACTACTCATCGCATGAAGAGAAGACAAGCATCTACCTCGCGAAGGTCAGGATCTAAGGCACCTCGGCGGGTCTGGCGGGAAACACGCCCGCTTGCTCCGTTTCCCCGTAACCGTGATCGGCCACGCGAAATGGCTGCGCGACAGCCAGCCCGGCCAGTGGACAACAATCGCGGGGGACTGAGAAGCCGGCCGATGTGAGTGAGCAGAAGAGACGCGCCGGATAGCAGCGCACTCGCTCGCATCCGGCGCGTCTGAGGACGGCACGTGCGCAACGAACACTGCCTCCGATGCGCGCTTCAGAAAACTTGCATTGTTTGCAGGTCTCCGTGGCCCATGCCTCGAATAGCATCTTAATATTGTGTGGCTTCACACTCTGCAAGGCGACCTGATCAATCGTATGATGCGGCGAATCTGCAAATCAGGAGGCAAAAGCTATGCGAAAGTCTGGTTTCACACTGATTGAATTGCTGGTTGTAATAGCCATCATCTGACTGTTGAAAAAGCTGGAAACTCAATATATGCGCGGCCCTGTGGCGATCCTCAGAGCGCTGTGTGGATCAACGTTTCTAGAATCGACCTTTTTCAACAGTCAGATCATCGCTATTCTGGCGGCGATCCTCTTCCCCGTCTTTGCCCGAGCGCGAGAGAAGGCGCGTCAGGCAAGCTGCCAGAGCAATCTCAAGCAAATTGGGCTTGCAATGATGATGTACGTGCAGGACTACGACGAGAAGTATCTGTACGGATGGAACAGCGAGTGGGCTTGCTCGAGCACGTTTGAGGGATTTCTGCTACCCTACGTGCAGAACGAACAGATCTTCATCTGTCCTTCGGGTATAGCCGAAGTTGGGGCAGATGCCCATGAGACGTTCAACCAGTCCGGCGCCTACTCGTGGGCGTACGACCACATGCGCGGCGCCAAGATTGCTACCCTCTCGCGGAATGGTTCGCCTGCTGAATTCTATCTGTGCGGCGACAGTTACTGGCAGTACTGGTGGGGGAATCCTGAGGACGCATCCCAGATGCGCAGCAACCTTGGTCTCGACCGCAACGACGCCTACAGAGCCACCCGCCACAACGACATGGCGAATATGTGCTTCGCCGATGGTCACGTAAAGGCCCAGACCGAGGGCGATCTCATGCGCCGCACCGGTGACCGCGAGCCGCCCTGGTATACCAGTTGGGACGACATGTAGGTTTCGTCGTTCAGCTCGGTTTCGGGGCCGGGGAGAATTCTCCGGCCCTCTTTGATTCGTCCTCCCCTGTCCCCTGTCGTAGAGCGACTTCCATGCCAGGCAGGTCCTTACACCGCATACGGAGAATCCTCGTCCCACAGTGCAGTCTGTCGAAGTGAGGGAGCGGACATGAAGAAAGCGTTGATCGTATGGGGCGGCTGGGAAGGTCATGAGCCGGAGGACGTATCCAAAATCCTCGCAGCCGCGCTCTGTGATGAAGGCTTCGAGGTCGAAGTCGAAGACTCGCTGGAAGCCTTCGAGGATGAGGAGAAGCTGAAGGACCTCGACCTGATCGTCCCCGAGTGGACCATGGGCGAAATCACCCCCGAGCAGCTCAAGCCGGTGCTGGCCGCGGTTGAGAGCGGCGTCGGCATCGCGGGCCTCCACGGCGGCATGGGCGACGCCTTCCGCCAGTCCACGCAGTGGCAGTTCATGGTGGGCGGCCAGTGGGTCGCGCACCCGGGTGGCGGCGACGTGACCTATGACGTCGAGATCGTCTCCCAGCACGCCATCGTTGACGGCATCGACGACTTCGAGGTCACCTCCGAGCAGTATTACATGCACGTTGACCCGAACAACGACGTCCTGGCGGTCACATACTTTCATAAGTTCGGCCCTGCCCCGGTGCCGGTCGTGTGGAAGAGGACGTGGGGCCAGGGCCGCGTTTTCTACTCCTCCCTCGGCCACGATGCGGAGGTGGCCGCGCAGGAGGAGCCGCTGACGATCATGACCCGCGGCATGAAGTGGGCCGCGCGGGACCTGTAGACTGTCGTTGAGTCGTCCGGAGGACGGGCCTGCCGAGGCCCGACGTCGTAACACACAGCCGAACAAGGAGATCACAAGCAATGGCAATGCGACCCGCAATTATGTGGATGGGGAAGCTCTACCCGCCGGTCTGGCACGATGAGGAACTCGAACCTGCGCAGCTGTTTGCGAAGCTGAGGAATATGGGCGTCGAGGGCATCGATATCTTCGCCCGCGCGGTCGATGAGTACGGCGTGGATACCCTCGCGAGCGCGCTGGAGACCTCGGGTCTGGAGTGCTCGTGCTACTACATCTCCGCGGACCTGGTCACCGATGACCCGGAGCGGTCCCGGGCCGCCGACGAGGCGTTCCCGAAGGGCATCGAGAACGCACAGACGCTCGGAGCCGAAGTCTGCTTCACTCACGGCTCCCAGCACGCCCACAGGGGCGAGGCGAACTTCCAGACCTACATGGATCGCCTCGGCGAGAAGCTACAGCTTTTCAAGGACACCGATCTGACGCTGGTCATCGAAAACGCCGGCCACCTGCTGCACACAGGTGACGAGATGGTGCGCGCGGCCGAGACGCTCGGCGATGAGGGCCTGCGGCTGTGCCCGGACACCGGCAACTTCACGCTGTGGGGCGTGGATGAGATCGACGCGGTGACAAAGTGCCTGCCGTGGACGATTCACTTCCACATCAAGGACTACGCGGAGCGCTGGGAAGAGGACGGGAACGTGCGCGGCAACGAGGCCGTGCTCGGCCAGGGCGTCACACCGGTTGAAGAGATCTTCGACATCCTGCACGACGAAAGCTGGAGCGGCTGGACGGCGTGGGAACCCGGCCCGCAGGACGAGGACGGCGTGACCAACAGCGTGCGCGAACTGCTGCGGTTGATTGGGTAACGGCAGTCGCCGGTCGCCGGTCGCCAGTCGCAAGCTACGGCAACGGCGAACGTCGCGTCACCGACCGGAACCGCGATCCCGATGAGGGGAGATGCGTGATGGCCATCACACCCGGCATCATGTGGAGCGGACACCTTACCCCTCCCGTGTGGTACGGCGAGGAGTTGGACCCCGCTGGGTTCATGGACCTGCTGGCGCAGATGGGCCTGCAGAGCATCGACATCTTCGCCCGCCATGTGGACGCGCACGGGACCGAGACGCTCCGCAACGCCCTCCACGAAAGCGGCCTCAGCTGCTCGTGCTTCTACATCCAGGGCGACCTGCTGGCGGCGGGCGAGGACCTGCGCGAAGTTGACGAGGACTTCGAGCGCGGCCTGAGCGCGGCGGCGGAGCTTGGCGCGCGGCTGGCCTTCACGCACGGGAGCCAGCACGCCCGCACCGGCGATGAGGCGCTCGCGGCATACATCGACGTGTTGGCCGAGCGCAACCGCCAGGCGCAGGAGCACTGCCTGACACTGGTGATCGAAAACGCCGGGCACCTCGTGCGCACGCCCGAAGACATGCTTGCCGTGATGGATGCCCTCGGCGACGAAGGGCTGCGACTGTGCCCGGACGTGGGGAACTTCTCCATCTGGGGCATCGACGAGGGCGATGCCCTGCGCCGACTGCTGCCGTGGACTGTCCACGTCCACCTGAAGGACCTCAACCCCGACTACGTGGGCAACGAGGACGCGCGCGGAGTGCCCGCGGTGCTCGGGCAGGGCGTGACACCGATCGACGAGGTCATTGCACTCTTACAGGCGCAGGTGTGGGATGGAGCGGCGGTCTGGGAGGCGGGCCCGCATGACGAGAATGAGATGACCGAAGGCATCGAAGAGCTTTTGCGACTGATCGGACAGGCGCGTGAGGAGGCCGACTGATGGCGGACATCCTGGTGACATATTTCTCGAAGACGGGACACACCGAGGCGATGGCGGAGTGTATCGCCAATTCCGCGGGCGAGGTAGAGGGAGCACGGGTCGAGTTGCGGCCGGTCGAGGAGGTCACGCCCGATGACCTGCTGGACTTCCATGGGATCATCATGGGCTCACCGGTCTACTACGGCACAATGGCCGCACCGCTGAAGGCGCTCATCGACGCGTCAGTCAAACATCACGGGCAGTTGGAGGGGAAAGTCGGGGGCGCGTTCTCATCATCCGGCGTGATCGGCGGCGGCAATGAGACCACGCTCATGGACATTATCGGCTGTCTGCTGGTGCACGGGATGATCGTCAAAGGTGTGGCGAAGGGCCCGCACTACGGCCCCACCTGCCAGGGTGAGCCCGACGAGGACGCCCGCGATCACTGCGAGGACTACGGCCGGGACATCGCGGAACTGTGCGTGAAGTTGTTCGGGTGACGACGGCGACGGGCGACCGGCAACGAACTGCGAGCGACGAGCGAACGAAAACGGCACAACGGCACCGACGCCGTCAGCCCCGCCGTTACCCGCCCCCCGTTCGCCCGTCGCTCGCAGCTCTTCGTCCCTTCTCACCTTCCCGCCAGGCTCCGCAGGTTGACCACCCGCGACAGCTCAATTCCCGACAGGCGCATCATGCGGCGAGTGAAGTGGTTGTTCCCGACCTCAGTCGCCGAGCGGGCGCCGGTGCCGGCCACGAACTTCACGTCCTCGATGGCGAAAACCGATAGAATTGATGACCACGCGCGCGCGAATTCGCCGGTCCTCAGCGCCGGGTGCCACCACCACGCGCGAGCGGACAGCTCCAGCGCCACAGCGTGCTCCACCATAAGCCGGGCGAGGTCGCGCACGTACGCTCGCGGCAAATCCGCCGGCCCCAGCGGCGCCGGGAAGCGGCCGAGATTGAACGGGTCGGCGATCACGTCCACGCGTCCCCCACGCACAACCTTCGAGTACGCGCCAAACACGTTCTCGAGCAGTCGCGACCGGCTCGCCGGCACCTCCCGCGCGATCCCCCGTGTCTTCGGCCCCACCGCGGCGAGGACCAGTGGCAGATCGTCCTCGGCATCCGGCGGGAGACTCAACCGGCCCGTCGCATCAAGGATCTCGCACTCGCCGCCCACAATGACCTCTATCGGACTGCGCTCGGATGCCCGGTGGATCTGCTCCGCCCGCTCCCGCAGGTCTTCGGCCGAGGTGTCGAGGCGCACCATGTCGGTGATGGCGACCGCGTCCAGTCCCAGCGCTTCCCCGGCCCGGACCATCTCGGCCACGGTATCAGTGCCGTCGCTGAGGACGGTCCGAGTGTGCGCGTCGTGAGGCGGAACCGGACGCGGGAGGTCCTCCATGGCGCTTCAGTCTCCTGAGCCGCTGTCGGATCCTCCGACCAGTTCGCGCAGCCGCGTGAGTGAGGCGGCCGCGGCCGCGTCGGGGGCCTCTGCAATGTCGAAGAGATCAACCGTCAGCCAGCCGTCGAAGCCCACCGTGTCGAGCGCCTCCACCACGGCGGGCAGGTCCATGTCTCCCTCGCCGGGGATCAGGTGCCGATGCTCGCCACGTGGCATGTCCTCGATGTGGGCGGCCACCGTCAGGTCCCCCAGCCGACGGACCGCCGCCGGCACATCGTTCTCGGTCAGGAATGCGTGGCCGACGTCGAGGTTGACGCGCAGGTGCTCGGAAGCCATACGCTCGATCAAACTGAGAGCGTCGGTCACGTCATCGACCAGCAGCCCCGGTTCGGGTTCGATGGCCAGTATCACGCCCAGTCGCTCGGCGCGGTCAAGCTGGCGCTGCAGTTGCTCGTGAAACTGGTCCGCGAGGTCGTCGGGAGCGTCGGGGCCCGGTCGGGGCGAGTTGATGATCAGGGTACCGGTGCCCATGGATGATGTCAGTTCGATCGCCCGCAGCGCGCGCTCCCAGCGCATGGGCAGCGCATCTGCGTCACCGTGGTAACTGGCGGTCGCGACCTCAATGCTCTCTGAAGCGGCCAGCGTTGCCAGTTCGGCGCCACGCATCACGTCGATGTCCTCCGGAGCAAGGCCGGGATGCTCGAGGCAGACCTCAACTCCGTCATATCCGGCCGCGGCGATCCGCTTGATTGCGGTGCCTGCTGAAAAACGGCGGTACCCGATGGTGCGGAATGCAATTCGTTTCGACACGTCAGATCCTCCCCGCTGCACGCGGTCTCTACTGCCCGCCCGGACTCCAGCCGTGGCGGCCGACCAGTGGAACGAACACACATGACATACCCTTCGACCGGTTGAACTGGTCACCGTCACGATCGACGGTGACCAGGTGCTGGCTGATGCGGTTCCCGACGGGCATCACGAGGCGACCGCCATCCGCAAGTTGATCCAGCAGCGGCTGCGGCTCGGAGGGAGCGCCCGCCGAGACGATGATCCTGTCATATGGCGCACGCTCGGCGAGCCCCTGTGTACCGTCACCGACCACCAGGTTCACGTTCTCATACCCGAGGTCCAGCAGGACGCCACGCGCTCGCTGAACCAGCTTCTCGACGATCTCGACGGCCCAGACTTCCGCGCACAGTTCGCCCAGCAATGCTGCCACATACCCTGATCCGGCGCCGATCTCCAACGTCCTGTGCTCGTCCCCCGGTGCGAGCGCCTCGAGCATACGCGCGACCATGTAGGGCTGCGAGATGGTCTGTCCGCGGCCAATCGGCAGCGGGCGGTCGGCGTATGCGTCGCGCCTGGATCCCTCGGGCACGAAGCGCTCGCGCGGGACGGTCGACATAGCATCCAGGACGCGCTGGTCTTTGATGCCGCGATTCTTGAGCTGAACCTGCACCATGCGCTCCCGCGCGCTCGCGAATGTATCCTGTGCGTTTCCGTTTCGTCCCGCCACGACACTGGGCTCCTTGTTCTGAGGCTGTCAGGCCTACTCGTGGCCGCCCGGGCCTCCGGGAGTTCCCCTGCGGCAGGTATTCGCGGCTCTGGCGGAGAAATCCTCGTTATCGGGATTGGCGCGGTGGCGACCACGGGCATGATTAAGGGTACAGGAGGAGGTGACACGCATTGGCAGATGAGACACTCGAACGCAGCGATCGGTGGGATGGTGGCGACGAGTCCGATATCATTGTTGCACTCGTGCGGAGCGCCATAATCATTGCGATCATCGTCTCCCCTTCACTCGGACTGATGCGCCAGACCCCGCTTGAAATCCAAATCGCCGCGATCGTCGCGGCGGTCTACACCCTGGCGCTTTTCGTCGCGCGGCTCAGCGGCCGCTGGCTGCCCGCGCAACGCCCGATGGCGGTAGCGGTGGACATCTACCTGATTACCACCTCCATCGCTGTCTGGGGCGGTGACAGCCTCACGTTCGACCTGGCGCAGAACGTGCAGAACCGGATCGTGCTCTTTCAGCTCTACTACATCGTGGTGATCGTATCCGCCATGTGGTTCGGGCGCCGGGGCGCGGTGCTGGCGACCATCGCCTCTATTGGCGCCTATGTCTTCGCCGAGGAGATGGGCGCACAGTGGCAGCTTGGACCTGTCTCCGTGCTCGTTCTGCTGTGGAGCAATGGGGCGCCGGTGCTGTTCGTGCTGGCCCTGGTCAGCAGCTATGTGCTGCGCGCCAGGGAGAGAGAGCGGGCGAGGAGTCTGCGCCTCTCGCACGAACTAAGACTGGCGCGGTCGATGCAGGCCCAGATGCTGCCGGACGCTCTGCCCGAACTGGAAGATTACGAGATGGCGGTGCGACTGGAGGTCGCGCGTACCGTCAGCGGGGACCTCTACGACGTTATGCGCGTCAACGACGATCGTCTGCTGTTGTGGGTCGTGGACGTGGCGGGTAAGGGCGTCCACGGGATGATGCACGTGTCGATGATGCACTCACACCTGCGTGCCTCCGGCCGCGAAGGCCTCGCACCGGCGGCGATAGCCGAGCGCGTGAACCGCGGCGTGTACGATGTCATGCAGCCGTCGAGTTTCGCCTCAGGCGTGATCGCCCAACTGCATCTTCCAAGCGGACGTCTGACCTACACCAACTGCGGCCATCCTCCGCCCCTGCTGCTGCGCAACGGCAGCACAGATGACGTGATGCGCCTGAACACCAACACTCCGCTGGTGGGGATCACACTGACACCCGGCTACCTGCAAATGTCCACGCGCATGCAGCCCGGCGACGTGCTTGTGCTGACCACCGACGGGGTGCAGGAGGCGCGTCCGGAAAGCGGCGAGATGTTCGGCGAGGAAGGCCTGCTGGAAGCCCTCCGTTCGCTGGAGGGAGCGACGCCGCAGGTGATCGCCACCTCGATCATGCAGGCCATCCGCCGACATTCCGATGGCGAACTGCGTGATGACGCGGTCGTGGCCGTCGTGCGTCGCAAGCCCCGCTGATACGCCCGCTTCGCCACGGCGGCCTCAACGCATCGACCGGATGACCCCGCGCACGCGTCCGATGATCTGCACATCATCGGCGAAGATCGGCTCCATCGACGAGTTCGCCGGCCGTAACTCAACCCTGTCGGGATGGCGGTGGAGATACTTCACCGTCGCCTCATCTTCGAGCATGGCGACGACGATCTCCCCGTCCTCGGCGGTCGGCTGCTCGTTGACCACCACGAGGTCGCCGTCGAGAATCCCCGCTTCGATCATGCTGTCGCCCTGGACTTCCAGCAGGAACATCTCCCCCTGACCGAACAGGTCCTCGGATGTCGGGACGAGACGCTCGATGTTTTCGGTAGCCAGGATCGGCTCACCGGCAGCCACGCGCCCCACCAGCGGCAGATATGCCGTGTCCGAGCGCTCGACATCCTCGCCCTCTGATACGCGAATGGCGCGAGTCAGCGAACCGTCGCGACTAATGAAGCCTTCCTTTTCGAGCATCTTGAGGTGATAGTGGACGCTGGAGCTTGATTTCAGACCTACCTCCGCACCGATCTCGCGCACGGTCGGAGGGTATCCCTGTTCCTCAATGGTTCGGGAGATGAACTCCAGGATCTGCCGCCTGCGTGGTGTAAGTTCTTCGGCTTTGCTCATGGTGCGATGACCTCCGTTTCGTCGCACTGGGACAGGCCAGACCGCTTCCGCCACCTGCTCTGTGGTGCGTGCGAACTACTGTGCGAACCACTGTATCACATTTCGCAGATGAGTGCAAACGCGCGTTCGAGTAGTTCGCTCCCCTGCCCCGCGATAGTTCTGGCCGGCCGCAGGTCGTTCAAAGGTTTAACCGACACTGGAAGGGGCCGACGCGGTCTGTGACGAAGATATTCCCGGACGTGTCGGACAGTCGAGGGATGCATCTCGTTCACATACAGGACGCACGTGGTTGCGCCCGTAAAGAGAACGCGCCGTTCGCGCGCGTCCTTCTTCACACGGAGATAGCGATACCGGTCTCAGTGGCCGTATCGAGGAGGACGATCCGAAGGAGCGCCTGCGGTCTTGAGGGTCGGACTGTCCATAGGTGGCGGCGTCTCGGCCATGGAGCGGCTGGACCCGCGCGAGTTGGCGGCTGATGGGTTTGCCAGTGTCTACCTGGCGTGTTACGAGGATGAGATGCGCTGGCATGCTCAGACGGCGGCCGATTTCTCGCGGGCCTGCCAGTCCGCCGGAGTGGACGTGGTGATCGTCCCGCTCGGATACGGACGGGTGCTTGGCCCTGATTCGTCCACAGAGAGCCTTTACGTGCGGGAGCATCAGCAGAATTGCCAGGTGGACAGCCGCGGGCGCACTGTGGCCCGGGCCTGTCCGAACAACCCGGCCTTTCTCGAGTGGTTTTCGTCACAGATGCGAACCCTCGCGTGGCTGCTGGAGTGCCAGGGCTTTCTGTGGGATGAGCCCACCCTCCACCACGCCCGTGGCGCGTGGGCGTGCCGATGTGAGTGGTGCCAGCGCCTGTTTTTCGCGGAGGCACAACGCCAGTTACCGCTGGAGCTTGATACGGAAGTCGCCCGTTTCAGGCGCGACACGCTGCTTATGTTCCTGCTCGCGGCGACGGCGGCCATCCAGGCCGTGGACCGGCGCCTGGCATCATTCGTGATGCCCACCTGCTCGGCCTCGAGTCTCGAGGCCGGCCTGGCCGCCGACAACCTCGAACCGGTCGCGGCCAACTCGGCCGCGGACGTCGTCTCGGTCTACGTCCCGTGGCAGAGCCAGGGGCGCGACATGGAAATCGCAATTAACAACGTCGCGGAGGAGACCCGGGCGGCGACGGAGAAGTATGACAAATCGATGGTAGTGTGGATTGGGGGATCTCCACATACACGCGACCGCCTGCTCGAGGCGCTGGGCGTTGCGCGCCGGGCGGGCATCGAGGATCTGGTGATTGCCGGACACCAGACGCTGACCGCTTCAGTGGCGTATGAGAGCTTCCGGACATCGCTCGCAAGAGAGATCGAAAAGGCGCGCTGAACGCGCCCATTTAGACCCAGTTGGAGTTGGAGGCCAGGCGAGGAATGGCAGCTTCTTCCCGGGATAGTGGTGCCGGCAACTCATCGGTGCTCACATTGCTCATAGCGATGACTGTTGGTGCATTGGCAGTGCTGGCGTCGATCTTCGGGGCTGCTCTGCTGGTGGGAGATAGCGCGACGCGTGCGGCAGAACTCGAGCGTATGACCGCGGCCATGTACTGGACACAGCCGTTCATCTACGCCATGGCCGGATTGCTCGTCGGCTCGGGCGATACCCGCGGGGGATCATTGCGAGCGCCGGTTGTAGGTCTGGTGCTGGCGAGCATCGGCTGGCTGACGCTGCGAAATATGAACCTGTTGCCGGGCGAATCGAATGCCGTCGCGTATCTGATGACCGCCAGCGCTCTCTTCGCACTCGGTGGAGCCATGATCGCGCCGCTGATCAAGGACCACGTGGGGAAAGTGGTTGGCGGCATCATAGTGGTGGGCCTGATGCTCTTCGTCTGGGCCTTCCTGAACCTTGGCGCGATCTCGGGCAAGGTCGAGCGCGATGTCATCACTCGTGTGCAGGGGCAGGCGACCAAATGGGTGACCGTCGGCGTACCGAATGCCGACGTCGCGTTGCTCGATCGCGATCAGGACGTCGTCCTGTACACCACGAAGACAAGCAGCTCCGGTCGCTACCATATCTCCGGTGTGCCGATTGGCAACTACAGACTGCGCGTGTGGGACCCGCGGACGGCGGACGTTATGACTGATAACGTGACGGTCCAAAGATCGATCACGGGCGGGACCCGCTGGGAATCGGTCGCACTCACGACTTTGACCGAAGAGACCGGGCCACTGTTTGAGTAGCCGCAACGAATCCAGCCGGCGCATTGCACCCCTCATCGCAGCAATACCCTGATCCGCGCAGGGCTGTCAGTTTTCGGCTTAGACCCTCACCGACCATCCCCCTTGACGGGGCATAATGGCACGTATATACTTGGTCATGCGATTCATGTAAATCATATTCATGGCGAAAAATGAAGACGTGAGGCAGGTGTGCAGCGTGGAAGATCCAGCAGGTCTGGAAGAGCTCTTCGTGGGAGCGGTCACTGTCGGCGAACGTGGCCAGGTCGTGATTCCGGCCGATGCGCGCAGTCAGATGGATCTGGAGCCCGGCGACAAGCTGCTCGCGTTCAGTCATCCGACCAAGCAGATGGTCTGTCTGTGCAAGCTGACGATGATAGAGCGGATGCGGGCGTTCCTGAGCCAGCTGGAGCAGGCCGAGGCGAAGGCGGAGGAGTAAGATGGCACAGATGACGGGGTTGCTCAGAGAGGTTGGCAGTGCGAAACTGGTTGTGCTTGTCGTTGCGCTGGGTCTCCACTCGGGTCCGGTGTTTGCACAGGATCAACCGCCTCCAGATTTGCCCGAGTATGTTTCCACGGCCGATGACGGTGAGATCGTCCTGACTCCCGAGACAGCGGCCCGCTGGGCAGTTGTGCGCAATACTCAAGTGCGCGTCCAGCAGGAGTCCGTGCCCGAGGCCGAAGGTCAACTCCAGCAGGCGGAGGCAGGCGATGACCTGACCGTGAGCGTCTCAGCCAGCGCCACCCGAATGGGTCCGGTCAGTTCGGTCACCCTGCCCGGCGGTGACGGTGGTGACGATGCCGGTGGCGGCGGAACCGATGGTGGTGATGAGGAGCCGGCGAGCTTCGAAGTCACGCCGGACCAGTCCTATCAGGCGACGGTCTCGGCCACCAAACCGCTGTGGACCGGTGGCCGCACGCGCATCGGCGAGGACCTCGCGCGCGAGGGTATCGAGGCCGCCCGCTGGGGCATCGAAGTGTCACGATTGTCGGTGGCCCAGGCGGCTCGTACGACCGGATACGGCGTGCTGCGCTCGATTCAGCTCGCGGGTGTTGCGGCCGCGCAGGTCACGGCGCTGGCGGAGCACGTGCGCAATGCTGTGGCGATGGAGGAAGCGGGCGTCGGGCCGGACTTCGACGTCGTGCAGGCCCGAACCGAACT
Source organism: uncultured Armatimonadia bacterium (assembly GCA_964484945.1). Classification (GTDB taxonomy): domain Bacteria; phylum Armatimonadota; class Zipacnadia; order Zipacnadales; family UBA5352; genus UBA5352. Next base: position 1,844 of record CAZAHB010000096.1, on the reverse strand, counting down.
GGCGCAGGCACGCGAGCAGCGCATCAGCGCGCAAACCGGGGTCGAACAGGTCAAGGCGCAGCTTCGACAGATCCTGACCCTCGCCCAGGACACGGCCGTGCAGGTGCAGGAGGCGCCCCCGCCCGAGATGCCCGAGGGCGATCTTCCTGAACTGATAGACATCGCACAGGCCAACCGACCGGAGATGCGCACCGCTGAAACCTCGCTTCGCATGGCGCGCTTGAACCGCAGGCTGGCCGGACAGGAGAACGCCCCGACCGTTGCGCTGTCAGGCCAGTACACGCGCCAGACCGCCGCGGGGTTCACCGGCGACGAATACTCCTGGCAGATCAGCCTGATGGCGGAGAAACCTATCTTCGACGGGGGCGTCAAGCGCGGGAAGGTTACTTCCGCCGACGCGCGTGTGCGGCAGGCCCGGCTTCGCGTGGAGGACACACGTGAGCAGATTGCTCTGGAGGTCGTCCAGGCTTATCTGTCAGTGCAGGAAGCCGAGGAGAAGATTCAGACCGCTGAGCAGGGCCTCGTCGAGGCGCGGGAGCGCCGCAGGATGGCGCAGCTTCGCTACCGCGAGGGTCTCGCGGCCGGGATCGAAGTCATCGACGCGGACACCGCGCTCGCGGCCGCCGAGGCGAGCCTCGTCAATGCCCAATACGACCGACACCTCGCAGTGACCGAACTGCGCACCGCCATGGGTATCGTCACGGCGGCGCAGCAGGAGGGCGAGACAGAATGAACGATCAGGCGTCCACGGACGCCATGGCCGGCGTTCGCAGGATCATCACGACGTCGCTCATCGGCGCGATAATCGTTGCTACCCTTCCCCTGATGACCGGCTGCGGGAACGGGAATGGCGACGACCAACCGCAGGAGCAGGCCGGGGCGGCTGCAGAGGCGGCCGAGGTCGCTGCCACCCCAATTCCTGTTGCTACGGCAATGCGAACCAGTATCGACGAAACCCTTGAACTCACGGGCACCGCGGAGGCCACCGACGAGGTGGACGTGGTCGCCGAGGCTTCCGGCAAGATTGCCCGCGTGTACGCGGACGTCGGGAATTACGTGAGCCGCGGAAAGACGCTCGTCCGCGTCGACAGAGAGGTTGCGGCCGCGCAGCGCGATCAGGCGGCGGAGAGCGTCAAGAGCGCCCGGGCCGCACTGAACCAGGCGGAAGAGACCCTCGCGTTGACGGACGCCACCACCGCCAGCAACGTCCGCCAGGCGGAGGTCGGTGTGGCCACCGCGCGGGAGCGGCTGGAGCAGGCCAAAGCATCGGCCCGACTGGTCGAATCGCAGGTGAACAGTGCCATCGAACAGGCTCAGACAGCCGTTGACAGCGCCGAGACGCGCCTGGCGGAAGTCAGGGCCGGCGCCCGGGAACAGGAACGGCGCCAGGCCGAGGCGCAGGTGCGCCAGGCGAAGGCATCGCTCGACCTCGCGGAGCAGACATACAACCGGCACAAACGCCTGTTGGACGGGGGCGTAATCTCCGAGCAGCAGTTCGACCAGGTCAGGACCGAATACGAGCTTGCGCAGCAGTCCTATCAGCAGGCGGTTGAGCAGCGCAGCCTCGTTGAGGAGGGGGCGCGGACCGAGCAGGTCCGGCTGGCCGAGCTTGCAGTCGACCAGGCCGAGCAGCAGCTAGCACAGGCAAAGGCGAATCGCACGCAGATCGAGGTCGCACAGCAGGACGTGAGGGCCGCCGAGGAGGCCCTCAGGCAGGCGAAAGAGCACCTCAACGCAGCAGTCGCCAGTCGCGGGCAGGTAAAGGTGCAGGAACGCCAGGTCGCCTCTGCACGCGCCGGCGTCGGCCAGGGGCAGGCCGCTGTGCGCGTGGCCTCGGGGCAACT
>CAZAHB010000095.1:0-20484 GCA_964484945.1 uncultured Armatimonadia bacterium | reverse complement strand
CGGTCTGCGACATCACCGGGCGCGGGCAGATCAGTGAGACGAGGTCCGAATCGGTGAACTCCCGCAGCCATCCGGGCACGAAGATGTGCTCCTCGCGCGTGGAGAGGAAGCACGAGTGCCGCGGATCGTCGATGATCATCTTGCGCAGGCGGTGATTGAAGAAGGCGCAGATGATGCCGGCCCTGATGCGACGCTCCAGCGGCATCGTGAACATCGTGTACGCGCCGCCGAGGCTTATTCCCCACATTCCGAGGCGGTCGGTGTCGAACTCCTGCCTTGTCTCCGCATAGTCGATCAGCCGGCTGATCTTCGCGATCTCCAGCCCCCAGAGCGTCTTCCCCAGCATCAGGCACATGCGCGTGTACCTCGCGCGCGGATCCGCTTCGGTGATGTTCATCGGCGCGATGACCGCGAAGCCCGCCTCCAGCGCGCGCTGGGCGTAGCCGTGATACAGGCCTGCGTCATCACCGAAGCCGAAGGTGCGCTCGGGGGAGGAGCCGATCCCGTGCTGGCAGATGACCGTCGGGAAGGGCGGCTCACCGGCCTTCGGCACGGCGAACACCCCGCGGCCGCGGAGGTTGCCGTAGAGATTGATGGTCACCCAGTCGGCCCGGAAGTGCTCGTTCTCGGCGAAGGGCTCCACCAGCGGCTCCATCTGTTCGGCGGGCGGGCCGAAATCACCGACCGCCTGCAGCCAGCGCTCGCGGTTGGGCTCGACGGACTCGAGATAGGCCTCCTCCGATGAGTAGTCGCGATCCCAGTATTCCTCCTGCCGCGCGTCGTAGTCGAGCGTGCGCTCGCGCAGGAAATCCTCGGTTTCATTGCGCAGCAGGCGCTGGCGATCAGACACGCCACGCTGGATAAGGCCGCTTTCAGCCTCGAACGCGTTCTCGTAGAAGGTCATGGTGATCGTCCTTTGTGGTTTGTCGTTCGGACCGACGCATCCTGTCGTTTGGATGCGCCGGCGGTTCGATCACGAGCAGCGCTGCATCCCGTCCTTCGCGTGCCGCCGTTCGCCGTTGTCGTCCGGAGGTCGGGCGTGCCCACGCCCGACGCCGTTTAGTCGATCGGCCACTCCTCAATCCGCTCGTCGATCCGCTCCATCAGCGCCATCGTCCGTTCCAGCGCGATCACAATCTGCTGGTAGTGCTCGATGTCGTCGTAGTCGAGCGTCCGGCCCTTGCGGTCCTTGAGCCACTTGTCCAGCACCTGATAGCCGCCCACCTGAAACTCCCACACATCCGGCGCGATGCCCTCGAAATACTGCGCGTCGGGAGCGTCTTTCTTCCGCTTCGTGCCGGAGATGTAGACGCGGCCCTCCCTTAGCGGCTCATCCTCGCCGGGAGCCACCTCGCCGGGCGGGAAGTATTTCGGATGCGCGCTCTCCACCTCGTTGTCGCCAGGCTGCGGGTAGCTGATGCGGTCGGCCTCCTCGGCGAGGGCGGGGTGCTCCATGAGGTGAAGCTGCACAAGCTCCCCGCCGAGGGCCGAGAGGTCGCGGAATAAGTCCGCGTCGCCGGTCAGCGGCACGCGCGGGAAGTCGATTTTTAGAAATTCCGCGTAGCGCTCGCGGTAGGTGGGCGAGTGGAAGACCGCGTAGATGTAGTCGAAGATGTGTTCAGAGTGTAACCACGCATTCCGGTCCACTCCGATGGTGGCGGGTCAGGTCTTGCGTAGTAGCTCTGAAAAGGTCCGTCGATCGGAGTAGTCCGCGTGCTCATCTAGATAGCAGGCAACGTTGTCCAAGAACGCCTTCCGGCCCTCCTCCCCGAGGATGATGAGGAGAGACTCGGCGAATCTCATGATGTCATCGCATACGTAGATATTCTGCCCCTTGCTGTATTCGGCCTTGACCAACTTGTCCATTTCATTCTGATCATCTACAGATACGCCATTTTGCGCGATGAAGATGATCTCCTTGACTTCTCGTTCGCGAGCGTTCGCTACCGTGTTTCGTGCCTCTGTTATGCGGAGGGAGCGATCTTTGATTTCGATGGCGATGAAAGTCTCATTCGGTTCGTATTGGCATTCAACGTCAGCTATTCGCCCAGACGGTGTATCAGCCGCAGTGGGCGCCGAAATGAGGACGTTGAAATGGTACTTATCACCTAGCGTCTCAAACAGGGCAGACCCAACTGCCTGCACCCGCACGCCCCCGGATCGCTCGCTGATGAACTCCCGGATCAAATCAATTGTCGCCTCAATCGGCAAACGCAGAGGTGTCGGATACGTGATACGGATCGTCTCAAGCCGCTGGCGGATCTCGAGTAGGGTCTGTCGAAACACAGCCTGCGTGAACTCAGGATCATCAGCGGCTTGGACGGTTGCGAGAATCTCACAGAGCTTATCCCAACCGGACTTGTTACTACGCTGGTCCCGATGCGCTGCGGTGATCTCGGGTACTCGCAGCGGGTTGTTGACGTAGGGATCATCCTTGCCACCGAGAACATTGGACTTTGGCATGAAAAAAGGAACCACGGCCTTCTTGCAGATGCTGCGAGCATCGTAGGCGCCTAGCCCACCGCGCTGAACTTGGCAGCAGCGTGCATCCAATGAATGGTCAACTACCTTCGCACCGATCTGCGTGGGCAACACCCACCTATACGATATGGTGCTGCTGTTGATGGTGTCTCGTATCTTGGCGACAAGTCGCTCATCTTCGAGAAAGGCAACGTCATTGCCAGCGTCTACCTGCTCCCCTATCTCATCCCATGTGCTATCCAGTAGGTCAGAGAGCTCTTTGGCGCGCCGTAACTCGTCTTGGCTTTCCTGTTCCCTCGGCATTCGGAAGCAGTCCTCGTCGATCAGTAGTTAGTCCAAAGCACCTCTGTACGCATATCCTTGCTGGAATGGCATTTTTTGGCCGGTGCCTCGTGCAACGTCCAGCCTTCATACAGTGAATCCATAAACTCACACCGGTACCCCGAGACAGCGGCCTTCCCCTCAAGCGAGTTGAGAGCTTGGGCCAGCTCAATATGTTCTTGATCGTCCATCTCAAACCCATAGGCATTTGTGTCCCCCCGCGAATCGTGAGGGTACGGCGGGTCGCAGTAGAAGAGTGTCTCCGGACAATCGTATTGCTCAATAACCTGCAGAGCTGGACGGTTTTCTATCTGGATCCTCATGAGTCGTTCCGCAACATCCCACAGTCCGGCGATGCTCCCCAGCCATCTTGAGACGGCGCCTGACATGCCTGCTCTACTCGTCTTCCGGCAGGTTGCCCATCGGCCCTCTGAAGCAGTCTGAGCAAGTCCCGTCCGTACTTGTCTCGCACACACGAAAAAGCGTCGCGCCCGCTCAAGCGGTGTGTATTGCTCTGGGGCCTCCTCTGCTGCTCGCGCCAATTCCTCGCGCGAGAACGGGGTGAGAAGGATCGATGAAATCAGGCGCTCCTTGTCTTCACGTAACACCCGAAAGAAGTTGGTGAGCTCGCTGTCGACATCGTTTACGGTTTCCACGGGCGAGGGGGCTCGATTTAGTGTCACCACTGCGGAACCGCAGAACGGTTCACAGAAATGGTGCGCTTCTGGCAGGAGGGGCAGCAACCATTTGAGATGGCTGTACTTCCCACCGTACCAGCCAAACGGGAGTATGTTTCTCCGGCGGCGAGACGGGAAAAGACGGGGTTGCTCCGTCTGCGTCTCGTCTGACAGGCTAAAGACGACATCGTCCACTGCTGAATTCAGTTGATCGTGCGTGGACATATAGGCGTCAACGATTTCGGCTACCAAGTCGGGGACTGTCTTTTCGAGGCGTTCGGCCTCCGACACAAGGAATTCGAGTTGTTCGCCATCCAATTCCAGCGGAACACCTTGGCGCATCCGCATCCCGTCCACTCCCTCGTCGGTGTCTACAATCACTGCATTTTTCTTCTGCACTTCGGACTTGAGACCTTTACAAACATTTGTTCGTCGATCCAATTCTACTGCCGAAAAGTGGATCCGTCAAGTCTTGCCGCGATGCGGGCCATGCCCCGCGCGAGTTCCTCGGGGCTGGTGATCGGCTCGGGCGTGTGCGCGAGGTAGCACGAGAGGAGGTCGGAGAGTTGGTCTTCAGCTCCGGGAACAGCCTCCAGGCGAGGGCGCCTGGAGTCCGGGGCGTGGGTACCGGAGGGGCGCGCGAGGGTGGCGCGCATGCGCTCCTCGCCATCGACATACCAGCGGAACTGCAGGTAGTCGGTCAGGATGAGGTTATCGAGGTTCTCGCGGTAGCGCTCAAGCTGCTCGGAGCCCTCCACGTCATCGAGCGAGACGCCGATGTCCTTGCACTCGATGTAGCCGATCTTCAGCGCCTCGGGCCCGGGGCCGTCGGTGACGGACATGTCCGGGGCGCCGCAGTCGCTGCGGTGCTTCGGCTCATTGGTCACGACGACACCGTCGCCGACCTCTTCGAGCAACTCGGCGAGCGGCGCGCGGTAGGAGTGTTCGGTGGCAGAGCCTCCGCGGTGTATCTCGCGGATAGCGCGGAGGTAGTCGGTGATAGCGGACAAAGGCAGGTTCCCCCTTCCGGCAATGAGCGGCAGTCGCATACGTCGAACGAGTCTTCGGCGTCAGGAGCCGAGGGACCTTCGCCGCTGCGCCCCGGGGCGAGCGGTCATTCGGATGATCCGGCAGGGGCAGCAGCTCTCGCGACGAAGAGTCTTTGTGCGCACACTGGGCCCGCGGGCGCAGTTCGGGGCTTGCGGGCGCAGTTGGGGCTGCGCTGGGAGGCTGGATGAGAGTGACACGGGGAGATGTACAGGTGTGAGCTACGTGGAACTGGCCGAACTGTTCAAAATCTTCGCGGTCTCGCTGCTTTTGGGGGCCTTTATTGGTCTGGAGCGCGAGCGGCAGGAACAGCGCCCGCTGGGGATCAGAAGCTTCACGCTCGTCGCCGGCAGCGGTACGGCAGCAGCCTACGTTGCCCACGAGACCGGTATGGTCTGGGTGCTGCCGGCGGCATTCCTCGTCATCGGCGCGCTGATTGTGATCGGGCACATCAGCTACATGGAAAAGGGCCGGCGGGGGCTAACCACAGAACTGGCGGCAGTGATGGCGTTCGGGATCGGCGTGATCGTGCAGACCGGGCCGATGGAGCTTGCGGTGGCGCTGGGCGTGGTGACCGCGGCGATCCTGCATTTCAAGCCGCAGCTTCATGCGCTGGCAGACCGGGCGGGCGAGAAGGACATCTACGCGATGGTCCAGCTCGGACTGGTGGCATTCGTAATCCTCCCGGTGCTGCCGAACGAGACCTACGGCCCCCTCGACGTGCTGAACCCCTACAACATCTGGCTGATGGTGGTGCTGGTCTCGGGGATCAACTTCGCGGGCTACGTGGCGCTGAAGTTCATCGGAAAACGCTACGGAGGCGTGCTGGGCGGGGTCCTCGGCGGGCTGGTCTCGAGCACCGCGACGACCTTCAGCTTCTCGCGGCGCGCGCATGATTCGGCGAGCTTCAGCTACCCGGCGGCGCTGGCGATCATTCTCGCGTCGGCGGTGGCGGTGCCGCGGATGGCCGTCGAGATCGGGATAGTGAACCCGAGCTTCCTGCAGGACGTCTGGCTGCCGCTGCTGATCGTGTTCCTCGCGTCGGTCGCTCCGTTCGTTTTCCTGTGGTTTGGCCCGAAGGTCCGCTCGGAGGGCGAGGCGCCGGAGGTGAAGAACCCGGTCCAGATCGGCGCTGCGCTCATCTTCGGCATTCTCTACGGCTTCATCACGCTGGCGCTGGCGGCGGCACAACACCGCTATGGGCAGGCCGGAGCATACTTCGTCAGCGCGCTGTCGGGCCTGACGGGCGTGGACGCGATCACGCTGAGCACGGCGCGGCTGGTGGGCACGGGCCGGATAGGGACCGCGCAGGCGACGGACGTGATCGTGATCGCGTATCTGTCGAACATCCTGCTGAAGGGCGGCCTGGCGGTGTTCGTGGGCACGTGGCGGCTCGGCAAGATCATCGCGTGGTCCTTTGGATTCGCGCTGGTGGCGGGGATGCTGGTGATCGTGTTGCTGTAGACGGGAGCGCGCCGTTGTTCAGCCGTTTGGAGGGTAGGGTCCTACGTGGCCGCCCGCGCAGCTTCAAGAGTGCAACGCAGCAGACGGGAATGCCTGCCCCACAAATGGCGGCGAATGGCAGGAAGCGCGTCCCGAACGGCGCAACGGCGTGCGGGACGGGGCCCCGCACCACGGACGACGAAGGCGCACGGCACAGGCCGGGACGGGGCCCGGCCTCTCCAACGGCAAAGGCAACGGCGCCCGCACAGGAGTGTGCGTGCCACGGTGGTACGACTTCACCACGCACACCCATCCCGGAGTCCAGGCGCCCTCGCCTGGACGTCGTCCTCCGCCCCACCTCACCCGTTCGGCTTCAGGACCGCCTTCACCACGCGGAGGTGCTCGACGTCGTCGAGGGCCTGCGCGGCTTCGTCGAGCGCGTAGTATTCGCTGATGACAGACTGCCACGGGACGCACTCGCGGTGGCGCGCGAGGACCTGCAGCGAGCGGTAGAAGTGCGAGAAGTCGATCCCCCAGCAGCCGCGCACGTCGAGGTGCTTGCGGTTGAGGTCCACGTGCGGGTTGATCGCGACCTCCCCCGCGTCCGTATACTGCCCGACCACCACATAGACGCCCGCGTCGCGTGTCAGGTGCATGCCCTCCGGGATCGCTTCGGGTGAGCCGGTGGCCTCTATGGTCACCTCCGCGCCATGGCCGCCGGTCAGCGCGGGGACCTCCTCGCGGCCCTCGGCCAGGCTTGTGTCGTCGATGCTGATGGCCGCGTCGGCGCCGAGGCCCTCCCCCACCTCCAGCCGCCGCTCAGGCGCGCCGACGAGGATCACGCGGTTCGCTCCGGCCAGCCGCGCCAGGGCCGTCGCCATCAGCCCCACCGGCCCGCTGCCCTGCACCACGACCGTGTCGCCGAGGCCGACCTCACCGCGCTCGATGGCGTGGAAGGCCGTCGGCAGTGCGCAGCCTCCGGCGATGAAGGTCTCCGGGGGCAGCCCCTCGGGGAGCGGTACGATCTTCACTCCGGGCTTGAGGTAGATCTTCTCCGACCAGCCACCGAGCAGGCCCTCATCCGCGCCGTAGGTGATGCCGTAGACGCGGCGGTGCGGGCAGCGGGTGGTGGTCTGCGCCACGAGGCAGTGCCAGCAGGCGTTGCAGGTCTCGTGGACGTCGAGGAATGTCACGAGATCGCCCTCGCTCAGCGCCCCGCCGAGGGCATCGTTGACCTCGCCTGCCATCGCGTCGATGGTGCCGACGTTGATGTGTCCGGGAATGAGCGGATAGGGAGCGGCGTCAAGCTGCCCGTGCAGCAGATGCACGTCGGTGCCACAGACCTCGGTGTAGAGCGTGCGCAGGAGCGCCGCTCCGGGCTCAAGGTCGGGCTGGGGATACTCGCGGACCTCGACGGGTCCCTCGGGCTGAGGGATGACGGCTGCTCGCACGGGCATGATGATGGCCTCCGGAGATGGGATGATGGTGACGCACGGTTCGGCGGAAAGGCCGGTGGGACCTGCGATCCTCGAACAACGGCGGGCGAGCAAGGAAGCTCGCCCCGCCTTGACGGCTTGCGCAACGCCGCCGTCGCCGTCCGCCGCCCCCTTTTCACTCTTCACCTTTCACTTTTCCCCTCGCCCAACCACTTTTCCCTTCGCCCACGCAGGTTCCGAGGGTCTCGATGATGAATCTGCGTTCAACGTCGGCAGGCACGATGCCTGCCCCACATGGCGGGTGTCCGTGCTGGGCCGAGACGATGGCAGGAACCCCCAATGACTACTGGAGGTTGCAACGATGGCTGACAAGTTGGCGATTGACGGCGGACCGAAGACCGTGGAGGAGGGCATGGTCAAGACCTGGCCCCCGCACGATGAGCGGGATCGCCAGGCGATCATGGACGTGTTCGACAGTGACGTATTCCACGGCAACTCCGCGCCACACGCGCTGGAGATGCAGGAGAAGTGGGCGGACTACTGCGGCTGCGAATACGCCCTGGTGACGAACTCGGGCACCTCGGCGCTGCACATGGCTGTGGCAGGCGCGGGAGTGCTGCCCGGCGACGAGGTCATCACGAGCGCATTCAGCTTCTGGGCGTCCGCAGCGGCGATCCTTCACCACTGCGCGATCCCGGTCTTCGTGGACATCGACCCGGTCTACTACACGATCGACCCGGACCAGATCGAGGACGCGATCACCGAGCGGACGACCGCGATCATGCCCGTGCACATCCACGGCATGCCCGCGAACCTCGGGCCGATCATGGAGATCGCGAAGAAACATGACCTGAAGGTCATCCACGATGCCTGCCAGGCGCACGGCGCGACCTATGAGGGCCAGCGACTCGGCGGAATCGACTTCACCACCGGCTTCTCGACGAATCGCAGCAAGAACCTGTCTTCCGGTGAGGGCGGGATCTTCACCACCGACGACGATGACGCCTACGCGCACGCGAAGCGGATGCGCGAGTTCGGCGAGGTCGTGCCGCCCAGCGGCGAGCAGCGGGAGTACAACGCCTTCGGCCTGGGCTGGAACTACCGCCCGCACGAGTTCGTGAACGCGTTCATGGTCAGCCAGTTCGAGCGGCTGCCCGAGAACAACGCGAAGCGGCAAAAGTTCGCGCGCTACCTCACCGAGCAGTTCGAGCAGATTCCGGGCGTCGAGGGCCCGGCGGAGCCGCCGTGGGGCGAGCCGGTGGACTTCACGTACGAGGTGGAGTTCAAGCCGGAGGAGGTCGGCCTCGACTGCACCGCCGGCGAGATGAAGGCCGCCTGCGTGAAGGCCCTCGCGGAGGAGGGTATCGGCCTGGGGCAGTGGCAGACGCGCCCGATCCCCGGCCAGGACGTCTTCCTGCAGAAGGAGGGCTTCGGCCGCGGTGTGCCATGGGTGCTCAACGAGGACGTGGAGTACGAGTACTCCGGCGACGACTACCCGCTGACGCAGGAGTTCATCGCCGCGCACAGCTACCTCCGCGCCGTCTACCCGCCCAACGACATGGAGCTGATGGAGCGCTACGTGGCCGGCTTCCGCAAGGTTATGGATAACATCGACCGCGTGATGGAAGCGGCAACGGAGTAGCGACGAGCTGCGAGCGACGAGGAACGACCCCGGGCGTCGATCGGGGGACGGTCGGCGCCCGGCGGATAACGGCTTCCCTGACCCGGATGGATGGCGGGGCACATCCGGGTTACGGGCCTGCGGATGTGAGGTACCTCACGTCAAACGACCACACAGGGAGGACTGGACCATGTCAGACGTCCCATCTTACCTTGAAGATTACGCCGACCAGTACGCCGAGGATCCGCGGGCGGCCGCGGTTGAGTGGTTCCGCGACGCGAAATACGGGCTCTTCTTGCACTACGGCCTCTACTCGCTCGTAGGGCGCCACGAGTGGCTGCAGTTTCGCGAGAAGATCTACGTCGAGGAGTACGCGAAACTTGCAGCGGACTTCCGCGCGGACGGCTTCAACGCCGAAGAGATCGCCGACTTCGCCCTCGACTGTGAGATGAAGTACGTCAACATTACCACCCGCCACCATGACAGCTTCTGCCTCTTCGAGACCGAAGAGACCGACTTCCACGCGCTCAACACCCCCTGTGGCCGCGACCTGATCGGCGAACTGGCCGAAGCCTGCGCGGACCGCGGACTGGGCCTGTGCCTGTACTACTCCCACGGGCGCGACTGGCGCCATCCGCACGCGCCCAACAATGACCGCTGGGGCGGCAACGCGAGGCCCGATTACGACCCGCCCGAGCCGACCTACGCCTACGGCGAGGACCACGACCTGGAGATCTACATGGAGTTCATGCGCAACCAGATCGACGAGCTTCTGAGCAATTACGGGCCGCTCGCGGCGATCTGGCTGGACGGAATCGCGGTGCCGATGAACGGTCCGACCGAAGAGTTCCGGTGCCAGGAGCTGTACGACTTCATCCACAGCAAGCAGCCGCAGGTGCTGGTGAGCTACAAGCAGGGGCTGCTGGGCACCGAGGACTTTTTCGCACCCGAGCACGAGGCGGTGGAGACCGAGGGCAAGCCCGGCGAGGTCTGCACCACGATGACACCCGGATCGTGGGGGTATATGCGCGAAAAGGCGGGCCAGCACCAGACGGAGGATGAGGTCTGGGAGGAGATCCGCGCGGCCAACACGCACGACCACAACCTGCTGCTGAACACCGGGCCGCTGGAGGACGGGTCGCTGGATCCGGAGGATGTGCCGACCCTCAAGCGCGTCGGGGAGCGGCTGCGTAGCGAGGGCTTCCCCGAGTAGGAGCGGTCGGGAAACGGGAACCGGGGGCTGGGGGACCGGGGAACGGCGGGCGGATGGGAGGTGCCGCGTGCCGTACGGAGGGGCTGGCACCCCGTACGGCACGCCAAACGGCCCACCGGGGCGCCCGTGCCACAGGTGAAACGCCCCCTCCAAACAACTGACCTCCCCCCACGCAGGTCGGGTTTGTATCAAAGTCTAATGATTGTCTTCTTCCGTGCAGCGGCTGCCGGGCCTCACCCCCCTGCGATAAACGACATCGCTTTCCCCCCTCTCCCTTGTCCCGCCGAAACGGCAGGCGGGACTGGCGGGACGAGGGGGGAGGAACGACAACTGCGTCCCTGCAACAGGGAATTATCGCTATCCTTAACTCTTGATACGGACCCACGCAGGTCTCACCTCCCTCTATATCGAATTGTCAGAATAGCGTACTGGTGCATGTGTAATGGGAGTGGTGGACATGGCGGACGAGAACGACTCCGGGCATGAGCCGGTGGGAATTGTGGGAGTCGGAGGGTCGGCCGGGTCGCTGCAGCCGATGATCGACCTGATCCAGAAGATGCCGGACGACAGCGGCATTGCCTTCGTGATTGTGCACCACGCCGACGCGTCGTCCCGCAGTCAACTTCCCGAGATTCTCGAGCGCCACACCACCATGTCGGTTACCACTGCCGACGACAACCTGTGCCTGCAGCCCAACACCGTCTACGTGGTCCCCGGCCACATGTACGTGACCGTTCAGAACGATTCGATAGGCATCGCGAAGAGCGGCCGTGACGGTGCCTTCGACGTAATCGACTTCTTCTTCCGCTCCCTCGCTGAATCCCGAGCGGACGGGGCCATCGGCGTGCTACTTTCGGGCACTGGCTCCGATGGCGCGCAGGGCCTGCGGGAGATACGGACCGCAGGGGGATTGAGCATCGCACAGGACCCCGGCGAGGCCTCCTACCCGAGCATGCCCGAGTCGGCAATACGGACCGGTTTCGTGGATCGCGTCCTCGAGGTCTCACAAATGCCGCACGTCATCGTGGCCTACTGCAACTACAAGCAGGTGGCCGATCCGGAGAAGTCCAGGGAGCGGCAGGAGCGCGAGGAAGACCAGGGGACCATCGAGGCGATCGTCAGCTTCCTGCAGAACGAGCATCAGGCCGATTTCCGCTACTACAAGCGCTCCACGGTTGAGCGCCGCATCCGCCGTCGGATGGGCGTGTGTCAGATTGACGACATGCGAGCATACCACCGGCATCTGCAGGCGGACCCCGAAGAGGGTAAGCAGCTGGCGCGGGACATGCTCATCGGCGTGACCAGCTTTTTCCGTGATCCGAAGGCGTTCGAGGAACTGCGCGAGAACGTTATCAAACCGATAGTCGAGAGCAAAAAGCAGGACGAGCCCGTCCGCATCTGGGTCCCGGGCGCGGCGACAGGCGAGGAGGCCTACTCTATTGCCATCCTCGTGCGCGACGTGATGGTTGAACTCGGGAAAAGCCTCGAGGTGAAGATCTTCGCCTCGGATGTTGACCCGGATGCGATGCACTTCGCGCGAGAGGGCATCTACCCGGACACGATCCGGGCGGATGTGCCCGACGAGTATTTGGAGAGTTACTTCAACAAACGCGACCACTCCTACCAGGTCAGCGAGCGACTGCGAGATGACCTTGTGTTCGCCACGCACAACATGCTCAGCGACCCGCCATTCTCCCACCTGGATCTGATAAGCTGCCGGAACGTGCTGATCTACATTCAATCGGAAATGCAGGAGACCGTCTACCGCGTCTTCGGCTTCGCACTGAAGGCCGGTGGCTATCTCTTCCTCGGCCGCTCCGACGCGGTGAGCGACACGCACGACCTCTTCACGCAACTCGACGGCGAAGGCCGCATCCTGCGACGCACCGACGCCGAGCAGAAGGTCATCGACCTCCCCACTCGCGCGCGGGTCCGGGGGATAGAGCCGACCAGGCGCTCGCGGCTGGGCGTCCCGGATGAGCTGACGAGGCTGAACCAGGATGTGCTGCTGGCGCACTTCTCGGCAGCGGTGGTGCTGACAGACGAGAATGGCAAGGTGCAACACTTCTTCGGGCCCACCAGCAAGTACCTGCAGCACCCGACCGGCCATGCGACACTGAACGTGTTCGATATGGCGCCGGAGGCCCTGGGCACTCGCCTGCGCACGGCAATGCGCCACGCGCTCGACGAGGACGAACAGGCAACTCTCGACGACGTGCGCATCAATGACGACGGGAAGGGACTGAGCGCGGATATCACCGTCATTCCCATGCGCCGAAGAGAAAACGAAACGCACCTCGTCGCGTTCATCTTCGAGAGCCCCTGGCGCCGGCAGGCCCTGGCGGCCGGTCAGAAGGAGGGCGAGACGCAGGAGGGCGACAAGCGGCGGGGGCGACAACTCGAGACGGACCTGGAGGCAACGCGACAGGATCTGCAGGCGACCATTGGGGAGCTGGAGCGAGCCAATCAGGACCTGGTTACCGCCAACGAAGAGATCATGTCGATGAACGAGGAACTGCAATCCGCCAACGAGGAACTGGAGACCTCGAAAGAGGAACTGCAATCGGTCAACGAGGAACTGACCACGGTCAACCAGCAGCTCAGCGAGAAGGTCGGCCAGCTCACGCAGACCAATGCGGACCTCGAGAACCTGCTGAAGGCCGCCGACATCATGGCGATCTTCCTGTCCAAAGACCTGACTATCCGGCGCTTCTCGCCGGCGGCGACGCGGCTGCTGAACCTGATCACCACGGACGTGGGCCGGCCAATCTCCCACATCTCGCATAACTTGCAGGACCTGGACCTCCCGCCGAAGGCCCAGCATGTGCTGGACACCGGCGAGCGGATCGAGGAAGAGGTGCGCGACACCGAGGGCAACTGGTACATCATGCGCATCCACCCCTACTCGAAGGAGGAGAATGTGGAGGGCGTGGTGATCAACTTCTCCAACGTTACGCGCGTGAAGCAGGCGGAGGAAGTGGCCGACCGTCGTTCCGCGAAGCTGCGCGACCTTGCCCGGCAGATTACCGAGACCGAGCAGGCCGAGCGGCATCGCGTGGCGGGGCTGATCCACGACGAGATCCAGCAGATGCTCGCTGGCGCGAAGCTGAAGGTGAAGTCGCTGGCCTCGTTGGGGGAGAAACCGGAGACCGAGAAGGCGGTCGGGGACGCCGTGGACTTGCTGGAAGATGCGACTGACACCGCTCGAACGCTCACCCGTCACCTCAGCCCACCGGTACTGCGGGATGCGGGCTTCATCGCGGCGATGAACTGGCTGGCGGCGGAGTGCAACCGCCTGCACGAACTTGATGTGGACGTGCAGGTCGACAACCGCACCGAGCCGGGCTCGACCACTCTGGCGCTGTTCCTGGTGGACGCGACCCGCGAGTTCCTTTTCAACGTGGCCAAGCACGCCGAGACGGACCACGCTGAGCTGCGATTGACGCGCGAGGACGGCATGGTGCGGATAACCGTCTGCGATGAGGGGAAGGGCTTCGACGCCTGTGAGTTGGAGGAGCGGGGCGACGACCTGGGCTTCGGCCTGGTGGGGATCGCGCGGCGGGCGGAGCTGCTGGGCGGAGAGCTTGACCTCGAGAGCGTCCCCGGGGGTGGCTGCCGGGCGACCCTGGCGGTCCCGGCGGAGGTCTTCGACCGCAAGAACGCGCCGCCACAGTCACTGAGGGACTACGAGACGAAGGCGCGGGAGGCCAACGGAGACGGCGAGCCGCTGCGGGTGCTGATCGTTGACGATCACGAGATGATGCGCGATGGGCTGGCGCAGATGCTGGCACCGACTGAGGGGCTGGAGATCGTCGGCCGAGCGGCCGATGGCGAAGAGGGCGTGAAGATGGCCGATGGCCTGGCGCCGGACGTTATCCTCATGGATATCGGGATGGAGCCGATGAACGGAATCGAGGCCGCGCGGATTATCAAGGAGCAACATCCGGAGATCCGGATCATCGGCCTGAGCGTCCACGAGGAGGGTGAGTTGTCTCAGGAGATTCTCGACGCGGGCGCGGAGGCGTTCCTGACCAAGGGCGCGCCGCTCGAGGAACTCGTGGCGGCGGTGCGGGGGAAGGGCGGAGAGGAGATGGAAGAGGAGTAGGGGGCGTTTGTCGCACGCCGTTCTGGAGGGTCCCTCCGCGCGTCCGCTGTCGTGTAGCGGCGCGAAGGTTCGGTCCCTCCCTAACGGAAGACGACCACGACCTTCGTCATCCGTCGCCGACGCAGGTGTCGCAATACCCCTTGCCGAAATCCCCGGCGCAAATGAACCGACGGTCCCGGGAAGTGCCGAGATGTATCCGATCACGCCCCGCAACGTATACGTGCATGAACGCGTCCAGGAGGACCCGCGCTGCGTCGAGCGGATGGAGCGGATGATGGGCTCCATCGACCCCGATGAGCCGCCCACCACCGTCGATGATGCGATGCTCAACGAGATCTCGCGCGAGAAGCGATGGGATCGCGTCACCGAGTGGCGCACCGGGCAGTACAATCGCACCCGCGACCCGGACATCATCTTCAATACATACGCGTGGCGCGATGCCGACAGCCAGGCGGCGTTCGTTGAACGCTACCCGTACCTGCGCTTCGCGAGGCTCAGCGGCGCAGGATTCGTCGGCTACCGCGACGGGGAGTCGCTGCTGGAATCGCGCAACGGGATCTGCCGCAACGCCCACGACCTGCACTCTGCCTGGGGGTGCCTGCACGCCTGCGACTACTGCAACATTGGGACATTCCTCAACATTCACCTGAACCTCGAGGAGATGGCACAGCGGCTTCCGGCCGTCCTTGACGAGCACCTCTGGTGCCGGCTCTGGAAGTACGATAACCAGACCGATACGATCACCTTCGAGCCCGAATACGGGACGTCCGAGATCATGATCGGCCTCTTCGCCGAGCGGGCATCAGAGAGCCCGGCGGACGATCAGTACCTGATGCTCTACACCAAATCGGACAACGTCGAGCACCTGCTGGACCTCGATCACGGGAGGCGAACGATCATCTCGTGGACGATCTCCTCGGAGACGGTCGCGCGGGAGGTGGAGAAGAACTCCCCCCCGACAGGAGCGCGCATCGAGGGGGCGCGCAAATGCCAGGAGGCGGGGTACCACGTGCGGGCGCGCTTCTCCCCCATCGTCCCGGTGAAGGGCTGGCGGAAGGAGGGCGCCGAGATGATCGCCGACTTCCTCCCTCGGGTGAAGCCGGACGTGATCACCATCGACACGCTGGGACTGCTGGGATACGACCGCCTGCAGGGGTGCTTTGACATGGAATTGCTGGACCCGGTCTACGTGGAAGCCTGCTGCGAGATCTACGAGGCCGATGAGCACCCGGGAAAGCCCTTCTGGCCGGAGGGCAAGCAGATGTTCCCGCACGAGTTGCGCCTCGACATCCTGCGTTCATATGTAGAGGAAATCCGCCGCCACGACACCGAAGTGCCCATCTCATTCTGTGACGAGACCCCGGAGATGTGGGCGGAATTCCGTCGGGAGGAGCTTGGCCACGGGCCGGACGATTACGTCTGCACCTGCGGCCCGACATCCGTACCGGGCAATCCGCTGCTGCGGACATCATGATCGATCCACTCGCTTCGGGCGGCGTCCGGGCCGCCCCCTGCTCCTGATCGGCCTGCGGACAGTGCCCAGCTCTACTGAATGTACCCCATATCGCGCAGGCGCTGGCGCACCTTCGGGGAGATCTCCTGCGCACCTCCGCCCAGGAAACTATCCATCGCAGACAGTGACAGTTCCGTCCAATCGCCCAGTTTCTGCTCCATCCGCGCAATCTCTTCACTCTCCACGCGCCCGGAGAGATTATGCCGTTCATGGGGATCTTCACGGAGGTCATACAGCTCAAACGATTCGTGGAACGGGTCGTAGATGAGCTTGTAATTCTCGGTCAGAAGCGCCTTACGCGTCCCCCCGATCCCAACCCCCTCCATGAAGACTTCGAAGGGGGGCAGGGCATCACCATTCTCCAGGAAGCCTGCCAGGCTACGCCCCGTGAGGCCCTCCGGTGTGGGCAACTCGGCCAGGTCGAGGACGGTCGGCATCACGTCGATCAGGCTTACCCTCTCCGCCACGCGCCGGCCCTCCACCTGGCCGGGCAGATGGATCATCAGGGGAACGTGCAGAAGCTCGTTGTAGAGCGTGGTGCTGTGGAAGCAACCGCCGTGGTCCCAAAACTCCTCGCCATGGTCTGACCAGAAGACTACGATCGCCGAGTCCCACAGTCCCTGCTGCTTGAGCCGTTCAACCAGACGCCCGATCCAGCGGTCGTTGAACTCCGTCTCGGCGGTGTAGGCGGTGATCCAGCGCTGACGCTCCGGCGCACTTGCCCCCTCATACCCGGCCAGGCCTGCCTGCACGTCGGGCACCACGCGCTCGCTCTCGGGGAGGGTGGGCGGATCGTACGGGGCATGCGGCTCCATGTAATGCACCCAGAAAAGATTCGGCCCATCGTGCAGTCTACGGATGACATCGATGGCGCGAGGCGTGACCACATTCGCGCGCTCCAGCTCGTCATCAAGCTCGTTGTAGGCGCCGGTTGAGCGCGATTCCAGCAATGACAGCCCGAACAGGTTCGCAACATCATGCACCATCGGCGCGCCAAGTGCCGGCGGGGGCATGCTGCAGTGGTGGAAGTAGTCGAAGCCCTGATCGGCGTTGGCCGCCCGCGTCAGGTTGGGATTGGTCACAACCGCGCTGGTGGCGTATCCGGCCTGCCTGGCGACCTCAGTGAGCGTCTGCGGCTCGGTGCGCCACTCATACTGGGACTTGCCGGCATGGTTGCGCGCCACTCCCATCGCGCTGGGATACCGGCCGCTGAAGAATGCCGCGAAGGAAGGGCGCGTCCCGGGAGCCACCGAAAACGCGCGCTCGAATACAAATGCTTCTTCGGCAATGGCGTCGATGTTCGGGGTCCGCGCCGGGCCGCCCAGGCAACCGATCTCGTCAGCGCGCAGCGCATCCACGCTGATAAGGATGATGCTCGGTGCGTCTCCGGCGTCGGCCTGCTTGATGGCTCCGCTCTCGTCGGCCTGTCGCAGCGCGAGGCCGTTGACAGCCAGAGCAAGCAGCGGCACAGCAATGATCCCGGCGATGGTCGCGCGCGCAACATCGGGGTTCCACCGCGATGACAGTGCACGGTCGAGGGCCGACACCAGCCACTGCATGGCAAGCGCGACGGCACCACCGACCGCCACCACGGCGATCATCCCGAACACGCCGCCCGGCAGCTTGCCCTCCGCCAGCACAGCGCCGCCGGCGATAGTAACCACTCCCAGCGCCCATGCGGCGATAACCGTTGCCGGTGAGCAGCGCGAGGCACTCTCGTCCTCCGGATCGCCGTAGACGGCCGCGCCCACGAGCACCGAGATTGCGGCCAACTCAAGCAGGCGCCACCCTGCGCCGCCTGCACCCTCGCCGGCGAACAGCCGCACCGCAGGGATCAGCGCGGCCGCCACCAGCAGCGGGCCGACTGTCAGCCGCCGGTGGAGATTCTGCAGCAGAGGACGCCCCCCGACCAGGCCGAACAGTCCCCCACCGATAGCTACCAGCACTCCCGCCGCCGCCATGTAAGCAACAATCAGCAGGCTGGCCTGTGAGATCAGATTCAGCGCATCCAGGCGCCCCTGAAGAATCAGAAACCCGAAGTCAGTCAGATCGCGCATGGCGATGAAGAACGATGCGATGACGCCGACTGCCAGTCCCCTGACGAACGCAGATCTCATAGTCCCGGCTCCTGGAAGAGAATACGTAAGACCACCCGCTGAAGGGGGCGAACGCCGTCCTGTCCGACCGCGGGTTTTCTCGCGCAACGTGTCCTGACACAGTCGCGGTGGCCCTGAGTGCGGTCGCCATCTTATCACACGCGCGAGAGCGGTATCAAGGATCGCGCGCCCGCCTGCAGGGCGCAAGCAGTTGCATCTGCAAGCATAAAGGAGTATACTTCAGGTGCATGTGAGGTGCCGCCGGCGATACGGCCGGCGGTATTCTCTTTGCCCGAAACGAGCCCCCTCAGCCCCGCAGGCTTGCCTGGAGTATCCCTGATGCAGCAGGAAGACCCGGCCGACACACCAGCCGAAGACAACTCGGAGCAAGAGCCCGACCCAGCACCCAGCTGCCCGCCCGGTGACGGGACCGTTGAGGAGCCCCCGGTCACCACCGACGGTGCACAGCGGCGGGTGGACCTCACAGAAGGCCACCTTCTGCGCAAGATCGCGTTGCTGGCATGGCCGATCGTCGCAGCATCATTCCTTAACTGGGTCATGGGCATCGCCGATATCAAGATGGTCGGCAAGCTCGGTCCGGAAGCGATTGCGGCCGTGGGGCAGTCGCGCTCGGCGATCTTCACCTTCATGACGATCATCTTCGCGGTGGCGACCGGCACCCAGGTGCTGTCGGCGCGGTACATGGGCGAGGGCAACCAGCAACGCGCATCGGACGTGGCGCGCCAGGCGATCATCCTCTCGGTGCTGTTCGGCATTGTCATTATCCCCCTCGGATACTTCTTCTCCCCCAGCGTGGTCAGCATGATGGGAGCCGAGGGGGCGGTGCATGATGCAGCCACCGGATATATGCGCGCGTACTTTTTCGGCGCCATCTCGCTGATGCTCAACTTCATGGTGATCTCCGCTCTGCGCGGCGCGGGCGACACGCTCACTCCTCTGTGGGTGTTGCTCGGGATCAACTCCGGCAACATTCTCTTCGACTGGCTCTTCATCTTCGGCGTGGGCCCCTTCCCGGAGCTTGGCGTCGAGGGCGCGGCATGGGCGGTCGTGACCTCGCGCACCATCGGGGCCCTGATCCAGCTCTGGATCGTCAGCAGCGGGAAGTTCGCCATCCAGATGAAGCTGCTGGCACGATGGCGCGCAGACATCGAACTATGGGGGAAGATGTTCTATATCGGGGTGCCCAGCTCGATCCAGGGCTTCACGCGCAATCTCGCGTTTCTGACGATATTCTGGATCCTGAACCAGACAGATGCGGGGCGCATCGCGGTTGCCGGCTACACCGTCTCGATGCAGCTTCGCATGTTCGGAGTGATGTTCGGGCTTGCACTGATGAGCGCGGCGATGACCGCCGTCAGTCAGAACATGGGCGCCGATGATCCCAGGCGCGCCGAGCGCAGTGGCTGGACGGTCACGTGGATCTCGGTGGGCGCAACCACGCTGATGGCCCTGATCTTCATGGGACTGTCGCACTGGCTGATCAGGTTCTTTACGGACGATCCGGATACGATCAGGTGGGGCGTTTTGGCCCTTATCACGCTTTCGGCTGCCCTGCCCTTTACCGGCGCATCGATGGGCTTCTCCGGCTCGCTGCGGGGGGCTGGTGACACGATGTCGCCGCTCTACGCAAGTCTGATTTTCGTGACGGTCCTGGGTCCGGGCCTCGCCTATCTGCTCACGGTCGTGCTCGGCTACGGACCTCTGGGCGCCTGGATCGGTCTTGCCATCGCCTGGAGCATGCAGGCGTTCATGGTGGGCGCGATCTTCAAGCGCGGCAAGTGGAAACAGATCAAACTGTAGGGCGAAGGGACAAGTGAGAAAGGGAAAAGGGAAAGGGGAACGGCGACGGCACGGCCAACGTGTGCACTTCCCCTTCGCGCGAGGTTCAGTTGGTTAGCATGATGCGGCAAATGGCGCCCGCGGTGAGACTTTGCCGCGTTCAGCCACGAATCCATCTTGCGTTCACAAACGCGATCCCCTATACTTGGTGTAGCGTTCCTAAGTGTTATGTTGTTTCCAGCGCTGCGGAGGTATCCCTCAGCGGGAGCAGCGCACCGACGTCCGGGAGGGCAGACGTAATGGCGACCGGGACTGTGAAGTGGTTCGACGACGCGAAGGGGTACGGATTCATCGAGCGCGCCGATGGCGAGGACGTCTTCGTGCACTACTCTTCAATCGTCGGCGAGGGCTACAAGACCCTCTCTGAGGGCTCCGAGGTGGAGTTCGACGTGGAGGACGACCCGAAGGGGCCCCGGGCGGCGAATGTGGTTGTTACGAAGGCCGCGCCCTCTGACGACGCCAGCACCATGTGGTGATCACGGCGTCCCCGACCCCCACCACGCCCGGCTCTGCCGGGCGTGCGTTCATTTAACGACATCCCAGTTCGCGGATCGGGCCCTCTGTGAGGGCTGTCGAAATCACAGCGGCCCTGACAGAACATCACCATCACGGGCACGCGGGTGCGACCGAATTTTGTAGGTAACGGGGTAGTAGAAGGGGAGGTGTCACCC
>CAZAHB010000094.1:0-20539 GCA_964484945.1 uncultured Armatimonadia bacterium | reverse complement strand
GCAGGCCTGCTCGAAACTCATGGAGTTCGCGCGGCGCTGTCATTTGGCGCCACGCAAACGCCCAACCCCGAGCATAGCGAGTGGGTCGCCGTCCGGAGGTCGGGCGAGCCTTCGCCCGACACGTTCGCGGTTGATAACGGCACCCGCCCAACCATCCGGCCGAATGTCAGCAGGGACATCCCCGAAGTCGGCTCCGCCCTGCAGTCGCGTGGAGAAGGGACGCTCGCCGCCTGTGGCGAAGATGCTCACACAGAGCAGGAGGGAGATAATATGAACGCGACAGCCATCAAGGATACGCTTGCGCGCGATGAGGCCGTGATCGGCACCATGCTCGGCGAAATGCTCTCACCGGGCACGTGTCGCATCGTGCGCGAGGCCGGGTACGACTTCGTCATCTTCGACACCGAGCACCACTGGCCGGGGCTGGAGACGGTCGCCTGGCTCACCCGGGCCGCCCGCGAGATCGGCCTGACGATCCTCGTGCGCGCCCCCGCCTCCCGCGGGCAGTGGCCGGCGCGCTACCTCGACCTCGGCTGCGACGGGCTGATCTTCCCACACGTGGAGACGGCCGAGCAGGCCCGCGACATCGTCAGCCAGGTGAAGTTCCCGCCCGACGGAAAGCGCGGCCTGGGGACGAACATCGCGCATGACGACTACTCCGCCGAGCCCGCCGGAGAGTTCACCCGGGCCCGGAACGCGGAGACGCTCGTCGCGGTGCAGATCGAGACCGCTCAGGGCCTGGAGAACCGCCAGGCGATCCTCGCCGTGGACGGCATCGACGCGGTCTTCATCGGCCCCAACGATCTCTCGCTGAGCCTCGGACTGCCCGGGCAGCTTGACAGCCCGCAGGTGGTGCAGGCGATCGAGGACATCTTCGCCTCGGCGCAGGCCGCGGGCGTCGCCCCCGGCATGCACGTGTTCGATGTGGAGATGGCGAAGCAGTACCTCGACGCGGGTTGTCGCTTCCTGTGCTTCGCGTCCGAGGTCTCGCTGTTCATCCGCGCCAGCCATGAGGCGCTCGGCGAATTACGCGAGCATCCGTCCGCCGGTGGGGAGGCCTGAGTATGCCCGACCGCGTGATGGTCCTCGCCGCTCCCTTTATCCGCCACGAGCCTGAGGCCGGAGAGCCGCTGCGCGCCGCGGGCGTGGAGGTCGAGCACGGTCCCTGCGGTCACGTCCTCGGCCGGGAGGAACTGACCGAGGTGCTCGCGGGCTGCGCGGGCGTGGTCGCCAGCGTCGAACCCTACGATGAGGCGGTGCTCAGCGCGCTGCCGGATTTGCGCATCATCGCGCGGTGGGGCGTGGGCTACGATGCGATCGATCTGCCCGCATGCACTGATGCAGGCGTGATCGTCACCAACACCCCTGGTACCCTGCAGGAATCGGTCGCCGATCAGACCTGCGCGCTGATGCTGGCGCTGCTGCGCAGGCTCCCGGAGCAGATGGATGTGGCCCGCTCGCTGGACTGGCGCCACGTGGAGGGCCGCGAGGCCTGGCGCAAGACCCTCGGCATCGTCGGCCTCGGCTCCATCGGCAGCGCGGTCGCTCGACGCGCCCGCGGCTTCGACATGCAGGTGCTCGCGCACGACCCGTATGCGGGCGCCGAAGCATTCGATGCCGTCGGCGCCGAGCGCGCCACGCTCGAGCGGATCGTGAGCGAAGCGGACATCGTGACGCTGCATGCGAACCTCACCGAGGAGACGCGCGAAATGATCGGCGAAGAGCAGCTTCGCGCCATGAAGCCCGACGCGCTCGTGATCAACTGTGGCCGGGGTGGGCTGGTGGATCAGCAGGCACTGGTGCGCGCTCTTGAGGATGGCTGGATCGCGGGCGCAGGCCTGGACACCCTCGAGGACGAGCCACCGGATGCGGATGCCCCGATTCTCAGCGCCCCGAACGCGATCATCACTCCTCACAACGCTTCGCAGACCGCCGAATCGGCGGCGCGGGTGAACGCAGTGGTGTGCGACTGTGTGCGTGCGGTCCTTTCAGGCGAGCGCCCGCCACATCTGCTCAACCCGGAGGTGTACGAGAAAGGTCCGCGCGCCGAATCCGCCGAAGCTGAATGACGTCCAGCACCGTCACGACAGATCAGATTGCGCGTCAACAGAAAGAAGGGACCGACCGTGCAGCACATGGGCGAAGATGGCGGGAGTGACGCCCGGCGCGGGCACGTGGGGCTGATCTTCGCCCAGCGCACAATCGCCTGATGCCGCAACCGATACGGGAGAGTGAGCAGAATGCTCGATCCGACGTTGCGACGCCGACTGCCGCCGCGCATCACCACGCCGGAGTTCTGGCCGGCGACATTCGACCGATACGATGAGATCCTCTCCACAGCCGCCCACTGCAACGTCGAGCACATCGGGACATCGGCGGGCGGCCGCGCGATCCACGGCGTGACCTACCGCGGCCGCGCGGATGCCCCCACACTCGGGCTGGTCGGGGGCGTACACGGGCACGAATCGCAGGGGCCGGCGGCCTGCTGCAACCTCATCTCCGTGCTCGGCTATGGCCGCGATCTGAAGGGCACCTCGTGGCCGGAGATCGTCGATGACCTCAACTACGTAATCGTGCCTGTCGCCAACCCCGACGCCCGCGCGCGTATGCCGAACTGCTTTGTCGGCCTCGCCCGGCAGGACATCCTCCACTACGACGCGGGCATGACGCTCGACGGCGAGCGCTACGACCCGGCCGAAGGGGACTGCGACCCCGATGAGATGATGATCCTCGGCGGCCTGTTCAACGACGCGGGCCAGCACGTCAACCGCGAGAGAGATCCCGAGGATCTGCAAAGTCCCGAGGCCGCGGCCACGATGGGCTTCATGGCCGACCATGAGCCGGACATCGTCCTGGAGTTCCACGCGCACGCCGCGCCGCCGCTGATGATCAGGCCCACAAACCGCGTGCCGGCGGACATGCAGCAGGACCAGCATCACCTGTGCCAGGAGATCATCGACGCAGCAAAGGCCGAGGACATCCTGTTTGATGGCAAGATACTCTCCTCCGACCGGAACACGACGAGTCTCTACCACTATTTCGCGGGCGCGATGCCGCTGCTTTACGAAAGCCCTCAGGGGACGCTGGACTCGAAGGCCCCATGGTCGCACGAGCAGATCATCGACACCTGCATGTTCGTCGTCTCGCGGCTGTGTGCCCATCTGATGGGCTGAAGGCAGTCGCAAGCTGCAAGGTACACGCGCAGGCACCGGCAGCCCCGCTTCCGTGGTGCGGACGCGCCCCCGTCCGCGCCCTGTCTGCGTCGAACTGGAATGTCCGGGTGTGCCCTGACTGTGCTCACCCATCGAATCGGGGCCAGCGTGATTGATAGCACCACGGCCGGGCACCTCTCCCGCTCGTTATCGCGTTGCAGCCATCCCCCGATAATCCTCAGTGACTGCATGATACTTGACGAAACCTCCTTCCCGTGTAAAACTTGCGCAGTGTAGTGAGGCGAGCACTATAAGGGGTGGAAGGGAGATACGCACAAGCAACTACACGAAGCTTATGCTGCAGTATTGTGTGTATGAACAGTGGGTGTGCGAACCTGTGCTCGATTTTGATGCCAATCCAGAGGAAAGTAGGTCGAGACGAAGATGCGAAGGATTACGGCTGTATTCGTGGTAATGGCGGTTGTAGCAGCATTCGGGATCGTTGGATGTAGTGGCGGAGATGGCGACGGACTGCCCGGCGACGGTGACGGCTCCGGTATCGCGGTTGATGACGCGCTCGTCGGCACGTGGCAACCCTATCTGGCAACCATGGATGGTGTCCAGATCGCTCCCAGTCAGGCGTTCGACTGGGATGAGGGCGTCGTCAACATGCAGATCCAGTTCGTCGATGACGGAACGCTCGAGGTTACTCACTATGGCGAAACGGAGATAGCCGGCACACAGGACGGAACCTGGACGGCAGAGGACGGCACCGGAACTCTGACCGTTGGCGAGGATGTCATCGACATCACCTACAGCTTCGATGGCCGGGTGCTGGTGGTGAACTTCACCGAGAACGACTCGGAGATCATGGTCCGCTGGGTTCCGAAGACCATCGTAGACGGTCGCGCGGATGGTCTCGCGCGTGGATGGCTGCTCTCAGAGGTTAACGTCAACGGCACCCTGGAGCCAATCGCTGACTTCTTCGGTCTCCAGACCGAGTTTTTCGGTGTCGTGCTGCACATGCAGCCGACCGGTACCCTGGACATATTCGTCATCGAAGACGATGGCGACGTTCTCGACCACTCGCGGGGCACCTGGGCAACCCAGGACGAGTTGCTTGTCATCAACCTTGAAGACGATGGTGTCACGCTCCGGGGCGTCTGGGCGGCGGACAACACCTCGATCACCTTCCTCGACGAAGGAAACACCACTCAGTTCGAACTCACGCCCTGGGCACCCGAGGGTAACCGTGACACGTCCGTCGTCGGCCAGTGGATGCCCGTTCAGGTGGAGCGCGACGGCCAGTCGGTCCCGGTCGCGAATTTCTTCGGCTACGATCCCGCTGACAGCTACATGCTCATGGACTTCTGGCCGGATGGGACCGTGATCTCGCGCGAGTTGACTTCGGATGACGAGGTCGTCAGCGGTCAGCTTGGCCTGTGGACTACCGACGGCGGCGACCTGCGACTGATCCTCGACTTCGATCTGACCATGGACTACACGGTGAGCAACGGAACGATGACGGTGGACTTCGTTCAAGAAGGCTCCGACGTCACTATCACCTGGAACCGCATCTCGCAGTAGGGAACTGACCTCCGTACGCAATCGCGCCCCGGGCCATAAGGTCCGGGGCGTGTGCCTGTACGCGCGAGAAGCTGCGTTGGATTCGCGCGGATAGATATCACTTCAGCTCATGCTCGCGCTGATACTGCACGGTTCGGCGTACGCCCTCGCGGAACTCCACCGTCGCCTCCCAGCCGAGCACCTCTTTTGCCTTCGACGGGTCCACGCAGGAGTGCCGGACATCGCCCGCGCGCTCCTCGCCGTAGATCGGCGGCTCATCGAAACCCACCGCGGCCGCGACCGCGTCGTAGACCTCCTGGTCGGTGGTCTGCACGCCCGTGCCGATGTTGAGCGTCTCCCCGTCGCCGCGCTCCAGCGCCAGCACGTTCGCCTCCACGACATCGCCCACGTACACGTAATCGCGCGTCTTGTCGCCCTGTCCGAAGATAGCGGGCCTCTCGCCGCGCAGCATCATGTTCGCGAAGATCGCGTTGACGCCCGCCTCCCCCTTCGGGTTCTGGCGCGGGCCGTAGACATTGGCGTAGCGCAGGACGGTGTAGTCCATCCCGTAGAGCCGACCGTAAAGCTGGAAGTAAAGCTCGCCCGCGCGCTTGGAGGTCCCGTAGTGCGAGACAGGCTCGATCGGCGCGTCCTCCGGCGTGGGGATCACATCCGCATCACCGTAGATCGCACCGCCCGATGAGGCGAAGATGAACTTGCGCGTATCCACCGAGCGCCCCGCCTCGATCACGTTGATGGTGCCGACGACATTTGTTTCCGCGTCGAACTGCGGCTCGATCACCGAGCGGCGCACATCCATCTGTGCGGCGTGGTGGCTGACGACCTCAGGCCGCTCGGCGGCGAAGATATCCCTCACGGCCTCCTCGTCGGTGATCGAGA
Organism: uncultured Armatimonadia bacterium; assembly: GCA_964484945.1. Lineage (GTDB taxonomy): Bacteria > Armatimonadota > Zipacnadia > Zipacnadales > UBA5352 > UBA5352. Next base: position 14,921 of record CAZAHB010000094.1, on the reverse strand, counting down.
TCTCATGGAAGCTCGCGGCGCGGTTGATGTTCGAGCGCCGGCCGGTGGCGAGGTTGTCGATGATCGCGACCTCGTGCCCCTCGGCGATGTAGCGGTCAGCAATGTTGGAGCCGATGAACCCGGCCCCTCCGGTGACGAGTATCTTCATGTGGTCCTCCATGATGGGCTGGTCCGGGGCATGGAAGTCTGCTCTTGATCGGACCTCACCCCCCGGCCCCCTCTCCGGAGCCCAGCAAGCTGGGCTTTGGGAGAGGGGCAGAACGCGTAACGTCACGGCATTGAACAGTCTTCTCGGTGATGAGACACGGTCGTTACCCCCTCCGGAACGGAGGAGGTGCCTGAGCGCAAGACTCGCGCGAAGCGCGTAGTCGGTGCGAGGGCGGGGGAGGTCAGGCGTGGACAGCACTGCCTGCCCCACTACTCACCCCGCATCCTCCAGCAGGTCCGCGAAGTCATTCGCATTCTGCGCGGCCTGTGCGCCGTAATGATTGTTGAAAAACACGTAGGTCTCCTCGGTCTGCTCCGCGAGTTCGTGCACTTTCGGCACCCACTCGCTCAATTCCTCGCGGGAGTACAGATAATCGTACCGCTCCCAGGCCTCATCGTGCTCCCACCACTTCTCGGCATTCCGACCGTGGAAGCGGACGTAGCCGATGGCGCTGGTGGCCTCCGCGCGGGGCCCCGGCAGACCGTCCAGACCCGGTTCGTCCACGCAGCAGTAGCCGAAGTTCGCCTCCCGCAAAAACTCGAACGTCTCGTCCCGGATCCACGAATCGTTGCGGAATTCGACCACCACCGGCACGCCGTGCATCATCTTCCTCAGGTACTTCAGGTAATCGACATTCTGCTGATTCAGCTTAAAACCCCACGGGAACTGTGCGAGCACACACGCGAACTTCCCCTGCTCGCGGAGCGGATCCAGCGCCGCGACGAACTCGTCGAAGACGCTCTCATCGGCCTCCTCGCGCTCATGCGTCATCGTGCGATTGGTCTTGATGACGAAGCGGAAGTCCGGCGGCGTCTTGGCCGACATGGCCTCCAGGGTCCCGGCGTTGGGCATCCGGTAGTAGGTGTAGTTGACCTCATTGCAGTCGAACTGCCGGGCGTAGTAGTCGAGGAACTGGCGCGTGTCGGTCCCCTCCGGATAGAACGGCCCGACCCAACTGTCGTAGGAGTAGCCAGATGTGCCAATGTGGATCATCGCTGATCACCCTTCTCGAATGCCCTCACAACTCAAGCGCCATCAGTTCCTCGGACAGGATGACCTCGCCATCGTATATCTGTGCGATTTCTTCGACTACCTCGTTTCTTTCATTGATCAGGCCCTGCGTCAGGTGGGCGAGGACCAGCTTCTGCGCACCCGCGTCGCGAGCCACCTCCGCAGCGTCGAGCGTACCGTGGGTGCAGTGGGTGGCCGCCGGAAGGTCATCGCGTTGCCTCTTCTGGCGCAGAGGCACGTTCGCCACGAGCGTGTCCACGTCCTCGGCCAGTTGGCTGACGGCCTCGCGCGAGGTGGTATCTGACGAGAAGCAGACGCTGCCGCCATCCCAGTCGAAGCGCCAGGCGAAGGTGCGCAGCCACGGCTGCATGTGATCGACCTCCGCGCAGCGGGCCGTCCACGCGGGGCCGGTGACGGTCTCGCCGGGAGAAACGTCGCGCGCATCGAACGCGGGGCCAGGTCGCGGGAGGGAGCCGCCGCGGCGGGTGTGCCAGTACTCGCTCGCCGGATGGTTGATGCGCGCGGCCACGTCGTCGCGGAACGCGCCGTCGTCCCCGAAGAGGCGCTCGGTGACATGCTCGGTCGGCGGCGGCCCGATGACCTTCAGCGGCGGCTCGTCGCCCGTGCATTGATCCCAGCGGAAGAGCATCAGGCTCGGGTAGTCGGCGTTGTGGTCGGAGTGATGATGCGTGAAGAACAGCCAGTTCACATCCGTGAGCGCGAGATCGGCGTCAACGAGTTTCCCCGTTGCGCACGGCCCGCAGTCGATCATGACGACTTCGTCGGCCATCTCCAGCGCAAACGCCGTCCCCCAGCGCTCCGATCGCGGCTGAGGCGTCCCTGCTCGCAGAATGTGCAGTGTTGGCACGTCATCTCACCTGGCTTCGTGTCATGGTTTGCTCTGGGTCGAACCGCTCCACCCGGTCCCCGCAGAATAGCCGGATGTGTCGATGTGGGTCATAGGTCTTCGCCGCCTTGCATCGCCTGCTCTCACCGTCTGTTGCGAGCCGTCACATTAATTGGCCGCCGTCGGCCTGGACTCCTCCGAGTGATCCGCCGCAGCACCCGCGGGAGCGCATCGTGGCTTAACGAATCCATTCGTCTCCTTGCGAAGAAGGTTTACTTCAGTAAGCGAAGAACATGTGGTTGTCTGCCGTCACCCGAAACTCGGCAAAGCAATAGCTGTAGCAGACGACAGAAGGCCCAGTACCGGACCACCACGGCACACAGCGACCCTTCTGTCGGGAGGGGATCACCATGCGCCCAAACGGATACGTCGCACTCCTGACCCTCCTCACGACTGCCCTCGTTGTACTTGGCTTGAGCATTCCGACCTATGGGCAGCAAGACGCCACGCTTCGCATAGTCCCCGCACCAAACGCTGCACACCACGCCGACCGCGGATGGGTGTACGAGGTGGTGAGCGACGCATGTCCGGAGGGGGCAGCGGGCGGGTCGCCCGCTGGCAACCACAACGGCGCGCCGGACGCCGGGGAAGTCGTAGAACTGCGCATCTCCCTGAAGAACGACAGCGAGAAGCCCTTTCTCAGCGTCTCAGGCTTCCTCAGCTCCGAGGATGAATACATCGAAGTCATGCCTCCCAATCCTGATAAGGCTACAAAGGAGAAGGACCCCGGGGAGGTCGTTTACGACGAGATATACCCCGATCAGACCGTGACCCCGGAGTGTCCCTACCGCGTGCGAATCGATCCCGCGTGTCCCGACGGCCACAAGGCCGAGTTGGTGCTCATGGTATGGGATTCAGGCGATTCTCCGACACGGGATGATGACTATCGCGTGGAACACAGATTCCCGCTGGAAGTCTTCAACGTCGGTCCGCTCGAATTTGGTGACGCGAAGGTTGACGACGACGTGCCGGGGCCGAGCAGTGGCGACGACGATCAGAAGATGGAGGGCGGCGAGACGATCGAGTTCCATGTGGCCCTGCGCAACTGTGGTACCCCGGCGATGGGCGACATCACCGCAACCCTCGCCATCCAGGAGCCAGCCGTGGCCGTGACGGAGGACACCCACACCTACACCGAGATCCCCGGTGGACAGGAGCGGTACACGTGGGCGGATTACGACTTCGAAATCGCGGGCGACTCGCAGGCGTCCTCATCAGAGCAGGCCACCGCCACCAGCGTCCCGATCATTGTGACGGTAGAAGCGTCCGCTCACGGCCAGGGGGACGGCGGGGGCTTTCTCTACCGCTGGCAGCGGGAGTACACAGACGATCGCTTCCGAATCTGGGGGCTTCCACAACCATGGCAGCGCCCCGGGACGCACGCGGGTCAGGAGGTCGAGGGCCCGGCAGGCATCACACTGGTCCGGGTGCCCGGTGGTAGCTTCATGATGGGCAGCGAGGACGGAGCCGATGATGAAACCCCCGTTCATCGAGTCCACGTCAGCGGATTCTGGATCGGCAAGACCGAGGTCACGGTGGCGCAGTGGCGGAGAGTGATGGGCAGTGTACCGGGCAACCAGCAGGGCGACGATCATCCCGTGGTGAACGTGTCGTGGAACGATTGCCAGGAGTTCTGCGAGAAGGTCGGTCTTGAACTGCCGACGGAGGCGCAGTGGGAGTACGCGGCGCGAGGTCCTGAGGCCCATCGCTATCCGTGGGGCGATACTTGGGACGAGGACCGATTGTGTTGGCGCGAGAACAGAGGTCCCGGTAATCGGACCTTCCCGGTGGGGAGCTTCCCCTCGGGGGCAAGCTGGTGCGGGGCGCTGGACATGTCCGGGAACGTGTGGGAGTGGTGTGCGGACTGGTACGATTCGGACTACTACGGATCATCCCCCACGACGGACCCGACCGGTCCGAGCAGTGGTGATAAACGCGTGTTGCGCGGCGGCTCGTGGTACAGCAATGCGGGCAACTGCCGCGGCGCGGATCGCGGCAGCAACGCGCGCGACAACGCGCGCCTCAACTACGGGTTCCGTGTTGCCAGGAGCTGTCGTTAGTCGTTGTTCTCTGCCCTCTGATCTCTGTCCTCTGTGCTGTTGTCGTTAAACGATTTTGCGCCGCCCCGCACTCCGCTTCCCCCGTCCTGTCGTCGGCGTATGCCGTTGCCGTCCAGGTTTCCCTGCCGTATCTTGCTGACGTTGCCCGCTGCGCTCGCAAGTCCCCCGTCACACCCGCAGCGCCATCCCATACCGCTCCGTATTCTGCCGGCCCTGCTCGACCGCGATCTTGCCGCCGACCACCACGAACTCGATCCCGCGCGGAAACTGGTGCGGCTCCTCCCACGTCGCCCGGTCGATGATCCGGCGGTGGTCGAAGATCACCAGGTCCGCGCGTTTGCCCCGCGCGATGCGCCCGCGGTCATCCAGGCCCATCCGCTCTGCCGGCCAGGAGGTGCACTTCCGCACGGCCTCCTCCAGCGGCATCAGACCCTCCTCGCGCACGTAGTGGCCCAGCAGCCGCGGGTAGGTGCCGTATGAGCGCGGGTGCGGATTGCCCAGATGTGCCCGACCGGATGGCGCGAAGGCGAGGCCGTCCGTCGCAACCGCACCCAGCGGGTGCTTGAGCCCCTCGCGCATGTCCTCCTCGCTCATCGAGAAGAAGACCGCGCTGACATGGCCCCCCTCCTCGATCAGCAGATTGAGGTAGGCGTCCACCGGCTCCTCGCCGCGCTCCTCCGCCACCTCGTCAAGGCGCCTGCCGACGGCCCACTCGTTCTCCTCGGAAGCCACGTCCGTGATCAGGATGCGGTCGAAGTCAAGCTCGAAGGGGTTGTTGTCGCGCTCCCCGGCGAGATACTCTTCGTGCTCGGCGCGCAGCCGTTCCCGCGTCTCCTCCTGCCCGATCCGCTCGAGCATGGCCTCGGTGCCGCCGTCATGCACCCAGCGCGGCAGCGACCCGGCGAGGTGCTTGCTCCCGGCGATGTAGGGGTAGATGTCATACGCGATGTCAAGCCCGCCCTCGCGGATGTCCTCGATCAGTTGCAGCGGCTCGTCCATCGTGCCCCAGCAGCGCATCCCGGAGCGCTTGAGGTGGTCGATTTGTAGCCGCAGGCGCCCGCTGGAGGCATCCTGCGCCTCGACCGACAGCGCCGCGACCTCGCGGATCGCCTCGGCGAACTCCTCGCGCTGCGAGCGCGTGTGCACTGACACGAGCTTTTCGCGCTCCGCGACGACCTCCATCAGCGCTCGCGCCTCGCGGTCGTCGGCATAGAAGCCCGGCGCGTACTCAAAGCCGAAGCTGAGCCCGAAGCAGCCCGCGTCCAGCGACTCGCGCAGCACGTCCTGCATACGCGCGAGTTCCTCATCGGTGGGCGCGCGGCCCTCGAAGCCCATCACGTACGAGCGCAGCGCCCCGTGGCCGACCATGATACCCGCGGAGTAGGCCGGTCGGGCGCGGTCGAGGGTCTGCAGGTACTCGTCGGCGGTCTCCCACGTCCAGTCCACGCCGGCGGCGATGAAGCTGACCGCGCTGCGCAGTTCGTCGCGATCTTCTGGCCGCACGGGGAAGACGCCCAGCCCGCACTGGCCGTTCAGTTCGGTGGTTACGCCCATCTGGATCTTCGACTGCCCGCGCGGATCGGCCAGCAGCGTCAGGTCCGAGTGGGCGTGGCAGTCCACGATCCCGGGCATGGCGGTGAGGCCGTTGCAGTCGATGAACTCGCCGGCGGTCGCGCCCTCGAGGTTACCGGTCGCCGCGATCTGCCCGTCGCTGATCGCGATGTCGCCGGTGTATCCGGGCCGCCCGCTTCCGTCGATGATCGTCGTGGTCGTGAACAGCAAATCGAAGTCATTCTTCGCCATCTGTCAACTCGTCTCCAGGAGTGTCCGGAATTGCTCTGTCTGTCGCTTGAACGCCTCGGTCCCGTGGCGATCGCCCATCTTCAGTGTCACGAAGCCGTCGAAGCCCCGCGCGCGGAAGATCGAGATGACCTCCTTGACCTCACCGTTGCCGCGCAGCGGCAGTCTGTATTTCGGACGCCCGGGGAAGCAGCCATCGGTAACGTAGATCACCCGCGTGTAGTGCTTGAGCTTCGTGTCGCGCCATGTGCCGAGGAACGGCTTCTCGCCGACGTTCGCGAAATGCGCCGGGTTATACGCGAAGCCCACGTTGCACTCATCCGCCAGCGCCCGCAGCACCCGGTCGCAGGCTTCGCCACTGTCCCACGCGGAGCCGGGCGTGTTCTCGAAGATGACGGTCAGGTCCCCACCTGCGGCCGCGCAGACCGCCCGGAGCCGCGCGACCGATTCATCCAGCGCGGTGCCACGGGGCGGTGCCGAGACCTTCAAAAGCTCACAGTCAAACGAGCGCGCGACCTCCCCCGCATCCGAGACACATCGGCTGACCGTCTCCTCGTCGCCGAACAGCTCTTTCGAGGTGAGACCACAGTCCACGCAGCTTACGGACATCTCCATCTCCGCGAGGTCCGCGGCGAGCCCCGCGGTCGCCTGCGTGTCCTCGACAAGCTGGCGGGTCAGCGCCGGGCCAGGCTCCACCGAGCGGATGCCCTCGTTCCAGACGGCCTGCAGCCCACCCGCGTGCTCCCCTCCGGTGGCGGCATCGCGCAGATCGTCGATCAGCTCATCGAGCAGCGCCGACGCGGTGAAGTCGTACTGCGCGAGGTCGTGGGCCTTGATCTGCGCGCGCTGCATCACGCAGTCGTCGCAGTTGGGGTTGTCGCACAGCACCGCCGCCGGGTCCTCGCGCAGCGCCTCGACGACGGCGTCCACGGTCGTGCCAGCGTGCATCAGCCGCGCGACGGCGTTGCCGACTTTCCCGACACGCATGGCGCCGGACTCGCGGATGACAGGTTCGAGGCCGATGAAGTCGCGATGCGGCCCGGGAAACCTCTTCAATGTCTTGGTCTGGATGTTTCCCTCTTCATCGAGATATTCGCGCTCGATGGTGTTGAGGTAGGGCGCGTCCACGATCTCCTCGGGGTGGTGCAGGAGCGTGTTGCGGTCCTGGTCCACGCCCAGCAGCAGCACATGTCCCTCCGGGAGTCGCGACAGGCGTCCCCACGGGCTCTCGGTGCCGATGGCGGTCGGCTGAGCGAGGGTGTCCTCGAGCAGGAACTCGGCGCGCGGGCCGATGGCGCAGGCGGAGTGGCTTGGATGGAAGCTGCGCTGCACGCCGGGGTATGTGCGGAAGACCTCGGTCACCGCGCCGACGGTGGAGGGTGAACTGTCGATGTCGAAGACTCCACCTCCGGGCATGGCGGGCATGGCGACGGTGCCCTCGGGCCCAACGGCCTCGATGAGCGCCTCGATGAGCGTTTCGGCGCCGCCCTCGACGTGTCCGAGCGCGGAGAGCGAGGAGTGGACCATGATGGTCATCCCCGGCCCGACGCCGACCTTGCGGAGGTCCTCGACGATATCCTGCTTCCTGAGCGTCACGGTATCATCCACGATGAAGATGCTCCCTGCGGGCGTGGTCGTCCGTCGGAGTGTAAGTTAGACGCGGGAGGCGGAAAGACCTTCGGGGTCGGACAGCTCAGAGGCAATGCGAGACGCCTACAACCTCAGCACCAAGTGCGTGAGAGAGCAAAGCGCGAGCGGGACCTGGCAGATCGACAGGCGCGTCACTGGCGCGTTGAAGGGCGTTGAGTTATCCTTGCGGAAGTTAACACTGGAACGATACGATGCATTGCGACATCATGTATTCACGCTCAGGGAAGGAGGTATCTGCATGGCCGCCTTTCGCGCTTTCAGTTTGCAGGCCGTTGACTGGGGCATTCGCGCAATTCACTTTCTTTTCGACACAGTGGCAGCCAGACTACTCGAGATGACCATAGTTGGCCGAGGTGTGCTACTTATCGGCCTCGTCACGTTCGTTGTAATCATTGGAACTCTCGGGGCGCAGAGTACAGTTCTCGCGCTTCTGCTCGGCGGCTGGATCACGTGGTTCTGCTCTTGGCTTTACTACCGGAAGGCTGCCGACGATCTCGTGGCAGAGGTTCTGAGACTGAAGGGACGCGTTGATCACCTGCTGCATGTACTGCTCAGCGACGAAGAACAGAAGGCCGCTTTACGAGATCGCCTTGAGCGAAGCGAAGGGGCGACCCTTGTTCGAGCCCCTGATAGGGAGACCTATTCAGCGACTATGTCGCCTCAACCATTTCAGGAGCAACACCAAGACGCAAGCGATCTCGACTCGCCGCTCCTATGGCCCGACTACCGAAGGGGAGCGGAAGTGTCCGAGACGCGAGACGGCCAGAGGAATGGCTATGACTAATGCAAGAGCAAGAAGGCAGTATCTCGTAGTGGCGGTCATCCTGCTCTCGGCCCATGTGGGTTTCGCGGCTGGCTTCACAGAACTCCACAAGGCGGCTGCAGCCGGCTCACATGCGCAGGTGAAGCAGCTGTTAGATGCGGGCACCTACCCCGACGTAAGAGATGATCAACGCAAGACGCCTCTCCATTGGTCTGCCTCGGTCGGCGAGCTTGAGACATCTTGGCTTCTGATCAAGGCTGGCGCCAATCCGAACGCCACGGATACGCACGACCGTACCCCCCTCTACTATGCCGCGCATAAGGGCCATTCAGACGTTGCTGGGATCCTGTTGGAGCGCGGTGCATCAGTTCATGGGCTTCTTCACGAGTTCACCAAGACCGCGGACACAACAGCTGTCGGGGTACTAATGGAGTGTAAAGTTGAGCCGAATCCTGTCCCACGACCGACGGAGTGGACGCCGTTGCACTGGGCCACAGCGAACGGTGACGACCAGGCAGTTGAGCTACTCCTTAAGGCTGGTGCCTCGGTCAATGTACAGGTCGCCGGGGGCGTTACCCCCTTGTACGTCGCAGAAGACGCTGCCGTGGTTGAGAAACTCCTCAAGTACGGCGCGATAATCTCGCTGCGGAGTGCAAGCGGACAGACCGCACTTAGCGAGGCGGCCGAAGAAGGAAGAACCGATGTGGTTGAAACGTTGCTGGAACATGGAGCAGATCTGAGCACGACGGACGCAGCAGGACGAACACCACTTGATGCGGCACTTGGGCGGGGACATGCAGAGACAGCGAAGGTGCTCGTCCAAGATGGCGCGGCCGCGCCGCTTCTGTGCCGAGCGACCCTGATGGACGATCGTGAGCGGCTGGAGACAGCACTGGGTGACGGTGTGGACCCAAACGAGGAGTATGCTGGCAGTTACAGGCCATTGCACTTGGCAGCTGAACTGGGGCTATTGGCCGTTGCGAGGCTGGTGATAGACGCAGGCGCCGACGTCGACGCGGCCGCCGGATCATTTGATGAAACCCCGCTCCACTTGGCCGCTGACGAAGGTGACCGACGCTTCGTAGAGCTACTCATAGAGGCCGGGGCCAGCCCGGGCGCTGAGGGTGGCTTGAACTCCGTCACGCCTCTCCATGTCGCTGTGAAGGCGGGGCATGCCGGAGTGGTCCAATCGCTACTTGCCGCTGGGGCTTCTCCGAATCACAGGGATCAAGACGGACGCACGCCGTTGCACATAGCCGCCAAACACGACAAGGCAGGGATAGCAGAATTACTTATCAATGGTGGGGCAGACGTCAAGTTGGAGGACGAGTGGGGGTGGACGCCCTTGCGACATTGTGCTTTGCCCAATTCGGCAACCGCAGAGGTCATCCGTGAGCACGGCGGACGGAAATGATTTCCGCAACCCTCACGCTGCCTCCGGCATCCTCAGCAGCCTCGCGTTGATCGCCACGATCACCGTGCTCGCCGACATGATGATCGCGCCGACCGCCGGCGGGAGGATGGTGGCGCGCGTCCGGACAGCAGGCCCCCGGCAGGACCGCAAGAGAAACGCTCGCCAGCATTCGCCGCGCAGTATCAGAGACACTGCGAGAGTTGCAGAGAGTCTACAACCGACGTAGACGCGGATACTTGCCTCATGCCCCAAAACCTCTCCGAAGACGCTCGGCAATGGTCTGGAGGGCGCGGGTGGCATTCGACCATGAGTCATGCAGGCTATCAGATTATATGGGAATGGAATGAAAGCATCCCGGTATGCCCCGTCTCAGTGAACACGGATGGAACACACGCGCCAGGAGGCGCCGGAAATGAGGGTGCTTCTGATTGGTGTAGCGATAGTCGCACTGCTCGGACTGGCAGCCGTCGCGTACGCGCATTCAGCCGCAAACGCAAGGGGCCACGTATGGGGTTGGGGTTGGTGTATGAATGACGCACAGCCGCAGCAGTATCGGGGCATGGGGCCCGGACAAATGAGGGGCTCAAGCCACATGATGATGAGTCTCGGCATGCGAGGTGGCGGGCACATGATGGGCGCGTATTGCGACCGCTGGCACAATGGCATGGACCGTGAGCCGGGACGGCGTTTCGGTCACCAGAACGGCGCACCCGACAACCCCAGGTAAGGCTGCAGCGTCGACAGCAGTTGCGAGGCCGCGGGCTTCAAGCCCGCGGCCTCGCGCAGTCCTACCGTCCGCGGGTCTCACCCCACTCAGCGTTCACCCGCAACGGGAAGTAGGCCAGCGCGTCGCCCGTTGCCTAACGGCCAGCATTCACCATCTTCACGAGAGCATCCTCAACATCATCGGATACATTCTCGATGCCCGCTTCAGGGTACATTCTGGTCAGGATGGACGCGCGCACTGTGCTGATGAACACCTCGCCATTCTCTTCATAGACAACGATGGGGCACGGCAGCATCAGCGCTACCTTCACTTCCCGTTCGAGGACGGCGCTGGCGTGCTCGGCATTGCATACCTCGATGATCTTAAGCGACTCGCGTGGGAAGCCCTTCTTCGTCAGTGCCGCCGCAAGATCGTGAGTGTACTGCACCTTGAAGCCATGTTCGGGCGCGGCCGCAGTCACCGCATCTACCGCTTCGTCAAACGTCTTGCTCGACTTCACGGTGTAATCAAGTTCCATCAGAGCGCACCCTTTCTCGTTGATCGGGACTGGAAACAGCGTCAGTAACTAATCACACTGCAGCTTGTCTCGCAGGTAGAGTGTACCCTCTCCGCACGATTGTCAGAATAGGAGCGTGTTGCGATAGCGGGCTTTCTGCCGGCCCATCATCTGGCCCTGTCGTCCGTGTTGGGCCCATGCGAATGCGCACATCAACACTGCAACTACTACCACAGCGATCCTGCTTACCTTCACGATCGCTCTCCTCCTCAACGACTGTCGGCTCTGTTTGTGTGTCGCCGCGTCATCCGCGAGGCAAACGCTACGCCTCAGCGGACGGCGGTTGCGACTCATCCCGCATGGTCTGACGCTGCTCGGCTCCTGATACCCCGTACTCCCGCAGGGCGCGGCTGACAGCCATATATGTGGCCTCGTAGATCACGAAGAACAACACTCCAAGCCCGATCAGCCACCAGAGCAGCATCCAGATTCCTGCGCCTACGCTGCCTAACATGTGTCCCATTCTCAGACACCTCCTTTGCTTGTGTAATCGTACAGGGCCATCGCCTGTCGCCTGCGCAATCTCAGCCGTATCGTGCCACGTTCGCCATCCCGCCCATCAGGTGGTAGAGGTTGTGGCAGTGGTGGAACCAGTCACCCGGGTTGTCGGCCACGAACTCCAGCGCCATGAAGCCCATGTGCGGCTCGACAATGACCGTGTCCTTGCGCGGCCGTCCGGGAAGGTCCAGTTCGAAGAAGTGCCCGTGCAGGTGCATCGGGTGGGACATCATGGAGTGGTTGTAGTACTCGATGCGGATGCGCTCGCCCTCGTTGATGGTCACGTCATCGCTGTCGGGGTAGACCTGTCCGTTGATCGTCCAGTAACGCGAGCCCATCATGCCGCCTGAGAGCGTCATCTGAATTGTGCGATCGACGTTACCACCAACGGTTGGCAGGTCGGGCTCTTCGACGGCCCGCAGATCGTCATAGCCGAGCATGCGCAGATCGCCGGCGGTGTCGCCGGAGAACTGGCTGCTCTGCGTGCCGCGGTAGCGGAGCGTCCGCAGGTGGATCGGGTCGGCATCGGTGGTATCCGGCCACCCCAGCAGTTGCCAGCGGCCGGGGTTGTCGGCCACGAATTCCACGTCGTAGCGCTCGCCCATGCCTATGCGCAGGCCACCGACCTCGACAGGCTCGATCGGCCGTCCGTCGGCGCGGGTAACGGTGACGTCATGCCCGGTCAGCCGCAGATAGTAGATCGAGGACGATGAGGCATTGATCAGTCGCAGGCGCACTTTATCGCCCCGCGATACCTCCATGGCGTTGGTCTGGCTCGGAAGCTCCCCGTTTACTGCATACTGGTCGTAGATCGGCTCCAGCAGGGGCAGGTCCTCGCCTTCAGGCACCTGGCCGCGACCCATGCGCGGGCCCATCATGCCGCCGCCACGACCGCCCATCGTGCCTTCCCCGCGTCCGCGCATCATCCCGCCCCGGCCTCGCATGCCGCGGCCGCCCATCATGCCGCCGCGCTGCTGGTTGCGGCCTGCCTCGGACGCAGCGGGGCCGGCGCCATCGACAGTGGCCCAGTCGGAGATGGTGAGCACGAACTCCTCGTCCACGCCCGGGTCGTCCGGGTCCTCGATGACAAGAGGCGCGTGCAGGCCCTGATCAAGCTGATAGCCGACGTGCGAGTGGTAGACGTATGTGCCGGCGGGCCAGGCGGGGAACTCGTAGACGAAGGTGTCGCCGGACGGGATGGGCTTCTGCGTGATCTCCGGCACGCCATCCATGGCGTTCGGCACGGGGACACCGTGCCAGTGTATCGTGGTGTTCTCGGGAAGCCGGTTTTCCAGCGTCACGCGGATCGTGTCGCCGAGTTTCGCGCGGATCTCCCGCCCGCCCGCCCTCCCATTGTAGACGTATGCCTCGAAGGGGTTGCCCGCGCCCAGGTCCACTTCGGCCTCCTCGGCGGTCAGGTCGATCTCGACGGTCTTCCCGGTCATCTCCGGACGACTCGCGGGCCCGCCTGTGGCATTGGCCGCTGCGCCGCCCTGCGCGATCTGCCGCTCCTGCTCGGTACCCGTTGCGGGATCGGCACGGCAGCCGCTGAGCGTCGATAGTCCGGCCGCTCCCAGGGCGGCCGATCGTATGAACTCTCTGCGTTTCATCTTCGCCGCCTCCTCAGACTCTCACTCGGTCCTCACGCACGCGAAGTACTGGTCGTCAGCTGCTGGCTCTCAGCCGTTAGCTGGCGACTGCTACTCCGGCATCCGCAAGAGCCGCGCGTTGATCGCCACGATGACGGTGCTCACCGACATGATGATCGCGCCGACCGCCGGTGGGAGGATGATCCCCCAGCCTGCGAGTACACCCGCCGCCAGCGGAATCGCGAAAGCGTTGTAGCCCGTCGCCCACCACAGGTTCTGCACCATCTTCCGCCACGTCGCCTTCGACAGCCCCAGCATGTCCACGACCGCCTGCGGGTTGCTCTTCACCAGCACCACGTCCGCGGTCTCGATCGCCACGTCCGTCCCCGCGCCGATCGCCACGCCCACATCCGCCTGCGCCAGAGCCGGGGCGTCGTTCACCCCGTCACCCACCATCGCCACCATCAGGCCGCGCCCCTGCACCTCCTCGATCTTCGCCGCCTTCTCGTCAGGCAGCACCTCCGCGAAGTAGTCATCCAGGCCAAGCTCTCCCGCGACCCACTTTGCGACCTCCTCGGTATCGCCGGTGAGCATCATCGCCTGCACGCCCGCCTCGCGCAGTCGCTCGATCGCCCCGCGCGACTCCTCGCGGATCACGTCCGCCAGCGCGATCGCGCCGATGATCTCGCCCTCGCGCACAACCATGACCAGGGTTTTTTCCTCATCTTGCACAAAGTTTTCCACAATCTCGGGGATAACCAGGTCCTGCTCTTCCACATACCCGGGGCTGACTACCATCACTTCGGTGCCATCGACGGTCCCTCGCGCGCCCTTGCCCTTGATGGCCTCAAAGTCGCTGACCCCCGGCACGTCGAGGCCCCGCTCCTCGGCTGCGCGCGAGATTCCGTTGGCGATCGGGTGCTCGGAGTGCGCCTCCACCGCCGCCGCCAGGCGCAGGACATCGTCCTCGGAGCGGTCGCCCGCCGGAGCGACGCCCTCCACACCGAAGCGCCCTTCGGTGAGCGTGCCCGTTTTGTCGAAGACCACAGCTTCGATGTTCCGCGCGCGCTCGAAGGCGTCGCGGTCGCGTACGAGCAGTCCGCGCTTCGCGCCGATGGCCGTGGAGACCGCCACCACCAGCGGGATCGCCAGCCCCAGCGCGTGCGGGCAGGTGATGACCATGACCGTGATGGAGCGCTCCAGCGCGAACTCCACGTCGCGCCCCACGCCTGCCAGCCACGCCAGGAAGGTGATGACCCCGGCGGTGATGGCGATCAGCGTCAGCCACGCGGCGGCAGTGTTTGCCAGGTTTTGCCCCCGAGACCTGGACTCCTGCGCCTTTTCCACCATCCCGATGACCTGCGACAGGTAGCTGTCTTCTCCGGTCTTCTCCACCTCGACGGTCAGCGAGCCGTCACCGTTGATCGAGCCACCGATCACCTCGTCGCCCTCGGACTTCTCCACGGGCGTGGTCTCGCCGGTGAGCATCGACTCGTTGAGCGCACTGTCGCCCTCGACGATCGTGCCATCGGCCGGGACCTTCTCCCCGGGCTTGATGAGGATGTGGTCGCCGGTCTCAAGCTCGGAGACCGGTACATCCTCGGTGTCGCCTGACTCGATCACGCGATGCGCCTCATCGGGCATCAGCTTCGCCAGTTCCTCGAGGGCCCGCGAGGCGCCCATCACCGAGCGCATCTCGATCCAGTGTCCCAGCAGCATCACGTCGATGAGGGTCGCA
>CAZAHB010000093.1:0-20574 GCA_964484945.1 uncultured Armatimonadia bacterium | reverse complement strand
ATCGAGAATGTAGCACTCGCGGTCGAGGCCCCCATCACGCAGCAGAACAACGGAGTTGGGCTCCTCGTTGACACCGATGCAGAACTCCTCGACAAACTTCGTGCCGACGTCGAGAAGCCCCGTCTCATCCCTGACATGCCAGTCGTGACCGACTGTAACTGTTTGCTCCTCCGACAGGTCCATCTCTTTGGGTGTGGGCATGACCTCGGCGATGCGCATCAACGTCCCTCATTCCTCAGCGGCCGCAAGCGGTTGGCGTAGTGATCTGACGTCAGATGTGATCGATGGCCTGGTACTCCCACGACGCAAACGGAATCGCCCGGCTCAGCGCCTCGACGTCGCCCGCGCGCTCCCCGCGGATCGTCACGATCTCCTGAGCTATCAGCGGCGCGAGGTCCAGCCTGCACATCAGCCAGCGCACCGCCTGGTGGTGCTTCATCTCAAGTGTAATCTCCCTGGACGAAGTGCCGCCCGGCTCATGCGCGATGAACTCCTCGTCCGGCGTCCAGACGCGCACGCGGACGTCGGCAAGCTCGCTCTGCGGCACCCAGACGATGGGCGCCAGGCGCTCCCAATCGAGCGGGCAGGCCATGATCATGTCCCCGCGTGGCTGTGGCTGGAACCCCAGCGCCTCGAAGACCGACGTGTACACGCCACGGTCGTGCAGTTCGGCCGTGATGCTCTCACCACGCCCGGCGGCGACCGCGCACGCGCCCCGAAGAAGCCGCGCGGCCACTGTGAGGTCGCGCCCGCGGGTCGCAAGCTCGCGCACGACCACCGGGCGTTCGTCAGGCAGGCTCAGGATACTGTGGCCCACGACGCGGGAGTCCGTCTCAACAGTCAACGCACCGTATTCGCTGCCCAGTTCGACCGCTTCGAGGTGCGTGAACGCGGTGTCGTAGAACCCGGGCAGCCGATCCTGAAAACCGCCGGCGTGAGCGTATGCGGAGCGGAAGCAGGCCGCGAACTGCTCCGCGCGGTCGAGGATCTCCTCGGCGGGCACCAGGTCGCCGAGTGCTTCGGCCGCCGCGCCCGGCGCGTCATGCTTCCATGTTCGGATGTAGCAACAGTCAGTGAGGCCGTTCCTGTCGTAGTGATTGTAGGCGGGGCTGCGCTCGGCGCCACGATAGACGGTCAGCGCCTCCACCCGGTCCCGCATGAACTGTTTCATTGCGTCCTGAATCCGGCTGCCGATGCCCTGGCCGCGCATGTTCTCATCCACGCACACGGAGTGCTCGAACGCCACGCGCACGGTCACGCCGGGGCGCAGGACGAACCGTCGGATATGCAGCGGGATCTCGCCGACGATGCGGCCGTCCTGCACGGCGACTCCGGCCGTGACGTCCTCGCGGGACATCCAGCGGCGCATCTCCTCGAAGGGCACCGGCGGGAAGACTGCGTCGTGGAGGGCGTGGAAGCTCTCGATATCGTCAGGGTCGAATTCGCGGATCGCAATGTCGCTCATGGCATCCTCCGGGAGGCGATGGTCTCCTGCGCCCCATCGTGATTCGCCCCGAAGGAGGTTGATTCCTTTGCGAGGGGCGTCAGGAAAGGCCGCAAGGGGATCGCCAGTGCGTGGGCATGACGACAGACATACCGCACGGCACCTGTGCATATGGGATAGCCATCACGATATACGGCGCATCGTTTGCGGCCGCCACGAGAAGGCCCACGGGCCTCGCCCGTCGAAACTCAGTGCCGCCGGCGAGAGAGGATGATCGCGATGATGATGCGTGTCACATTCTGCCTGACAGCCCTGCTGGCCGCCTGTGCGGTCGGCGCGCAGGATGGAGGAACAAGCATGCTCGGAGAGCCCGTTGAGATCGATGAAGAGAGTGGCGCGGAAGTCTACCTGCTGGGCGCCGATGAGCGGCCCGCGGATAACATCTACGGCGAGCAGCCCTACTCGGACCCCACGAGTCGGAGGATCGCGATCCGCTACTACCCGCACGACGGAGAGTCGGGCGGGATCGAGATATTCGACCTCTACGACGGTTCCCGTCATGAGGTGCTCTCGGGCAAGCCGCCGTTCCCGGCATTTCATCCGTGGAGTGAGTGGCTGTACTACCGCCAGACGGTCGATGGGGAGCAGATGCTGCGGCGGTGTAACTACCTGACGATGGAGATAGAGAACGTAGCGCCGCTGCCCCCCGAGCGCGGGCGGTACTCGTATGGGACCGTCTCCCCGGACCACCGGTGGTACGCGGTGGCGGTGAGGGAGGAGGGCGAGGAGCGCTCGCGGGTGGACCTGCTGAACATCGAGACCGGCGAGTGGCGCGTGCTGCTCGATAAGAAGACGCACCACGCCAAGCACGAACAGTTCTCCCGCGACGGGCGGAACAGGATCCTTATTCAGCTCAACGAGATGCCGGAGTGGGATCACGTGCTGCTGGGCGAGATCGACCTGTCAGGTGAGTTGAAGCTGTTCCCTGCGGATGAGCCGCATACGCTGCGCCCGACCGGGCACGAAGCATGGCAGGGCGATCGCAGCAGCATCTTCTTCTCGACGCGCCCGGATCCGGAGACCGGAGTGAACATCTGGACCGGAACGGTGGGGGACGAGGGACCGACGCCGGTCTCGGGTCGCGGGGCGCGTATCGGCCACGTGAGCGTCTCCGCCGATGGGAAGTACTGGATCGGCGACACCGGCGAGGAGGGCCGCCCGCTCTACGTTGGATGCTTCGAGACGGGCAGGTGCAAGCGCGCGGTCTTCAGCCGCACCGAGTATGATGGCAAGCAGTGGGCGCACGCGCATCCCTACATGACCGCGGACAACAAATGGCTGATCTTCGCCGCGCGGCGAAACGGCGGCCATCCGCAGGTCTACGGCGCGAAGCTCGCGGAGGGATGGCTCGAGAGCCTCTCCGGTGAATGACGGGAGTGCCGCGAGGTTTACGGGTGTACTTGACGTCCTGCGCGATGCTGCGACCCGATTCGGGGTGCGCGTCATCTTGCGGCAGAAGAGCCACTGTGGTATACTATTTATCCGGCTGGTGGTGAACACAACCGCACGGCGCCGCCACGTGGTGACGCGCTGTGACGAAATTGCTCAGTGGAGGCGTCCAGAATGGCGAAGCAGACATATCAGCCCAAGAGGCGGCGGGCAAAGCGTAAGCATGGCTTCCGCGCCCGGATGAGGACCAGGGCCGGACGACGCATAATCAACAACCGGCGGCGGAAAGGCCGCAGCAAGCTGGCGAAGTAAGCACAGCCTCATCGGGGAGCCTGCCTGAGGTATGACCGGTATCCCGACGCTTCGCCGCCAGCAGGACCTCGACCGCGTGTTTGACGAGGGCCACTGGCGGCGTTTGCGGCCGGTAGCTGTTGGCACGTACCACCGGCACGATGCACAGCCGACCCGATTTGCGTTCGTCGCCGGACGGCGGATAGGGACAGCCGTTCGGCGTAATCGTGCCCGTCGGCGCATGCGGGAGGCAGTTCGCAAGATGCTCCCCCAGGTCGCACCCGGCGCGGACGTAGTCGTTGCGGCTCGGCAGGAAACTGCCGAGATCGATTTTTGCGTTCTCCAGGCGGCAATTAAGAGGGCCCTGACCTCTGAGGGCCTGTTATCTGGCATAGATGAAGAAGACGCCGGATGAGACACCTCACGATTGCTCTGATTCGACTCTACCAGCGGACACTGTCACGGGTGCTGCCCCCATCCTGTCGCTTTGAACCCACGTGTTCGGAGTACGCGGCGCAGGCGGTCGAAGAATACGGCCTGCTGCGGGGAGGATGGATGGCCGTGCGACGGATCTGCCGGTGCCATCCGTGGTCCGAAGGTGGCTACGACCCAGTCCCGTGTATCGACAGCGATTCTCACCATCACTCAGCGTCCAGTTCGGACGATCGGAACGGAGATACAGATGCGTAGGCACATTTCGCACGCTCGACCGATTCTTGCGCTCATCACCATCATATGCATCGCGACCATGCTCGGCCCCGCCGTGCTCGCCCAGGAGGCACAGACACCCGCGGAAGAGGTGACTGTAAGCCAGGAGGGCCTGCCTGTTGAGCTGATCATCCACGGCGAGCCCCCGCTCAAGAAGCAGCTTGCGAACATGGAAGCGCTCTACGCGGTTGCCAGGGAAGAGCTGCCGGAGGGCGGCATCTGGAACGGTATCAAGAATATGTTCAGCGGGAGCGATGAAGAGCAGCCGATGTACTCTCCCGCCGGCTATCTGGAGAAGTACGCCGAGCGGCTCCGGGGCGATCTGGTATCTACAAACGGTATCTGGCGCCAGGGAGAAGGGGGCGGGGCGGTCCAGTCGATGGGCTACACTCTCAAAGTTGAGTTCGCCGGCGACGCCAGCCCCGAGGGCTTTGAGGCCGTCGATGGCGCAGACGGAATGCCGGCACTGGTGACCGGGCGGATAGAGACCGAAGAAGACGGAGCCGTCCTTCGCGCCGACAGTGTGACACCGTCGGCCCTGGTCGCCGGGACGCGTATTGGGCGGATAAAGGAACTGCAACAGGACTGGGAGGGTGCGGTGGAGACGTACGAAGAGGTCGCCACGCTGGGACCGCTGACGACGCGCCCGCAGGCAGCTTTCGCCCGAGCGCGTGCGGGGAGGCTCGCGCTCGAGAAGCTCGATGACGAAGACCGGGCGCGCGACCAGTACTCGGCGGCCTGGAAGAGCTACACCGACGAGCAGAATGGGAAACCGGCCTATTGGATCTGGGTCGAAGCTGAGGAGGGCGGCTGGGAGGCGCTTCCGGCCAAGGAGGCGCTTGCAGGGACGCTCAACGAGCTGAACTCACATCTGATCGCCTACCGGATCGTTGATCTGTTCGTGCGCATCGCCTTCGGCAGTCCGGCCCTCGGCGTGATTTTGATGGCGGTTGTCGTGAGGCTCGCGATATATCCGCTGACAAAGAAGCAGATCGTCTCCCAGAAGCGTATGCAGGCGATCCAGCCTCAGATCAAGGAGCTTCAGAAAGAGCACGCGACCGACAAGCAGAAGTTCCAGGAGGAGTTCTGGGCGCTCTGCCAGGAGAACGACTGCAACCCGCTTGGCGGCTGCCTGCCCATGCTGGTACAGATGCCCATTCTCATCTTCCTGTACCGGGGCATTCGGGAGTACATCGTCCAGTTCGAGGGGATCTCATTCCTCTGGGTAGCGAACCTGGCCGAGCCGAACATGCTGCTGTTGATCCTCTACACGCTGAGCATGATCGGCTTCCAGAAGATGGCGGCACAAAGCCAGCCGACTGCTGATCCGCAACAGGCTCAGCAGCAGAAGATGATGACCTACATGATGCCCATCATGTTCTTCTTCTTCTTCCAGAGCTTCCCGGCAGCGTTCCTGCTCTACTGGCTCGGCAGCAACTTGATCTACTTCGGCGAGATGGCGATACTGATGCGCGGGGGCGTCGAAGAGGCGACGGAAGCATCCGGTGAGAAGAAGAGCGGCTTCGTGTCCTCGATGCTGGACGCGGCAAAGAACATGGGCGATGGCGACGCGGAGGAAGACAGGGAGCCGCCGCTCAGCTACGCGGAGAAGCAGAGGCAGGAGAAGTCCGGCAAGCCCGGAAACAAGAGCAGGTAGTAGTCCCGGCCACGCATCTTTTTGCGGGGGAGGCGGCATACAATGGAAAGCGCTGAGGGGATCGGCAAAAGCCTGGACGAAGCTCTGCAGGACGCGCTCGGCCAGCTTGGCGCCTCGATCGATGAGGTCGATTACGAGGTGCTCCAACAGCCGGGCAGGCTTGCCGGCCTGTTTCGCGGACAACGCTACAGGGTGCGGGCCACCCTGCGGGATACGCCTACACCAAGCACACGCTCGGACGATGCAGGCGAGGAGCCGACTGAACCGATGGTAAGTGAAGACGACCACGGCGGTATGCCACACGAGGATCTCGCTGAGGCCGGCCGGGAGCTACTCCAGCAGATGCTCGATCTGATGGGCATCGAGGCCAGTGCGATCATCGAAGAGTGTTCCGAAGACGAGGTCCGCCTGGATGTGGAGGGTGAGGATCTGGGGCTGTTGATCGGTCGCCACGGGGCAACTCTGGACGCTGTACAGCTCATTGTCGCTATCGGCGCGAATCGCGAGGTCGAAGAGGGCGCGCGGGTGATCGTGGACGCCGAGGACTACCGCGCGCGGCACAAGGAAATGATGGAGAACCGAGCGCGGAAGCTCGCCGAGGAGGCGGCGGCCAACGGCAAGGAGATCGTCGTCCCCGGGCTGAAGGCCTATGAGCGGCGCCTCATGCACCTTGCCCTGAAGGAGAACCCCGACGTGGAAACCTACTCCGAGGGCGAAGGTGAGGACCGCGTGCTGGTCATCTCACCGGTCGGCTGAACGCCCGCAACCAGACCGGATTCTCTGCGGCGCCCCCTGGACGGCCTGAGGGGCGTCGTTTCGCGTACGCCCTTATTCTTCAAGTAAATCCTGGATCAATCCCGCGACCTCCCTGCGCACCTCGTCGGCATCCGCGGCTGAGAAGTCCCCCGGCCGCAGGCCCCACGGGACACCCGCCAGCAGCTCATCAAGCTCCGCGAGCGCCTCCTGCCCGCGTTCGCCGCGCTCGGCTGCAAGCTGCTCGAGGGTGTAGATGTAGCGGAAGTCGTCCACGCCCTCGCGATGGCCCTCCCACTGCAGCGTCGGTACCATCTCCGAACCGTGCATCGGTGGGTAAGTGGTGCAGGCCTCCTTGCTCTCGCGATGCCCTTCGCCATCGAAGTCGTTGTGCACATCGCCCTTTGCGCGCTGCAGCGTCCAGCACCAGATCCCCTCCGCCTCGGTCTTCCGGAGCATGTAGCCGGCGAGGTATCGGTTGGGCATGGTGGTTCCGTCCATCCCCGTGTAGCAGCCCGTCCCGTAGAGCCACAGGTGATCGCCGCTATCGGCCGTCTCGGACGAGCGGAGTTGCTGCTCGGCCGCTGAGCGCCCGACGAAGGCCGCGTAATAGCACCGGGCATCGAGCACCGGGTCAAGGCGTTCCTCGGCCACCAGCGGGTCATTGACCGTGGTGAATGTGGACAGCCCGAGGTCCTTGAACCAGCTCAGTTCCTCGTACGCGGCCTGGATGCGCTCCTCGTGTTTGCGGTTCGGTTCATCGACCGCGTGCCAGAACAGCTTCCCCCAGCCCTCGCGCTCACCAATATCGGCGAAGTGCTGCACGATCTGCCTGTATACGCGCTCGAACTCGGGTCCGCGCACTTCCGCATCGGGCACGAGCCGCTTCACTTTCCCGCCCAGCGCCTGCATGGAGATGACCGTGGGCGGACGGAGGCCCTCCTCCAGTGCCCAGCGCATGTACGTCTCGAACTGCTGCGAGTCCACGCGAACGTCGCCGTGCTCCATGCTGAACTCGGCGTGATAGGGCGGATACATCATCGCGCTGGTGATCCCGTGGTCCACGAAATCGCGCAACTCCGCGCGCACGCGGCCTTCCGACATATTGCGCCAGCGCGGGCTGTCGGTATAGAGGCCCCAGTGGTGGTCAGCGGGGTGCAGCAGCTTGAACGGCAACACCTCGAGGACAATGCGCTTTTCGACCGTGTAGCCGGAGGCGTCAGAGATGGTGACGTGGCCGCTGTAGCGCCCCGGGCGCGCCTCGTCAGGCACGCGCACGGTCAGCCACGCCTGCGCCGGCTCGAAATGATACAGTGTCACCGCTGCGCGGCGCTCCAGCATCTCCGGGATGATCTCGAAGGCGGTTGACCGCCAGCTTGTGCGCTGCGGCCAGTAGCGCGCCCAGCGGACGTCCCACGCATCCGCGGGGATCGTCTCCCCGGATGCCGAAGTGAGAACCGGCGGCTCCACGCGAATGTTGCGGGCAAAATCTCCCGCGCGAATCCCGAGTGTGGTCGGCTCATACTCGCCCGGGGTGGCGATGATCTCAATCCGGCGCGCGACGTCCGCGTCCGAGGGATGGTAGCGGAACGGGACAGCGTCCGCACCGGCCGGGGCGAACGCGATCCACGGTCCCTCCGCATCAGCAGGCAGATGACGTGGCGGAGGCGGCGTGCGATCGGCGAAGCAGGTGTCGTTCCAGACGACGAAGTCGCCGCGAGCGAAATCGACCACGGAGCCATCGCGATGCTTCGCCCGCACCCACCAGACCCACGCGCCATCGCTCACCGGCTCGTCAGGCCTGACCTCCACGGGCTCTCCACGCCAGCGAGCGACGTTGAGGATGCGCTCTCCGCGACCGTGCACCCTCGGGTCGCGCAGCGCCGTTGACGGGGACCGCATGTCGAGGGCCGCGGTGAGCATCAGCGGCGGCAGGTCCGGCACCGTGCTGGAGATACGCAGACCGGTGCCTTCGCGGCCCGGACCGGCGATCGGCTCCAGCGTCAGCACGGACTGGTAGCCGCCGATGTAAAGCATCGCGTCGCGACGGGCGAGAGTGGTAGTGGCCCGCAGCAGCGGAAACTCTGGTGATTGCAACTGCAATCGCAGCGTGTTGAAGCCCGGGTGCGGCTGCACTTCGATCGCACCGGCGGAGACATCGGCGGTGACGGGCGCCGGAGGCTCGACACCACGCTCCTCAGGGAGCCACGTCGCGGTCAGCGTCCCATTTTCGACCGGCCGCGTCAACGCGAAACGAACCGTCGGCCCCGCCTCCGAGCCCACGTAGCGCGGCGGCTGGCGCAGGCCCGTCACGAAGGGCACCAGCAGCGCGTCCGGGCGGAGGCTGAGGTGCTGGGGCACCTCGCGGCCCAGGCCGATGTAGCACTCCTCGAAGACGCCTTCATCCGCTTTGTCCGCGGTCAGCGACCACACCGCGCCCGCGTGCTCGGCGGGCACATCCACGCGAAGCTCCGCGCCCTGTGAGCCCATCGAGGTGGCTGAGCCCGCCTCGGTGCCGTCCGGTGCAAAGACGGTCAGCTTCGCGTTCTCCGCGTTCCCCTGGCCGCGGACGAAGGTCGTGAAGCGCTCGGTGCCCTCAGGCACAAAGAAGTAGAGTGTCCCGACCCGGGAGATGAAGTGTGCGCGGCCGTCCATGGCTGCGGGGATGGACATGGGGCCGTTGCACGCCACGCTCGCGGCGTTCTTGCCTGCGTCGAGGCGGACTTCGACTGGTCCGGGCTTACAGTCCTCCAGCACCAGTTCCCCCGATTCGCCCGGCGCAAGCTCCAGCGACCCGCGTGGGCGGTCAGCATCCGCCGGCCAGTGCGCGACCACCGGAGTATCGTAGCTGCCGATCTGGCGGGCCCTGATGGACAGGCGCAGCGGCCCCGCGTCGGGGCGCTGGTAGAGCGTAAGCGTGTGCCCCTCGCGCAGGATCGTGGTCCCTTCGGGCGAGGCCTGCTGATCGGGTTTGAGCGGGATGAGCGCGCCATCCGCGTCTGCGAGCGAAGCGATGAGCGAGAGACCGATAATCAGCGCCATTCGTCGGATCATGGTGGTTCCTTCCTGACATTGTCAACCCAAGTTGGGGCGCTCTCCGCACCGTTGCCGGGCCCGTTGCCCCCAGTACCAACGACATCGCGCTTCGCGCGAGGATGGCCTCGGCAGGCCATCCCTCCGGACGGCAACGGCGGGCGCGCCCACGCCCGACGCCGTTGTCGTCAGTACGAACGCCAGTTTCCGGAGGACCTGTTCGTCTCCCGCGAGTACGCCCGGGAAGTTCATCATCTCCGCGAGTCCGTGGACGCCCGGCCAGCGGAGCATCGTCTCCACGTGGTCGGGCCCGAGGGTAGCGCCGGCGGTCTCCAGGTGCGTGGACGGCACGCAACCGAGCGCCATCACCCGCACATCCACCGGACCGCTGCGGGTGGCGGCCATCATGTAGCGCACGCCGGCGAGGCCGGCGACGTTCGCGATCTCGTGCGGGTCAGCGACAACGGTTGTGGTCCCTCGCGATGAGACGACACGCGTGAACCGGGCGGGGGAGAGGACGGTGCTCTCGATGTGGATATGCCCGTCGATGAAGCCCGGAAGGACGATGGCGCCGTCAAGCTCGATCTCTCGCTCCCCCCGGTACTCGCCGATGCCGGCGATCGTGTCGCCGGCGATGGCGACGTCGGCGCTGATCATCTCTCCGGTGAAGACGTTCAGGACGCGCCCGCCGCGAAGCGCGAGATCGGCGGGTCGATCGCCGCGCGCGACTGCGATGCGGTGCTGCAGGCTGCGGACCGTCTCCTCACTCATCGCTTGCCTCCGGCCTCAAAGATGAATGCGTACGGTCTTTCGCCGCGAGCGGACCGGCTCCCTCGCCGGGCACAGAAAAGCCCCGCGGTCGGTTGACCGCGGGGCGGAAGTGCTGGGAGCGGTATTTACAGACCTCAGGCACCATCGCCGTAGGGATCGTGGAACGTGTACCAGGGCGGATGGATCCAGTGCGTGTACTCGCTCGAGGGGTCACCGGACCAGTTGTAGGGATCCGGATAGCCATGGCCGACGGGTCCGACCTCGTACTTCAGCCACTTGACGTGACCGTCGAAGTAGGCGAGGTTGCTTCCATCATTATGGCTCATGCGGCCGGCGTAGTACTGGCCTGAGAGGATGTACTGGTCGCCACCGCCGCCGCCCTTCTCGCCGATCATCAGGATCTCGGCGGGGCGTTTGATCTCGGCCTGCATCGGTCCGTTATCGTTGAACAGTGTGGTGGTGCCGGTCTGGGCGCCGTTGATCGCGTAGCGAGGCAAGCCGTAGGCGACCCCGTAGCAGTTGTACTGGGTGCTCGGGCAGCGATAGATCTGCACGTTCTTGATGTAGGGGTGGATGACGCTGGCCCATGAACTGTAGTAGTAATCGGTGGTCGCGGGCGGGTTGCTGCCGGGATCATGCGCATTAAACGCCGGGGCAGATGGCACGGGAGGGCTGGACAGGTGTGCAAAGCCATCCCGCGGGAACTTCTCATCGTAGTCCTGCGCGTACATGAGCATACCGAGAGCCAGTTGCTTCATGTTGCTCGAGCAACTGGACTGTCGCGCCTTCTCGCGCGCACGGGCGAAGACCGGAAAGAGGATCGCCGCCAGTATGGCGATGATCGCAATAACGACCAGAAGCTCGATGAGGGTGAAACCGAGTCGCCGTTTCGTCATTTCTAATACCTCCTGATCAATATCAGCGCGATGTCCGAAACCTTCAAGAGAGTATTCTACGCTATCCTCCGTACACCTCCTGCAATCGCTGATGCATTACTCAAATGCAGGGCCCCGCTAACTGAAAGCGAGGCCCTGGTGTAGAAACGATCACCGCATCGATTGGTACCACCGACGCGGCGTTGGAGGTTGCTATCAAGATGAGCTTACGGAGTCGGGTCGAAATACGTGTTGTTACCGTCGTCGTAGAGCGTCGAGTATTTCATCGCCTTCGCGTGGCCGTCAACGAAGCCCGCGTTGCCTGTCCCATTGTGGCGGGCGCAGAAGTTCAAGTAGCGCCAATCGACGGTTGGCGCTTCCCCGCCGGCGCCCCATTCCTTGTAGTCGCTGCCGTCGATGGCGTCGGGGCGATGCCCCATGCGCGACGGCTGGAAGAGGTGCTGTCGGCCCTGCCACACGTGCGGCGTCGCGTCGGCGCCCATGACCGTGGTTGTGGGCGACTCGACCTTCGCCATCATCTTCGTCCACAGCATATCATTGAAGCAATAGCTCCTCGTGCCGCAGTAGCCGAGGTAGGACTTGAGCGACTGACTGGGACAGTCGAAGACCTGGACATTCTTGACATACGGATTGATGAACATGATGAAACTGGCCATCTCACCGGTGTCCCAGTCGCGCCACAGCGCCGGCGAGAAGCGCTCGTCGTAGTCCTGAGCGTACATGAGGATCCCGAGGGTAATCTGCTTCACATTCGACAGACACGAACTCTGGCGCGCTTTCTCCCGCGCCCTCGCGAAGACCGGAAAGAGGATCGCCGCCAGTATGGCGATGATCTGACTGTTGAAAAAGGTCGATTCTAGAAACGTTGATCCACACAGCGCTCTGAGGATCGCCACAGGGCCGCGCATATATTGAGTTTCCAGCTTTTTCAACAGTCAGATGATCGCGATCACGACCAGCAGTTCGATAAGGGTAAATCCCGGACTGAAGCTGACACGTCGCGTCTTCATGGTCAGATCCCCTCACAGACAGTAAGAATGAACGCGAACTCAAGGCTATATTCGCGACGCTACCTCCCACACCTCCTCTAAGTTGGCTGCGTCTCGGACACTACCAACATGCCGGTCACCCGGGGGGGCCGACAGGAGGGGTTCAGGTCAACTCACGTTGGAAGGGGATCAGGCACAGACTACCGGGATCAATATGCCTGAGTCGCGGGCCATCCGATCAGCCTATGACCGCGTTCATCAGGCTGTTGGCCTGGGTGCCGATGAAGTCCAGCACACCGGCCATCTTCAGCCCGGAGATGATCAGGAGGATGCCGAAGCCCCGCTTCAACGCTTCCGGGTCCATCCAGTTGGACAGTGGCACACCGAGCAGCCAGGTGCCTACGACGGTGCCCACCGCCAGCGCGGCCGCCAGGGGCCAGTCCACGGAGCCGAAATAGAAGTGATTGCGCATCGAGGCCACGATTGAGCCGGGTATCATCACGGCGAGTGAGGTCGCGGTCGCTGTCGATGGTTCGCGGCTCCAGAGAAAGATGATTGCGGGAACCATGACGATCCCGCCACCGATGCCGAAAAGGCCGGATATTACGCCTACAAAAAGCCCTACGCCGAGATAGGGGAGGAACGTCATCACTGCTTCCACTGTTCGTTTCGTCCTCTCGTTATGGTGGTTGTCCGGTCACGTGCGCGCCCTGTGTTCGTCAACGAACTGGCGGGCTTCTTCCCAGGTGAGGATGCCCGCATTGGCGCCAGTATGGGTGCAGACCGACGCGGCATTCGCGCTGCCGATGCGTAACGCTTCGGGGATATCGGTGCCGTGCCAGAGGCCGGAGATACAGCCGGCGGCGAAGGCGTCGCCGGCACCGACGGTGGACTCCACTTCGATCTCGTAGGCGGGCACGGTGTAAAACGCGCGGTCATCGGAGGCCATTGCGCCGCGCTCGCCGTCGGTGATGACAACGATGTTGACGCCGTGATCGTGCAGGCGCCGGCAGATCTCGCGTTCGTCCTCATCGCCCCGCTCGGCCTCGACGCCCGTCAACCGCCGCATCTCCTCATCATTCTGGAAGATCAGGTGCGTGCAGTCCAGCAGTTCGCCGTACTCATCGAGGCCCTGGTCGATCTGGGAGGTGCCGAGGTTCAGCGCCAGCTTGATATCATGCTCATCCGCGAAACGCCCCAGCTTCGGATACAGTCGCCAGCTCTGGCCCGCGAGCGCGCCCACGTACATCCATTCGGTCCGGCCGAGATGGTCCCACGGGATATCGTCTTCGCTCAGTTCCCGAGCGGCTCCGCGGTGTACGAGGATCGTGCGCTCGCCGGTGAAGGTGGTGATGATCGTCGAGTAGCCGGTTCCCGATTCGGATGAGACCGGCATCAGGTGCGTTTGCGCCCCGACCTCCTCCATGCGCTCCTTCACACGCCGGCCCGGCTGGTCATCGCCGATCTTGCTCACCAGCGCGGTTTGCATGCCCTGCTTCGCGAAGGTAATGGCGGTGTTCACGGCCCCGCCTCCGACGCTGATCATCATGTCGTCAACGTGGATCTTGCCTCCGTACTCAAACGCCATCCACGCCGCTTCGGACTGCTCGTCGGCGAACGTGATGACGCGCGCGTTGGAGCAATGCACCATGACGTCCTCGGTCGAGCTGCCTACCGTGATGATGTCGTACTGCCCGGCCGACTCCTGGGTGTGGGCCTGTGTCATCCCTCTTCAAGGCTCCCGCTGGAATACTGGAGTATGCGCGTGCCCGGTCTGGTACGCCGGAAGAACTCTCAATGGCGCCTCCGAGGAAGCGCAAGGATATTCGCTTTCAGACACTCAGTGTCCTTCACCGGGCTCTGTATCAAAGTTTAGGGATTCGACTTATCATGACAGGCATGCGGGCCTTACGCCCCGCGTCGGGCGAAGGCTCGCCCGACCTCCGAACGACTCAAAGGCACGTCGTTGTCGTTCGGAGGGAATGGGAGCCAGAGGTATCGACTACCTCCCCTCCTCGGTGGCGCAAAGCGCGGCGGGCCGTTTGCCGCTATCCCTATGTTTGATACGGAGGCCCTTCACTGGAGGTCTGCCGCGTCATCGAAAGGAAGAGTGAGACGTGCGTTTTGAGAGAAGAAGACGCCGGTGATGAACGCGATTCGCGCGTCATGCCGCGTCACAGGAGGAACCCAATGGAGCGCTTTATCGACGCAGCCCGCGACAGTCGCGGGCGGCTCGTCTCCCGGCTGCAGGACCTCGTTCAGATCGACACGCGCAACCCGTATTCAGGCGACAGCGATGCACCGGGCGAGGCCGCCGGGCAGCAGTACCTGGAACCGGTGCTGGAAGAGATGGGCGCATCAACCCATCTGTTCGACTGTCCGGATGACATCTACGCGCGGATGGACGTCATCGGCCCGGAGGATCGAAAGTTCAGCGACCGGCCGAATCTGGTCGGAGAGTGGAAGTTCGGCGAGGGCCCGCGCGTGGTCGTCAACGGGCACATGGATACCGTCGGCGTGGAGGGCATGGACATCGAGCCCTTCTCCGGCGAAGTGCGCGATGGCGAGGTGTGGGGGAGAGGCACCAGCGACTGCAAGGGCGGTATAACCGTTGGGGTTGAGGCCATCCGCCTGCTGCTGGAGGCGGGGCTGGACCTGCGCGGCTCGCTCGTCTTCGAGAGCGTGGTTGACGAGGAATGCAGCGGCTCCGGCGCCGGCACGCTGGCCTGCCTCGACGCCGGGTACACGGGCGATGTCGCGGTCTTCGTAGACGGCAACGACCTTGCGATCACGCTGGGCTGCGGGGGCTGTCTGACAGCGGACCTGAACGTCGAAGGGCGGGAGGGCCACGCCGCGCGAGGAACCGGGGTATCGGCCATCGACAGGGGCATCGCGGTCAAACAGGCTGTCGACCGATTCAAGGCCGAGCGCGAGTCCGCGCGGCCGAACTGCCTGGTGAACGTGGGGATCTTCAACTCCGGAGTTCACGCGGCGGTGGTCCCGGGCAGCGCCTACCTGTCGCTGAACATCGTTTACGATGTCGAGGAGGCCGAGGAGGCCCAGGCGGCCGGCCATCCGTGGGGCGCGGCCCCGGTGCGAGAGCGCTTTGAACAGGTCATCCGCGAGGCGGAGGCTGAGGATGAATGGCTGGCCGAGCACCCCTCGGAGGTCACCTGGGTGAAGGACCTGGTGCCCTTCGACCAGCCCGAAGACGAACCGTACGCCGAGCGTCTGGCCCGGGCCTTTCACAGGGAGCTTGACCGCGATCCCCAGTTTAACCGCATGATGGCATGGAGCGATGCAGCGTATCCCGCGGCACTGGGCGGGATGCCGACGCTGCTGTTCGGGCCGGCGCTGCCGGGTGAGCCGCACGGTCCGACCGAGCACATCGTAGTGGAGGATATAGTGGACTGCACCGCCGCGCTGGCGGCATTGCTCGCGGACGTGCTTGGCGAATAACGTGGCGGTCGTGAGATCGGCTTCGGCCGGTGACGGCCGCGCATCGTCTCACTGCTGGATCTGCTTGATGTGCTCCAGCAGGCCGAGGGCCTGCGGAGTCCACGGGCTGTCCCAGTAGGGCGATTCGCGGTTGTCGGTTTCAAACTCCGTGAGAAGGCGTTTCGCGGATCCGTAGTCCTCCATAACGAAGTGGGCGACCGCCATGTAGTACTGGATTTCTATCTTCCGGCCACCGTCGGTGTCCTGACTCTGAAGCTGGAACAGCTTCGGAATGGCCTGTTCGGGCGATTCGGGGATGCTGAGGATCGCAAGATCGACACGGGCATCATACGCGGCGCCTGTCTCGTTGTCGGGATCGAGCCGTATTGCGGCCTCAAGGTTCTCGACGGCCGCCTGGTAGATCCGATCGTCCGGTGTCGGGTCCATCTCCATGTACGCCCGTCCGAGCTGCCGGCGCTTGACCGGATCCCTCGGATCGGCCTCAGCCGCGCTCTTCATCTCGTGCAGATCGCGGGCAGTACCGAGCTGTGCCGCATACCCGATGGCAGGCATACACCCGTGGCGCCGGAAAAGCTCCTGTCCGGACGGTTCGAGGAAGACCGTGATCGGATACATGCCGACCCGCGTGGACGTGCTCTCATCCACCGCCGGCGATACCTTCAGCTTTCTGCGCGCGTCATCGCTCTCGGGGCGGCACAGGTCGATCTTGACCGATTCGAAGTTCTCCGCAGCAGAGATGACCTCAGGAGCGCGCAGGATATCATCGAGCATGCGCTCGACATTGAGGCGCCTGCCGCTTTCATCACCGCCACGGACCCTGATACGCTCGCGCGGTCCGGACTGTGACGAGACCTCATCGCCGAGGTAGACAAACGCGAAGATCGGTTTGCCGGATTCCTCGGCGGCTGCGAGCGCGTCATCCAGGCCGTCATGCCAGTCGATTCGGGCACAGGCGGGCGGGGCGGTCGCTGCACACAGCAGCCCGGCCATCCCCATCACAATCGCCAGCCCGATGGATCTGACACGTCGCTGAGACACTCGGATCATTTCGCTTCCTCCTGAGTCACGACTGGAGCCGCGTTGCATCCTCGGTGCGCATGATGTAATGTACCTGTTGAACGATTTCCTCGAAACCGAAGCGGGGGTAGAGGGCCCGGCCGACCTCGTTGGTCGCCAGGGTCTCGATCTTGATGAGGTCCATGCCCAGCTCCTCGAAACGGTCGAGGGCGGCGTTGATGAGCATCTTGCCGATGCCCTGGCCCTGTGCATCGGGGGCGACTGCAAGATTCGGGATGCGGCCGATGCCGGTGGTCTCATCGGTGATGGTGGTGATGTAGCCGACTACGCGACCGTCATCATCTTCGGCCACCAGAACACCTTCAGGCTCAGTGGCGATGTCGTCATCGATGTCAACAGCTTTCCGGTCCGCCCAGGTGGTGTCACGCAGTTTGCCGTAGCGGGCCTCGAGCAGGCCGTCGATGGACGCCTCGCGGAATGAGGCCGCAGTGATTTCGTGGAGCCGCTCTCGATCGCTTTCCGTGAACTGACGGATTTGTGGCATCAGATCGCTCCTGGTACCGATTCTGCCGCAGGTAGTGGATATAGCGGTGGGGTGCGCTGGAAATGTACCGGCGAGCGCGGCTTCTGTCAAGCGCTTCGGCGGTCCGAGCGATTCAGCTTTTACCCTGACCGGGCCTCTAAAGCGACAGAACAAGTAACGATTCGGTGGGAGACGCACATTGTATTCAGGAGGGACCCCGATACAGCGAGGGGGGCCTGCCGGGCGGGGGCCAGTGATCCGGTCTTTTTGAAAGAGGCCCGCGCGGCTTGAGCAGAATTGCTGGTGGGACATGGTGAGAGGCGGGGCGATGTGTCGGCTGTAGAGAACGGACCACAAAGTCGCGACAGGGTATTGCACGCGGGAATGATTCTGGGCGCGCTTGGGATCGCTGCAGCGGTTGGTGTCGGTGCCGTGGCTCATTTCCGTGAGGCCGGCTTCGGTGTCGCGCCGGTGCTGGCATCGAAGCTGCTTCATTTCCGCGCGAGTATTCTTCTGTTTGGGGGCTGTCTGGCTCCGCTTGTGTCCGTGCTGTGGGCAAAGCTGAGCAGCGATGCTGAAGCAATTGCCCGAATGCAACAGTATCTGGTCGCCACGCTGGTTCTGTGCCTGGCGATCCCGCCGGTACTGCTTGCGATCAACTATGCCATGGTGATGGGCGTGCTGTCGGACCACTTCGCCCTGCTGCCGGCTCTGATGATGCTGGCGGCGGCCATTCTGTATGCTGTAATCATGCATCCGCTCTCGGGCATTACCGGCGTAGGCCTCAGCTCACGCGTTCTCATGCGCACGAGTGCCCTGTGGCTGACTGTGACCGCCGCGCTTCAGTTGCTGTGGATGAGCGCGCGTATCTTCGGCGACGTTCCCGACATGCTCTGGTACATCGAACGCCCCGCCATCGAAATCGCCCTGTTGGGCTTTGCGATTCCCGCGGCGCTCACCGCCCTGGTGGCGTGCTCGAGCAACATGTATCACTCTCGCGATATGACCCGCGTGGTGTTGCGAACGCACTATCCCCTGAATGGATTGGTCGTGATGTGGACGCTCGTGGGCATGTGGACGCTGCGTTTCCCCGGTGGCTATCAGAACCTTGCGGCACCGGTGATCGGGATCGGTCTATTCGTGGTACTGCTGGTCATCGCCATGGGCAGCGGACTGCTCGTGTGGCGCTCAGTATGGGGAGTGAGAAGCGAGCAAAGCTCAGAGGGACCATGGGCTCTACGCATCGGCTCGATGGTCATGATGCTTTTGATCGCGGAAGGTCTGCTGGTGGCTGTGGACGGAACGGCGCGGGCGGCCCTCAGTTCGCAGCCGCTGCCGCCATTGCTGACCGCACAGACGGTGATCACCGGTCTCGGGATCGTCCCGCTGGCGGTGGCTGCATCGCTTGCTGCTTTGAGGCCGAGCATGGATTTGATCTTCGGGACGGGAGTGGCGCTGATCGCAGCGGGAGCAGCTGCGGCACTGTTGATGCGCCCGGTGGAGGGAATCGTTGAGAGGTCGATCGCGGGCCTGGCCACCGGGGCGGAGATCCTGATCGTGCTTGGCGCAGTGCTGATTGCGCTGACCGCTCAGCGCATCACCGTGGCCAGACGAGCGTGACCGTGAAGCTGCTGATCGGAAATGAAAGCGGCCACCCGGATTGGATCGGGTGGCCGCATGTGTTTGCTCACCGCGGTGAGACGCGCCGGTCAGGACGTCTCTTCAGGCTCTTCGGTCTCCAGCGGTTCGGGCAGCGGCACAGTCGCGAGGCTCTGGTCGGCCAGCGAGCCCATCGGCATCTCGTATTCGCGGCCCGTCTCCTTATAGCCCAGTTTCTCGAGGGCCTGGTCGGCCTGTTCGCGCACCAGTGGCGCGGGATCGCCACTGGTGAGCTTCGCCGCTGAGGCGGTTTTCAGCGCGGCGATGGCCTCCCGGTCGCCTATCTCTCCAAGCATCCACGCCGCCCGCGCGCGTACCGAGCTGTTGAGGTGAACGTTGTTCGCGAGCGCGGCGATACCCTCGATGATCGGATCCGGCTGCTCGTCGGTGACCTGCTCGCGCCCCTTCTTCACCAGCGCAACCGCGGCCATGTCCTGCAACTTTTCGTCCTCCTCGAAGACCTCGGTGAGCGCCACCGTTGCGCGCGGGTCGTCGAGATTCGCGAGGGTCAGGACTGCTTTTGTGCGGATCTGTACGTCCTCGGATTCGATCTGCTCGTTGAGCCGCTCCATCGGATCGATCCCACAGCCGCTGATTGCCACCACGGCGGTGAAAGCGGCCAGGATCATACCGAAGACCATTGAGCGGGTGAGTCCTCGAGTGTGCGCCATCAGCCATCTCGTCCTCTCAGAAGTGTCGCCACAGGATGAGCTATCCACCGATCGGCTCCTCTCCGGCGGCAACGCGAACCCAGTAATGATCGTCTTCAAGCGCGTCCTCCATGGCCCGATCCACCTGGTCTGTCAGGTCAAGGGGCGTGGGTACGACTGTCAACCCATGGATCGCGGCGATCCGGACGTCGCCGACCTCGTCATCCGCTGCGTCCAACAGGGCGCGGACGGCGCGCTCCTCGATCTCGTCGCGCATCTCCAGCTGCGCCAGGTCTACGAACGCATAGCAGGCGGCCTGACGGACCTCGTCGTTGTGCTCCCGTGGACTACATGCCTCTGCCAGCACGTCCGCCGCTTCCAGTGCCGGGTCAGAGCCGCCCGGGGTTTCGGCTTTGCCTTCTGCGCCAAGCATCGCGACGGCACGCACAGCCTCGAGCCGCAACTCGGCGGTATCATCTGACCACTCGTCTTCCGCCTCCGCCGCCTCTTCGTCAGCTTCCTCCTCGGGTTCTTCGGGGGGCGGGGGAGGTCGGTCGGTCGCCAGCCGTGACATCTCAGCCAGATGTGTAGCAGTCTTCAAGCCCCGCAGCGCCCGCACGGCGGCCAGACGCACTTTCATCGGTACGTCCTCGGCAGTGGACAGCAGTGCGATCCGATCCGCCGCGGCCCGGACGCCGCGCTGAGACAGCGCGCGCGCTGCAGCGGCCTGCACGGTTGGGTCCTCGGCCTGCAATGCGTCCATCAGCACCTCGCGGGAGGTCGCGTCTGTGGCCGATGCAAGCAGCTCAACCGCCCGCCAGCGCGCGGGGCCGTCCGTCCGCGCCTGCTCGATAAGCGTATCACGCACAGAAGAGACGCGGTCGCGCAGCGTGGTCATGGCCTCCGCAGCCACAGCGTGGTCGGGTGCGCGCAAATCGCTGAGCAGCCGCTTCGTCTCACGTGCGCGCTGCCAGATTGTAATTGCGTAGACTCCGCCGATGACCGCCACCGCGACGATCAGCAGCGTCCAGGTCCGCCGATTCACATTCATCAACTCACTTGTCAGCGTTCGGGTGTGATCTCATCACAGCGTTTTGTTGATGCGTTGCAGCAACACGCGGCCGGCCCTGACCTTCTCCGGGTCGGGCTGTTGGTCCTTGGGAAGCTGTTTGAGCAGGTCCAGCGCTCTGGCATCACCAATCAGTTCGAGTGCGGCGGCATACCAGTTCGCCAACTCCCGGTCCTCCGCGCGACCGCGCGCATCCAGCACTGGAT
>CAZAHB010000092.1:0-20730 GCA_964484945.1 uncultured Armatimonadia bacterium | reverse complement strand
GTCGCAGCATCAAGCTCATAGGCGACGGGAACCGCGGCATCATCCGCCAGTCGCTGCGCTACCGCCCGCAGTGGGGTCGCGCGCTCGTTGTCTCGGGCTGGATCAAGCTGCAGGACACCGCCCACGCGACCGCGCGCATCGGTGTGACCTTCGTCGATGATGGCGAGTGGCTCGATGAGGCCGGCACCGGCACAAGCTGGCAGAAGAGCACCGCCGACTGGGAGTACTTCGAGAAACAGGTGCAGGTCCCCGAGGGCACCACGCACATGACCTTCCACTGCCGCAGCGCGAAGCCCAACAGCGGCATCATGTGGTTCGACAACGTGGCGCTGGAGACCGTGGACGCCCAGCCGGAGCCTCAGCCCGAAGAGACCGAGCCACAGCAGACCGATGCGGCGCCGATCGAGCCGCTCGTACCGATCGATGACTTCGAGACCGACGACCTCGCCTGGCGCGGCTCGGCATGGGGTGGCGCGGAGCGCGCGGAGCTTTCCGTGCAGCAGGATGGCGCCGCGGATGGCGCGGGCTTCATGCGCGTGGCGGTTCAGGATGCGCAGAACAACTGGATCACGCGCCACTGGAACTACGACGGGCCCTGGACGGGGCTGTCGCTGAAGCTGCGTGCGGTCGAGGGGACGGGGCGGGACAAGGCCAACATCAGCTCGGGCCGCGTCGTCTTCAACGCAGGCAGCATCAAGCTTCGGCCCGAGGACGGCTGGCAGACGCTCACAGTCGCCCGGTCAAATGTAACACACGCGTGGGGCGGGACCTCGGAGAAGGACAGGCAGTTCGACCCGGATGCCATCACCGATTTGTGTATCGGCTGGGACGCGAAGCTGACTTTCGATCTCGATCAGATCGGCCTCGATCTGCGCGACCATCTCGCCGTCCGCGCCGCATACACCACGCGCGAGGCCAACGTCTTCTCCCCCGGCGAGCAGCCGACCGTGCGCGTCGAGATGGTCAACGGCTGCGAGCAGCAGCAGGCGCCCTCGCTCACCGTGGACCTCACGGACTACCACGGCCGCGCCCTCAACCGTATCGAGCGCGAGGTCACTATCCCGGCGCGCGCGTACACCACCGAGGAGGTCGTGCTCCCCGAGCAGCCGCTCGGGTACAACGTCGCGACCGCCACCCTCGAGCAGGACGGGCGCCTGATCACCCCGCGCGAGGTCGGCATCTGCGTGGTCCCCGAGCCCTCGCGGGAGGGCCGGCCCTTCATGGGCGCCTCCGGCTTCGGCCTGGGAGCCTCGAGCACTGAGATCGGCCGCCGGATGGGCGTCCGCGCCAGCGAGATCTTCATCGACTGGGACCGCTGCGAGCCCGAGCGCGGCGAATTCACTTTCGAGCACCTCGAGCGCGAGCTTCAGGCCTTCATCGACGCCGGCCTGCACGTCACGGGGATGCTGCACCTGCGCCCTGATTTCGTACCGGAGTGGGCCATCGACGAGGACCACGACTTCGCGACCGATCCGCAGGACTTCGAGCGCTTCGTGGAGGCGGTCGTCGATCACCTCAAGGGCCGCATCCAGCGCTGGTCGATCTGCTCGGAGGTTGACCTCGCGCACAACCGCTGGCAGCAGGGCCTCGACGGCTACGTCGAGATGACCCGCGCGGCCGTCCGCGGTGCCAGGCGCGCCGATCCGGACTGCGTCATCGGTGGCGTCGGCGTCAGCGGCAGCGATGCGCGCAAGACGCCGCGCTACCCGGTCGCCCGCGCGCTGTGGGAGCGCCTCGGCGATGACCTCGACGGCATGTTCTTCGACCTCTACGCCTCCCCGCGCTTCTTCGGACCGGGCCTGAACGTCGTCTCCCCCGCCGCGAACGACCTCGCGGCGAAGCTGCGCGAGGCGCTCGAGATCGTCCGCCAGACCGGCCCGGACAGGCGCATCGCCATCGAGGAGAAGGGCTGGGCCATCCGGCCGCAACTCGACGTGTACAACGAGTACTCCCGCCAGATGGCGGACTACCTCGCGCGGTCGTTCATCGTGGCGCGCTCTATCGATGAGTGCGAGCATTACATGTGGTTCCAGTTCAGCGTCCGGCGGCTTGCCGGCGGGAACAGCTACAGCCTCTTCCGCTACGAGGGCGACCACACCAACCCGCGCCCGGCGGCCGCCGCCTACGCCTTCGTGGCGAAGTTCCTCGGCGGCGCGGGACAACCGCGCACGGTCGGCCTGCATAAGGACCTCCGCGCAATCGTCTTCGCCCACGGCGACGGCTCGCGCGCCGCGCTGTGGACCCCGCGCGAGGAGGCAGTCTCGCTGGAGGTCGATCTGCCGCAGTCGGCGCGTGTGACCGACATGATGGGCGGCGAAGTCGCCCTCGACCCCGGTGAGCGGCAGCGCCTCGAGCTTTCCGGTTCGCCGCTCTACGTCTACGCGGAGGACACGCCCGCCGCGGAGCTTGCGGCGCGCCTGCAGCGAAGCGAATTCCACCTGCCGGCCGCTGCACTGGCGGTGAGCATGCCCCGGATCGATCGCGCCCGTCTCTCGGTCAGCAACCAGCTTGGCGAGGCGCTGTCGGGCACGGTCTCCCTGCGCGCGCCCGACGCCGTGTCAGCGGCGCCGGATGAGGCGCCCATCGAACTTCAGCCGGGCGCCACCGGCGCAGTCGAGTTCGCGCTCTCAGGCTGGCCCGAAGCGCTCCCGAATACGCCCGGGGCGTTCGAAGCGCGCCTGCGCACTGAGGGTCATGGCGAGGTCCGCCGCTCCGAGGAGCCGACGCTGTGGGCGGTCTCGCGCGTCACCGGAGCGCCCGGCATCGACGGCGACCTCAGCGAGTACGAGGGCATGCCCTCGATCGACCTCGACACGCAGGCCGCGCTGGACCCGCCGGACGCAGTCGCGAACAGGCTGTGGACGAGCACGCAGGACCTCAGCGTTAAGGCGCGCCTCGCGTGGGACGCGGAGAACCTCTACTTCGCCGCGCGCGTGACGGACGAGGCGCACGTTCAGGAGCAGACCGGCTCGCGCATCTGGACGAATGACGCGATCCAGTTCGCGATCGATCCGCTCAATGACGCCGCGGGCGCGCACTTCACGAGCGTGAGCGGCTACGATGCGAACGACTCCGAGTTCGGCCTTGCGCTCACGCCCGAAGGGCCGGTTGTGTGGCAGTGGCACGGCGCCTCGGCGGGCCCGGTAGAGGGCGCAAAACTGGCGGTCGTCCGCGGCGCGGACGCGACCTTCTACGAACTCGCCCTTCCGTGGTCACATTTGACCGACCGGGATCCTGCCAAAGGGATGGCGATGGGCCTGAACTTCATCGTGCTGGACGCCGACGCCCCCGGCAAGCGCGCGCACTACTGGATGGGCCCCACCGAGGGCATCGCCGGCGGCAAGAACCCGGCGGCGTTCAACACGTTCGTGTTGCGATGACAGATGCCGCTGTTCAGCGATTGACACGCAAAATCTAACGATTATGTGACCCATGCCGAGCAGAGTCTGAGGGGGACCGACGATGAGCCGAGTTGATGACACACACGCCAGCTTCGAACTCTTCGAGAAGCCGTTAGAGGACCTCCAGGCCGACGACATATTGAAATTGGAGGAGCGAGAGGTCCGGGAGGGGTTGTTCGTTGAGTACAAGGCCGAACCACCCAACAGCCGGGCGATCGCCAAGTCAGTAGCTTCGTTCGCTAACGCATACGGTGGCTGGCTCCTGATCGGTGTTGACGGCGACAAAGAGAACAGGGCAGCACTATTCCCCGGCGTCGACCCGGAGGAATGTTCGGCTGACCACATACGGAACTGCGTCGTGGGCAATCTCGCACCCGTCCCACGATTCGAGTCACGATTGGTCGAGCATCAGGAAGACGCGGGAAAGCGCTTCGTGGTTGTCGAAGTTCCCGAGGGGGACGATCCGCCCTACGTCCGCAACGACGGGCGCATCTACCGCCGGAATGGCGAGGGAGGAGACCCAGTAGCCGAGAATGACAGGCACGCCCTTGACCGGCTCTTTGAGAAGAGAGAGAAGAGACGACGAGAGATTGAGGCATTCTTTGAGCCGTGGTCGATTTCCGCTGCAGAGCCATGCCTTCAAATCCACGTACTGCCGGAGCCGCGAGTTGCCGGCGCGATGGATCTGTTCTTGGACCCGTCTGACATGAAGCAGCGACTGTCACGCGCGGAATTCCCGGGCTTGGATGAGACCTCCTTAAATGGATATTCCGAGTTGCCGCTGGACTTCGTTCAGGGCGCACATGGCGCTCTGGTCTTCGAACAGCGGGCGCATCTGGATTCTGCGGACGCCGGAATTGTTATTGAACTGGGCTACGGAGGCGGCCTAAGGACATCCATCCCGCTACCGATGTCGTCGCCCGAAAAATGGGAAGCCTACTCCAGTACGCTTCCAGGAAGCGTCTGGGACTACACTTGGCTCGATGGGTCCAGCGCGATAGGGCCTGCCTTTCATGTGCTCTGTGCACATCTGGACTTCTTGGAGGAAGTGGCATGGACCGGCAATCTCCTTGTCAA
Organism: uncultured Armatimonadia bacterium; assembly: GCA_964484945.1. GTDB lineage: Bacteria > Armatimonadota > Zipacnadia > Zipacnadales > UBA5352 > UBA5352. The sequence continues at coordinate 16,252 of CAZAHB010000092.1, read as the reverse complement.
GCAGCGCCTCGTTGGTGTCTCCCAATGCATCACCTTCTGCAATACTGAGGAGTATTCAGAGTATGTGGAGGAGTTCGGCTTGCCCATCTGCCGGGAGCACACCATCGAGATTCCCAGAAGCATCCCTGCCTGCCGAGAGGCTCCTGACGCATTCGAGAACGATCATGTGGGTTTCGCTATACGTCACTGCATGCTGATGGCGCAAGCCCTGGGCATCCTTCCGGGGGACGGCGTCGTCGCTGCGGTGAAGTCGATGACCCGTTGCGGTCTCAACCACGGTGGCGAAGCCTCCCAGAGTATGTCCGAGTAAGGCTGACAATCGCGCTGGAGCCGGCAGCAGGAGTGCCACTCAATCTCCCGACCGGAGGACAATCATGACCCGGCCACTTATCGTTACCGCGACGCTCATTGCGCTGGTGATGCCGATGTCCGCGCATGCCATCGAGCACGAGTTCCTCGTGTTGCCGGAGACCACTCACCCGCTGGTCCGCGGCGTTGACGTTGATGACCTCCGCGAGCGCTACCGCGCGGGCGACGAGGAGGCCGTCGCGCTCGTTGAGGGCGTCCTGGGCAAGGCCGAACAGTGGCGCGATATCGACGGGCAATGGTGGCTGGATCGCATCCTGCCGGTGACGCCCCGGGGCATGTGGACCACCGCCTGCCCCTTCCATCCCGAGCGCGTGCAGGACTTCAGCGACTACGGCTGGCGCTGGTCGCTGGATGAGCCGTTCAGGCTCTACTGCCCGCTGTGCGAGGAGGAGGGCCGCGAGTACGCTTACTATCCGAACCCGAACTACCCCGATGACGGCACCGGCTGCTACCCGTCCGACGAGGTCTGGAAGCGCACGCACAGCCCCAAGTGGGGCGCCGAGCACCCCGGCATCCCCTGGGATCACTGGGACGGCAGCCCGCACGGGTACTCCGAGTCCGGCTACGCCTACTTCTTCCGCGGCAAATGGCACCACCTCGCCAACCGCCGCATGGCGAAGACCGTGCTCCCCACGCTCGGCGAGGCGTGGCAGATCTGCTCGCGGGTGCTGTCTGAGGATGACCCGCGCGCAGCCGATGCGCCGAAATACGCGCATGCCGCGAAGATCGGCCTGCTCACCCTCGCCCGCGCGCACCTCGGCGACGCCTACCTCGCCGACATCGTGGGCGAGGGCTACCGGGCGATGCTGGCAGACGCCTACACAACCGATCCGCGCTCGTTCGAGGGCTACGTTCCCTACACGCTCTTCGACGGGATCATGGGGGACGAGGAGCATCCGGCGGACAGCTGGCGGGCCGACATCTACTGCGACGGCTCCACCTTCGGCGACGCCTACGCGGATGGCTGGCTGCGCGGATTCGCGCTCGTGCGGGACGGCTATACCGACGCAGAAGACGCGCCGGGGATGGTCCGCGCCAGTCAATCCCTGCTCGCCGCACACCCCGATGACGCCGGGCGCCTCGAAGCTGCCGGGGGCGAGTTCGAGGTGAAGTTCGGCAAGCTTGACTACCACGTGCGGCCCTATGCGATGCTGGGCTATCACAACCTCGACGGCCGACTTATGGCGAGCCAGTTCCGCCTCGGGCGGCTGCTGGGCGATGACCGAATCGTCGAGACGGTGCTGGACAACTATCGCTACTACCTGCACAACTCCGTCTACGGTGACGGTTTGAGCTGGGAGGGCTCCCCGGCCTACACAAGCTGCACGTGGAACACCGTCGGCGGCTTCCTCGAAGCCTCGCGCGGTGCGCCGGTGATCCCTGAGGACCACCCGTGGTTCCGCGAGGATATCGGTGGCCTCGACGGCTACCGCGCGCAGGCGCTGTGTGACTCGCTGTCCAGGGCCCCGCTCAGCGCGCTGCCCAACGGCTCCCAGATCGCCTGGGAGGACTCGCACGCCGCCTCGCGCCCGCAGACCCGCCACCTCGAGCAGTGCCTCCGCGCAGGTGCGACCATCCCCGAGGATTGCGCGGAGCTTTTCACCGTGGCGGGTGAGCCCGGGAGCGAGCTCGCCTCCGTGCGCGATCCCGCCCGCTTCCCGTCGTATCTGCTGCACAACAACCGCAAGGTCGTCTTCCGCATGCCCCGCGGCGACCGCACCGACGTAATGGCGCTGGATTACACCTGGCCGGTCGGCCACTGGCACTATCCGCCGATGACGCTGATGTGGTTCGCGCACGGCCAGGAGGTGCTGACCGACCTCGGCTACATGGGCGCGATGAACCGCCTCACGCGCAACTGGATCAAGCACTGCCCGGCGCACAACGCCTGCGTCGTGCGTGACGCGGATGGCTCGCACGAGGCCACGCACCTGCTGCGCGGCGACCCGACCGGCCTGATGCTCGATGCGGGCTGGCTGCAGGTGTTCGAGGTGGCCGAGCAGAACCCGGTCAACCTCGCCGCCATCGGCGATGATGGCGTCTACGGTCGTACGGTGGCGCAGATCGCGATCGGCGACGGCGCGTCATACCTGCTGGACATCATGCACGTTCGCGGAGGCGCGCAGCATGAGTGGTACCTCCACGCGGACGGCGAGGCGCTGTCGGTAGACGGAGCACCAATGGCCGATGTGGATGCCGCGAATCTCGCCGAGCACTGGGACCTCCCGGGCGGCAAGCGCGAGATCGCGTGGCGGCAGATCGAGCAGATCCGCGAGGGCGCCACAGATGGCGCCTGGCAGGCCACGTGGGCGCCGCTGCGCACCTGGGACTCGGGCGAGAAGCAGGTCTTCGAGGATCGCGCCTACCGGCTGACGATGCTCGCAGGCGGGCCGACGGAGGTCGTGGCGGGCGTCGCTCCGGGCCAGCGCTACACCGATAACCGCGACCTCAACGCGAAGCTGCACGTGCTCTGCGCTCGCCGCGAGAACGCGGATGCGGTGGACGAGTTCGTCGCGATCCATGAGGCGTACGAGGGCGACCCGCCGATAGCGGCCGTGGAGCGCATTCCCTCACCCGACGGGACTATCGCTGTGCGCATCGACCGCGGTGCCGAGGTGGATTACCTCGTGCTCCGCACATCACCCGGGCACGAGAAGCCGATGCTCCTCGACACGCCTGACGGTCGCCTCGCCTGCGCGGAACGCTTCACCGCCATCACCGTGGCCGATGGGGAGGTCACGCGCGCCTGCGCTGTCGGCGAAGGAAACGCGGGCCTCAACGAGTTCGAACTCACACCGGGCCAGGGCGCGCGGGGATCGCTTGTCGCGTTTGACGATCGGGAGAACACGCTCACCCTCAAGCCATCCGGTGACTGGCCTGAGGGCGACGCACTGGCGGACCGCTGGGGCCTGATCCGACACCAGACGGGCGCTTCGACCTTCACGATCCGCGACGTCGAGCGATTGGATGATGGCCTGGTGCGCATCAACCTCAAGTACACCCCGCACCTGGTGCTCAACCGCGTGCGGGCGACGTCGGTCGTGGACAAGGACACCCTCACGGTCGAGCCCCGACCGGCCCATCCGTGGCGAACCCGCAGCGCGGAGCCGAACCACCTGGGCTTCATTGCGTACCGCCGGGATGGGGCGGGCCTTGAGCCGATCGGTGAGACCGCGGGCATCGGCGGCATCTCCTGCAGCGACAACTGGGGCAAGCGCCTCGGTCCGATGCTCCCCACGCTGACCATCGACGGTGACGCTTCCGCTGTGAGGCCGGGCGATGACCTGCTCATCACGCGGCTCCGCCCGGGCGAAGACCTGGTAGAGATCACGCCCTGGGCGTCCTTCACGCCTCAGTAGGGCGCCGCTGTGGTTCTACGGCGTCTCGAATTCCTCGAAGCTCGGGTTGATGATCCGCTCCTGATGCGTGATCTCGTCGATGGCCGCCACGTCCACGGCCGACAGCGACCAGTCATACACATCCATGTTCGACAGCAGGTGCTCCTCGCTGGATGAGCGCGGGATCACGATACATCCCTTCTGCAGCAGCCAGCGCAGTGACACCTGCGCGGGCGTGACGTCATGCTTCTCCGCGATCATCTGGATCGTGTCATCCTGCAGTATCTTTGTTCGCGCCAGCGGCGCGTAGGCCGTGACCGTTACGTCATTCTCCTGGCAGAGGCGCGCAAGCTCGTCCTGCCACAGATACGGATGCAGCTCAACCTGATTGTTCGCGATGGGATGCGGCGAGATATCAAGGGCCATCTCCATGCGATGCGGCTGGAAGTTGCTCACTCCCAGGTCCCGAATCTTGCCCTGCTCGACCAGATGCTGCAGCGCGTCGAAAGTCTGCTGCATCGGCACATCGGGGTTGGGCCAGTGGATCAGGAACAGATCGAGGTACTCGGTCCCCAACTCGAGCAGTGTCGTGTCGCACACCGATAGCACTTCGTCATAATGCAGATGCGGGGAGTCGACCTTCGAGGTGATGAAAAGCTCCGTGCGATCGTAATCGGCGATCGCCTCACCGACGATCTCGTGATTCTCATACATCTCCGCGGTGTCGATGTGCCGGTAGCCCATCGCGAGCGCATCTGCGATGGCCTCCAGGCCCTCTCCACCCCGCAGGTCCCATGTCCCGAGGCCCAGTGTCGGGATCTCAAATCCTGACGGAAGCTCCATCGTTCGTTCAACCACAGCCAACCACGCCTTCCCTGGTTTGATCGCCACACGACGGTTCGTCATTCGCGTCATGGCAAGCGATTCGACGCCCCTGTGCGAAATGCCTGCCCGCCGGGGCAGGCATCGAGGCTCACGACGCCGAATCTCTGGGACGGATAAGGTCCGTGTATTTGACTGCGGACGCAGCACAGAGTAACCTTAATCTGATTAATCATGTGATTCATACGGCGCGACGTCGGCGCCCAAAGCTCATCCCGGGAGATGCTCATGTCGGCGACCGAGCAACAGGCGAAACAACAGGAGGCGCTTCGCGGCACGGTCCTGAGCGTGGCCGGAAGCGTGGTGGACGTGTCATTCCCCGGAAAACTGCCCCCGGTCAACCGGAAGCTGCTCACCGGTGACGACGGCGACATCGTGCTCGAAGTCGTTGCCCATGAGAGCGAGCAGATTGTCCGCTGCATCGCGCTCACACCTACCCGCGGGCTCAACCGCGGTGCGGAGGCGCTTGATACCGGCGGGCAGATTCGCGTACCGGTCGGGGAGCGAACACTCGGGCGCATCTTCAACGTCCTCGGCGAGACAATCGATGGGAAGGGCGACCTGGAGGGTGGTGAGCGCTGGCCGATCCACCGACCACCCGTTCCGCTCCGCCATCGGTCCACCGGGGCCGAGGTCCTCGAGACCGGCGTGAAGGCTCTCGACCTGCTGGCACCGCTCGAGCGCGGCGGCAAAGCGGGCCTGTTCGGCGGCGCGGGTGTCGGCAAGACCGTCCTGCTCATGGAGCTAATCAACAACATGCTCGAGCAGCACTCGGGTGTGAGCATGTTCGCCGGGATCGGCGAGCGCACCCGCGAGGCCGAAGAGCTTTACCGCGAATTGCAGGAGGCGAACGTTCTCGACCAGACGGTCCTGTTCTTCGGGCAGATGAACGAGGCCCCGGGGGCCCGCCAGCGCGTGGGACACTCCGCACTGTCGGTCGCCGAGTACTTCCGGGACGAGCAGCACCAGGATGTGCTGCTCTTGATCGACAACATCTTCCGCTTCGTGCAGGCCGGGCAGGAAGTGTCGGGTCTGATGGGGCACGTGCCCTCACGAGTGGGCTACCAGCCGACGCTGGGTACTGAGCTTGCCGAGCTTGAGGAGCGGATCTGCTCCACCCAGACGGGCGCAATCACCTCCATCCAGGCCGTGTACGTCCCCGCCGATGACTTCACTGACCCGGCTGCGGTCGCCACATTCTCGCACCTGTCGGCGACGATTGTCCTGTCGCGCAGGCGGGCGTCCGAGGGCCTCTACCCCGCCGTCGACCCCCTACAGTCGAATTCATCGCTGCTTACACCGCTGATTGTGGGCAAGCGCCATTACCACCTGGCCCAGGAAGTCCGAAGCACGCTGGCGCAGTATGAGGACCTGAAGGATATCATCGCCATGCTGGGGATCGACGAGCTGTCACAGAACGACCGGCGGACGGTCTACCGGGCCCGGCGACTCGAGCGTTTCCTGACCCAACCGTTCTTCACCACCGAGCAGTTCACCGGACACACCGGTCGACTCGTCCCACTCGAAGAGACCCTCAACGGGTGCGGTCGCATCCTCAGCGGCGAGCTTGATGACTATCCTGAGAGCGCTTTCTACATGATCGGTGGCATCGACGAGGCGCTGGAGGCCGACCAGGAGTGAACCTGAAGGTCGTCACACCAAACCAGACTGTGGTCGATATGCGCGTCGAAAAGGCAACGGTCGAAGGGCGCGACGGTTCCCGGACCTACCTGCCTCGGCATATCGACTTCGTTACGGCCATCGTGCCGTCGGTGATGTCCTGGCAGCCTCCCGACGGTGAGGAGCAGTTCGCAGCTGTCGATGAAGGCATCCTGGTGAAGGCCGGCGATGAACTGCTGGTCTCGACCACCTACGCGGTGTACGGGCCGGATCTGGGGCAGCTTCGAGAGACAGTGGAGGAGCAGTTCGAACAGCGCGGTGAGCGGGAGAAGACCGCCCGCACGTCTCTCGCCCGCCTGGAGGCAAGTATTGTGCGGCGCTTCATGGAGCTTGGTGATTGATGAAGAACAAAGAGCAGCAGGAAGACGGCCCGCGCAAGGAGCGGCCCGGCACTGAGCACGAACGCCCCGCCCCGCAGATGCGCGAGCAACAGCGCAGGCAGGAGAAGCTCGCGGAGACGCTCGGTGAGGCCGAGGAGCGCAAGATCCGCGCCCGCAAGCGCGACGAGCAGAGCGTCTGGTTCGGTCTGGGCACTTTCGGACTCGTCGGATGGTCGGTCGCCATCCCCACCCTGATCGGTCTCGCGCTGGGAATCTGGCTCGATTCAACGGTCGATCTCGGCTTCTCCTGGACGCTCACCCTGCTGTTCGTCGGCATCGTGGTGGGGTGCCTGAACGCATGGTACTGGATTTCGCGCGAGCGCGAGGAAATACACGCAGATCGTGAAAGTATGACGGAGGACGAGGATGAGCTTTGATCCCATTGTTCTGATCATCTCGATGGTCATGGGGACCATCGTCGGTCTCGGCTTTTTTGCCGGCCTCTGGATTACCGTCCAGGCTCTGCCGGACGCGAAGCGCCCGGTGTTGCTGTGGGCCGGCAGCGCGCTGCTCCGCGTCGGCGGCGCGACGGTCGTCTTCGTCATTCTGCTGCGCTGGGGCCTCTCGCAGACCGAAGGCTTCGACGCATTCGCCCCCGCGCTGGCCGGCCTCGCGGGCTTCGTCATCGCGCGCTTCGCCTCAACCGCCATCTGGGGGCAGACGCGCGAACCGAAGATACCCACGCCGTCCCGGGACCGGGCTGACGCCGATGCCGAGGCGCCTCCAGCCGATGACAGCGAGGAGGAAGCCCAGTGAACGGGGCGGTGCGGCTCACACCGGACCAACTTGTGCTTTTTCACATCGGCCCCGTGCCGGTCAACGCCACGATCGTGTTCTCGTGGGCGCTGATGCTGCTGATGGTCGTGGGAGCATGGCTGATCACGCGACGGGTCACCTCGGATGTGTACATCAGCCCGGGCCAGAATCTGCTGGAAGTGATCGTCGGCTCGATTAGAGATCAGATCGAGGAACTTGGCGGCGAGCGCTCTGACCTTTACATGCCCTTTGTCGGCACACTCTTTCTGTTTATCGCGATCTCAAACATCCTCGCGGCGCTCGTCCCCGGCTTCGAAGCGCCCACGGCCTCACTGTCTACGACCGCCGCCCTGGCCCTGTGCGTCTTCGTCGCGGTGCCGATCTACGGCATTTCTCAGCGGGGTCTTCTCGGCTACCTGCGGCAGTACGTCGAACCGACGCCGCTGATGCTGCCCTTTCAGGTTATCGGCGAACTGTCGCGCACCCTGGCCCTTGCAGTACGCCTTTTCGGCAATATCATGAGCGGAACAATGATCGTCGGCCTGCTGCTGGCGATCGCACCCTTCTTCTTCCCGATTATGATGCGACTGCTGGGCCTGCTCACCGGCCTCGTGCAGGCCTACATCTTCGCGGTGCTTGCCATGGTCTACATCGCCTCGGCAACGCAGGTCACGAAGGGCGCGGCGTCCGAATAATCCGAGGAAGCAGTCGCGGAAGCATAACGCGGAGGATCCTCCTCCGCGGGAAAGGAAACTCTCTGATGACAGGTCTCGAGCTTATCGCAGTTGTCTCAGTCGTCACCGGCGGAATCACCATCATGATCGGCTCCATCGGGCCCGCCCTCGCCGAAGGGCGGGCGGTCGCCGAGGCGCTGGGCGCCATCGCCCAGCAGCCCGATGAATCGGGGACCATCACCCGCACGCTCTTCGTGGGCCTGGCGATGATCGAGTCCACGGCTATCTACTGCTTCGTGGTGTCGATGATCGTGATATTCGCCAACCCGTTCTGGACCTATTTCATCGAAAAGGCCGGCGGCCAATGAGGAGCGGGGTCTGAGCATCCATGCAAATTGACTGGGTTACGGTCGCCGCGCAGATCGTCAACTTCCTGGTGCTCGTCTGGCTCCTCAAGCGCTTTCTGTACGGACCAATCGTGCAGGCCATGGAGGAGCGCGAGCAGCGGGTCGCCGAAAAGATGGAAGAGGCGCAGCAGCGCGAAGCGGAGGCCGAAGAAGAGGCTCAAGAGCACCGTGAGAAGCAAGAGGAACTCGAAGAGCGGCGCGAGGAATTGCTGCGGCAAGCCCGCGAGGACGCCAACCGCCGCCGCGGTGAGCTTATCGACGAGGCCCGAGAGGACGTCGAAGCGATCGAGCGCCGCTGGCACGAGAACCTGCGCGATGAGCGCAACGCATTCCTTCGCGAGCTTCGCCGACGAATGGGCAGCGAGGTGTGCGATGTCGCGCGGCAGGCGCTCGGGGACCTCGCCAACCGACAGTTGCAGGCCCAGGTGGTCGAGGTCTTCATGGACCGACTCCAGAACCTCGACGACGAGCGCCGCATTCAGCTCCAGGAGGCCGCCGGAAGCGGTGAACGCCCTCCCACGATCACCAGCGCGTTCGGGCTGTCTGCCGGACAGCAGAAGAAGCTCTCCTCCACGGTGCATGACGTCCTCGACCGTGATGCGAACGTAAGCTTCGAAAACGACGAGGCGCTCATCTGTGGGGTGGAACTGGGCGTCGGCGGGGTCAAGGTGGCCTGGAGCATCGCCAGCTATCTGCAAACACTGGAGGAAACCGTAAGAGAGGCCCTCGAGCGAGAAACCGCCGAGGAGCGCGAGGAGGCGGTCGAGGACGCCATGCCCCCCACTGAGGTCAAGCCACGGAATGATGACCGTGAGTGAACGCATGACCGCCGAGGACCTGGGTCGCGATGGCCTGCTCTCGACCATCGATGATGTGTCAGAGGCGGTTCGCGACTCTCTGCGCAGCCGCGACGAGGTGGTGCTGGAGGAGGTGGGCGTCGCCACGCACATCGGCCGCGGCATCGCCCGGGTGCGGGGACTGCCCTCGGTTCGCGCCGAGGAACTTGTGCGCTTCCCCGATGGCCTGATGGGCATGGCCTTCACCCTCTCGCCCGAGGAGGTGGGAGTCATTCTCCTCGGCGAGAGCGACGAACTCAGCGCGGGCAGTGAGGTCCGCCGAACCGGTCGGGTCATCGACGTGGCGGTTGGCGAGGAACTGCTCGGCCGCGTCCTCAACTCGCTGGGCGAGCCGCTGGACGGCCGTGGCCCCGTGCGCACGGTACTTCGGCGGCCCATCGAGCGCGAGGTGCCACCGATCATGGACCGTGCCCCGGTCGCCACTCCGTTGCAGACCGGTTTGAAGGCCATCGATGCCCTGATACCCGTTGGTCGGGGACAACGAGAACTCATCGTCGGCGACCGCCAGACCGGCAAGACCGCCGTGGCACTTGATACCATCATCAATCAACGCGACACGGACGTCGTCTGCATCTACTGCGCCATCGGCCAGCGCAGTGATGACACCGCCAGGGTCATCGCGGACCTCCGCAAGCACGAGGCGCTGGAGTACACCGTCGTGGTCGTCGCCTCGGGCGACGATCCGCCCGGCCTGCAGTACATCGCTCCCTACGCCGCCACCACCATGGCCGAATACTTCATGGGCCGGGGACGCGACGCGCTCGTCATCTATGATGACCTTACACAGCATGCGAAGGCCTACCGTGAAGTCTCGCTGCTTCTGCGCCGCCCGCCAGGCCGCGAAGCCTATCCGGGCGACATCTTCTTCATTCACTCGCGGCTGCTCGAACGCGCAACCCACCTTCGCGAGGATCTCGGCGGCGGCTCACTGACCGCGCTGCCGGTGGTCGAGACCGAAGAGCAGAACATCTCCGCCTACATCCCCACCAACCTCATCTCCATCACCGATGGCCAGATCTACCTCAACCCCGACCTGTTTCACAAGGGCATCCTGCCGGCCATCGACATCGGCGAATCCGTCTCGCGGGTGGGCGGGAAGACGCAGCTTCCGGCCTACCGCGAGGTCGCCGGCGACCTCCGCCTGCAATACACGCAGTTCGAGGAGTTGGAGGAGTTCGCGCGTTTCGGCACCCGGCTGGATGACGAGACCCGCCAGAAGCTCACTCGCGGACAGCGCGTCCGCGAGGCCCTCCAGCAGCCCCAGTACGAGCCCATCCCCGTCGCTGAACAGATCGCGGTGCTCCTCGCCGCCAGCCGCGGGGTCTTCGACGAGATCGATGCCGAGGAAGTTGACCGTGCCGCGCGCAGGGTCCGACGGGCGGTCACCGATCGCCAGCCGGATATCTGTCGCGCCGTCCGCGATGGCGAGGAGCTTGGCGACGAGCAACTCGAGCAACTGGAGACCGTCGCGCGCAGGGCAGTCTACCTCGAAGTCTCCGAAGATGACGGCGGTGACAGTGACGATGGAGACCATTGAGAGCCTGCGCGGTCGGATCGACACAGCCGAGAGCCTTCACTCGGTCGTGAGCACGATGAAGTCGCTGGCCGCGGTGAGCATCCAGCAGCTTGAAGACGTGGTGCGCTCGATCGATGAGTACAACCGTACCGTCGAACTGGGCCTGCAGGTGGCGCTGGGCTCCCGGCCGGAGGGGGTTCAACTCGTCGAGCCGATCCTCAGTGACGCCCTCGGCGCCGTAATCTTCGGCTCCGACCAGGGCATGTGCGGACAGTTCAACGAGGATATCGTCTCCCACGCGGTCGAGGATATGCACCAGGTGGGTGTCGAGGGCGGTGAGCACGCCATCCTCGCCATCGGCGGGCGCGCGGTCGGCCAGATCGAGGCGGCTGATATGAGCATCGATGACTTCCTGGGCACGCCCGCCTCGCCGGGCAGCATCGCCCCGGTAGTGGAACTGATCGCCCTGCAGATTGAGCGCTGGCGCGCTGAGCGCGATTTCGACCGCGTCTTCCTCTACTACAACCAGCGCGTCTCCACCGGCCGCTATCGCCCCACCACACACCGACTGTTGCCGATCGATCGGACCTGGCTGGACCGCCTCGCCGGTCGCCGCTGGCCGACGAATACCCTCCCACAGTTCGACATGCCGTGGCGCACCCTCCTTGCAGACCTCCTCCAGCAGCACATCCTCGTCGTCCTCTACCGCTCCATCGTTCACTCCATGATGAGCGAGCACACCGCCCGCATGCAATCGATGCAGGCTGCTGAGAAGAACATCGAGGATCGCCTCGAGGACCTTCGTGGCCATTTCCGGCGCACGCGGCAAACCTCGATCACGTCCGAGTTGCTCGACATCGTCTCCGGCTTCGAAACACTCCGCGACTCATCCTGACGGGTGAAATGCCATATTATCGCTGCATATTAACATATATTGATAATATTTGGTTTCCTAAATATGACGGAATCTGTTAAGATACGGACGGTCTACACGCGTGAATGTGCTCCCGAACCCGTCGTGCAGCTCCCGGGTGCACCGCCGGGCATGTGGGGGAGTTGCTGCATGAACCGTCCATCGAATGAAGAACGAAAACTGGTCAAACGGGCAGCAAACTGTGATGACGACGCGTTCTGCGCCGTCCGCGACCGCTACGAACAGCATCTGCGAGTGCTGGTGGCCCGATATGCTCCCACCCGGACGGACCGGGAGGACATGTACTCGGAGATCATCGCCAGGCTTCTCGCCGACGACAAACGCGCTCTGCGCATGTGGGAACCGATTGCGCCGTTTGGGGCGTACCTCACGACCATCGCCATCCGCCACTGCCTGAGCTGGCTCGACCGTCATTCCCGCACACCGTCAACCGTCACTCTCTCAGCCGGCACCGAGAATGGCGATGAACGCGAACTGCTCCAGGAACTCATTGCGGGCGAGCGGTCCGACAATCCCGAACACGTCATCGCCCGCCGCGAGCGCCGGGAGATGATGCACGAGGCGCTTATGGAACTGTCAGACAGCGATCGCCTCGTCCTGGCATTGCGCTACGACCAGGCAATGAGCGGCCCCGAGATCGGGGAATCATTGGGGATCACCCCCAACGCGGCGCGCCAACGGATCTACAAGGCGCTTCAGCGTCTGGCGGCTATCCTGGAGGAACGCGAACCGGATGCTGATCTCGATTCGAACCGGTAACAGGTGTCAGGCACCAACTGTTAAGAAAAGTGGAAATAGTTTACATAGCAAAATATGACGTTTTGGAGAGACCCACGATGCAATCTGCCGCGGACGACGATGCTGGCGGGGCCGCCGAAGGCGTCCTCCACCACCCGTCTGAATGTGAATACTGCGGGAAAGAAATCCGCGAGGTCCAGCGGACGGCGGCCAGCGTACTCGGCCATCGCTTCGATCGAGGCGATGTTGACGAACATCTCACCGATCTCGATCTGGCGTTATTCGCCACGTACGGCCTCGAAGCCCCCAACGCCGAAGAGGCTATCGAGCACCTGTCTGTGTGCCGCCAGTGCCGGGACCAGTTTGTCCATGTCCGGCGTCTGCTCGACCAACACGAGGACCTCATCTATGCCGAGGCTCCTCCTCCCCGCATGCCGGATCGCTCATTCGGCGACCAGGTACGCCTGATTATCAGCGACACCGCCCGCATCTGGCAGGCAGTCATCGGCTTCTTGTCGTGGATCCTCGAATGGGCCATGCTCCTGATTGTAATATTCCAGATCACCGGCGGCTATTTTGTTGCCCAGGGCGAAATCGGGCGGAGCGCGGCTACCGAGTTTCTTGGTATCGTGCCCCGCAACCAGCCGCGCCTCTGGATGATTGCTTCAGTCTGCCTCATCCTCGCAATCTTCTTCCGATGGCTCGGCGCACAGCTTTACCACTCCGCCGTCGAGCAGGATCACCGCTAAGCGGCGGCAGGAGACCACCTCCACACCGCGAATCCCTCCAGTGACCGGCTCACGAGAGCGATGCCCGCAGGTCACAAAGGAGGCCGATCATGGATCGATTCACGCACGTGATACTCGGCGGCGGGATGGTCGCCGGATTCGCCGCGAAGGAGATGGTCAAGCAGGGCGTTGAGCCCGGTGAGGTCTGCATCGTCTCGATGGACGAGGACCCGCCGTACGAGCGCCCGCCGCTCTCCAAAGGCCTCATGCGCGAGGAGACTGCGCAGGACGAGATCCTCATCAACGATCGGGACTTCTACGATGAAAACGGGATTGAGGTCATCCTCAACGCCTGGGTGAAATCCGTTGATCTCGAGGCGCGCACGCTGTCGAGCAGGACCCACACAATCGGCTTCGACAACCTGCTGGTCGCCACCGGTGCGTGGCCCAACTCACTGGACATCCCCGGCTTCGACCTTGACGGCGTGCACCTGCTGCGCACGCTCAAGCACTCGAAGACCATCCACGACGCCGCGCAGGATGCCGACACGGCCGTCGTCATCGGCGCGGGCTTCATCGGCATGGAGATGGCGTCATCGCTGACCATGCTGGGCGTGGACACGACACTGGTCTTTCCCGAAAAGCACGTTATGGAAGGGCGCTTCACCGAACCGATCTCCGAGTACTTCCAGCGCTACTACGCGGACCGCGGCGTGCAACTGGTTCCCGGCGCCCTCGCCGAGGCCATAGAGGGCGACGACGACGCAACCGGCGTCAGGCTCGATTCGGGCGAAACACTCGCGGCCGATATGGTCGTCGCGGGCGTCGGCGTCAGCCCCGAGACAGGTCTATTCGAGGACGGGCCCCTCGAAGTCGATGACGGCATTGTCACCAACGAGTACCTGGAGACCGGCGTCGATGGTGTCTGGGCCGCCGGGGACGTGGCGCGCTATCACGACGTGCTGTTCGACCGCCCGCGCCGCTTCGAACACGAGGATAACGCGCGGTTCCAGGGCAAGCGCGCGGCTCGCGCGATGCTCGGCGATCGAAAGCCGTTCAGACATGTCCCCCACTTCTACTCGGACATGTTCGATCTGTCGTGGAACTACTGGGGCGACCGCTGGATGGAAGACGCAGAGTACCGTGTCTGCTACCGTGGCGAGATCGACAGCGGCGAGTTCATCGCGTGGTGGACCGTCGATGACCGGGTGATGGCCGCTTTCACGCTGGGGATCGGCTGGAAGGAAGCGAAGCCCATCGCGGACATCATCAAGCAACACAAGCAGCTCCCCGAGGACGTACTGACCGACGAAGCGCGCGACCTGGGCGACCTCACGGACTGACCGCGTGACGGGCGATCCATCTTCGGGGCCTCGCGGTAACCGCGCGGGGCCTCGTCTTCGTTACAGATCCGTCTCGGCAGGTGGCACCTGCCCTGAGAGGAATGGCAACCGGGCAGAATCGGTCCGCGTGGAGGACAGTTGCGGCCGCGCAGGCGAGCGTCCGTTTACTGTGGCGGTCCGCACTGTCATCGGCCGCACTGTGACCACCATCTCCAGTTCGAGATCCCCTCGCCGAAATGCCACCCCCCGCAGCCGCCCGCACTCATCGAACACATCCGCATCCCGCATCGCCGCGTGAAATGCCTCAAGCGCCTCGAACTCATCCCGCCGCCGCATCGTCACCACGCAACCGCCCAGGATCCGCGCCAGGTCGTCACCGTCAAACTGCCGCGCCTCGCCCTGGTATATGGGAAGATTGATCAGGTCATACGCGTTCTCCCGGGTCAACTCGACGCCGTGGTTGATGCACGCGCCCGGCGGCGTCACCGGCGTGATGTGGATGAAGGCCTCTCCCCCATCGATTGACACGCCCTCGAATGCCTCACTCCGGTGGCTGAAGTCGCTCACCTCCGTGTCACGCACCAGCGCGCGCCCGATCCGCTCATAGTGCGCGGGGATGATCAGCGACAGCTTCAGCGACGAGATACCCTCCTCCGCGGCGATGCCCGCGAGCGGCTGATCGGGCAGCCAGTGCGCCTGCGCGAGCAGCAGTGCCGTGCGCTCGTGTTGCAACGTCAGTATATTTCCGTGGGACTTCACGTGTTTCTCGCCGAAGCGGGGTACCTCGCCCCCGTGAAAGCGCGTATGCTCCACGGTCGCGCCGATCGGCTCATCATTGGCGATGACCTTCGCCACCATCACGCCCGCATCGCGGAAATCCCGCGTCTCCGGCCTGCGCTTCCATGTCGCGTAGAGCACGTCCGACTGCGCGCCCTCGCCGTACCCCGCCTCCGCTGTACCCAGCGAAAGTGCCTCATCCATGCAGGTGGTCGTGTTCACGCGCCCGGCCCCGTCGGCCGCCAGCGGTGTACGAATCTGCTCCGCGATTCCCTGCACGACCGCGGGATAGCGCCCCTCGTCGATCAGCGGGGCCAGATGCTCCGGCACGTGCAGGTCGGTGCCCAGAAGCTCCACGTATTCGGCGATGTTCGAGGGCTGATAGCCGTCAAAATGAATGACCTCCCGCCCATCGTGCTCGAAGCAGGTGGCGATGAGGTCGCGTCCGATCGCATCCGGACCAAAGGCCATCCACAACACCGCGTGCTGGTTGTGCATGTGGTTGGCGTTGTCCACGGTGTAGGCCCGCGCGGCCGGTCCGGCCTGGCAGAGTGTGGCCGGATGCCAGTGCAGCAGAAGCTCCGCCCACAGCCGCTCCTCAATCTCAAGCGCGAGGTCGCGCACCTCCGGCTTCTCGCTGAACGCCGCGATCTTCGCGACCGAGGTAAGCGTGATCCCCGAATACGTGCCCGAGTTGTACTCGGACATCCAGCCGGTTCTCGAGAGCATGCGCCGGAGTTGAATCAGCCGCCGATGGCCCAGCGCCACTGCATCGGTGTTATCCATCGCCTCCCCGCCAAGGACCAGGCCTGTCGCGGCCATCGCCGGCATGTTGTCGTTGGCGCCCTTGAACTGCCAGTTGGCGTCTGCGCT
>CAZAHB010000091.1:0-20762 GCA_964484945.1 uncultured Armatimonadia bacterium | reverse complement strand
TGAGGAGACCCGGCCGGGGCGCTGGGGGGTTCGGGCGCCGACGTACGCGAACCTGCAGGCGGTCGGACCGATGATCGAGGGCGACGTGCTGGCCGATGTGCCGATCGACATCGGCAGCCTCGACCCGTGCTACTCGTGCACCGACCGCATGACCGTCATCGATCAGCGGAGCGGACAGATGCGCGTGATGAGCGCAGAGGAGATGATGGAGACACCGGAACCGTGAGGAGATGCTGCGCATCTCACGGGAACCGGGAACCGGGGACGGCGGACCAGCCGATCCCCGGGAAGGTCTCACCAGACATGCAGGTTCAAACATGTGGCGCAGGAAGTTTTCTCTGTCTTTCGTAGGACGGGCTTCCAGCCCGTCGCCGTTAGTCGTTCGTCGTCACTGCGAGGTCAACCGATGACGCTGCAAAGCTATCTGCCAACTATCGGATTCGCTATCGGGAACATGCTGCTGGTACTGCTGGTGGCGCCGCTGCTTGAGGGCACGATCCGCAAGCTGCGCGCGGCGATCCAGTCGCGTCAGGGGCCGCCGATCTACCAGCCCTACCTGGACCTGCTGAAGCTGCTGGCGAAGGAGGATCTGCGCGTCACCGAAAGCCCTATCGTCTCGTGGGGGCCGCCGGTGATGCTGGCGGCGATCCTGGTGGCGGCGGGCCTGATGCCCCTCGGCGGAGTCGCGCCGGAGCTTACCGCCGGCGATCTTGTGGTCTTTATCGGGCTGCTGGCACTGGCGAACATTACGCTCGCGGCCATGGGCTTCGCGACCGGATCGGCGTTTTCGAGCCTCGGCGCGAGCCGCGAGGTCATGTCGATGCTCGCTGCCGAGCCGGTGCTTTTCATCTCTCTGCTGGTCCTCGGCGTCGAGTCCGGCTCGATGACCTTCGAGGGCCTTCTGAGCGTTCCGCTCGGCGTGGTGGCGGCAGCGGCGGCCATCGCCTATCTGCTCGCGCTGCAGATGTACGTGGCGAAGGTTCCGTTTGACATCACCGAGGCGGAAACGGAGCTGATCGGCGGACCGCTCAGCGAACTGTCCGGGCCGAAGCTGGCACTGGCCGAGTGGGCGATCTACGCCAAGCAGTTCATCTACTCGTCACTGTTCATCCAGCTGTTCCTGCCCTGGACGCTGAGTTTCATCCCGTGGATAGCGCTCGCGATTGTAGCAAATGTGGTCTTTGTGCTGGTGCTCGATGCCCTGGTGGTGGGTGTCGTGATGTCGGTGAACCCGCGCCTCCGGCTGGACCAGGCGCTGCGCTACGGAATGACGCTGGCCGGGGCCGCGAGCATCGTGTTGATCTTTGCGGCGATATTGTAGGCGACGAGCTACGAGCTACGAGCTACGAGCTACGAGCTACGAGCTACGAGCAGACGGCAAACGGCAAACGGCAAACGGCAAACGGCAAACGGCAAACGGCAAACGGCAGACGGCGAACGCATCGGGGCCCTTCGGGCGTGCCTGCGTCCTTTCGGATGGCCAATGACGAACGGTAAACGGAGAGCCATGAGTATTCTGAAGACGATCTGGAGCAAGATCAAAGAGGCGATCATCGCGCTGACACCGGGCCGCGTGACGCTGCCCTACCCGTTCGCGCCACATGATCCGGAGGAGGGCTTCCGGGGCCTGCCGCATGTGGATGCGAACAAGTGCATCGGCTGCGGCGGCTGCGCGAACTGTTGTCCCGCGCGGTGCATACGAGTCATCGATCAGGATCAGTCCACGCGTGTTCTGGTCTTCCTGCACGAACGCTGCACCTACTGCGGGCGCTGTGAAGAGGTCTGCCCGGTGGACGCGATCGAGATGACCAAGGACTACGAACTGTCCACCGATGACCCGCACGATGACCTCGTCGGTGAATACCACATCTTCATGGGGCCGTGTGAGCGATGCGGGCGGTGCTTTGAGGCCCCGAGCGCACTTGACAGGCTTCAACAGACCGGTATGCGCCACGATGAGATCGATCGGAAGTGCCCCATCCTCCGCCCGGCCGGGGCCGAGGAAGCCGAAACCGAGATTGACGTCGAGGACAAGGAGCCCGTCACGTGATTCGCGATTGGATCGTCAAGAACGTACTGCCTCGCGCACTGTGGGTGTATCACACCAACTGTGGCGCGTGCAATGGCTGTGACATCGAAGTGCTGGACACCCTCACACCCTTCTACGATGCAGAACGTTTCGGCATCAAGCTGGTGGGGTCACCGCGGCATGCCGATGCCCTCATTGTCTGCGGGCCCATGACCCGACAGGCTGCTCCCGCGGTGAAGCGGGTGTACGAGGCGGTGCCCGACCCGAAGATCGTCTTCGCCATCGGCTCCTGCGCGACCGGTGGCGGCATGTGGCATGACACCTACAACGTCCTCGGCGGCGCCGATCAGGTGCTTCCCGTGGACTACTACGTTCCCGGATGCCCTCCCCGACCCGAGGCGATCCTGCACGGTGTTGCGACCGCGCTTGGCCTGACCGAGAAGGAGATCAAGCGGGTGGTGGGCAGGCAGAGCGACCGCGACGTCGAAAGCCACGACCTCCCCGAAGAAGAGTGGCTGGTCCACGAGCAGGAGTAACGACAGCAACGAAAGCGAAGGCAGCAACGGCAGCGACGACACAGACGGCAACGGCTTCCCTCAACGGCACCGCGAGCGCGGAAGCAGGTCTGAAGGCCTGCTGCATCGAATAAAGCGGCGTCGGCAGATCGCCGGGAGGGGCATGACATGAAGAAGATCGGGGCCTTTGTGGTGGCCATGCTGGTGTTCGGGCTGGGTGCATTTGCGCTGGCCTTCGTCTTCAAGCCGACGAGCCATCCTCAACGGCAGACGGCGTTCATCCTCACACTGCTGATGGTGGCAGTTGCGATCGTCGCTGCGGGCGTCTGGTGGACCACGTTGAGCGACGGCCGACCCTCCGGAACCGATGAAGACCGGGAGGAAGCGCCATGAAGCTCGCGCGCGCCATCGTTGTCACCTCGCTGATCGGCATCATTGTCTGCTCCGCTCAGGGACAGGACCTGCCCCGCAAGAAGCTCATCCAGACCGGGTGGGACCAGGTCAATCCCGAACGCCTCCTCGAGCACATCGACCTCGTCGAACAGCAGCCCTTCCACGGTCAGGTTATCCGCTTCATGAGTCGCGGTGACGAGATCCAGTTCCGCATGGCGTTCCAGAAGGCGGACTGGGACATGGCCGCCATTGAGCAGGTCATCGAGGACCTCAAAGCTGCCCGGGATGCGTCCACAAAGCCCTGGGAGCGCTTCCTGCTGATGAACGCGAATCCCGGAGATGTGGACTGGTTCGATGACGAGGGCTGGGCGAGCATCGTCGAACACTGGCGCATCGCCGCGCGGGTTGCGCGCGAGGGCGGCCTGACGGGCATCCTCTTCGACCCCGAGCCCTACCGCAAGCCCCACCGGCAGTTCTCCTGGACCGCGCAGCCGCAATACGGGCAGCATGATTTCCTTGAGTATCACGCGAAGGCCCGCGAGCGCGGTGCGGAGGTCATGGAGGCTGTCGCCTCCGAATACCCGGACATCACGCTCTTCTGCTACTTCATGAACTCCGTCAACGGGATGGCCGCACAGCGCCCGGACCCGGTGAAGGCGCTGGCCGGCGGGGGCTACGACCTCCTCCCGGGCTTCATCGACGGCTGGTTGGACGCCGCGCCGCCGAGCGTCACCTTCGTAGACGGTTGCGAGCAGGCCTACCGCTTCAACTCGCAGATGGACTACCTCAGCGCCTACAATCGCATCAAGAGCGACTGCCAGTGGCTGGTTTCGCCCGAGAATCGCGCGAAGTATCGCGCTCAGGTGCAGGTGGGCTTCGGCGTCTACCTCGACCCGTACATCAACCCGCCCGACAGCAAGTGGTATATCGACCCGAAGGGCATGGAGCGCGTCGAGCGGCTGGGACAGAACGTGAGCTACGCGCTGCAGACGGCCGACGAGTACGTGTGGATCTACGGTGAAAAGGCCTCATGGTGGCCGAACCCGCATCCTCGTTCACAGCAGCGCTGGGAGGCGGCGCTGCCGGGGATTACCGATCAACTCCGCGCGGCGGCTGACCCGACGGCCTTTGCGCTCCAGAAGCTCGAGCAGGCCGGCGAGAATATCGAGAACCTGCTGACCAACGGCAGCTTCTCCGCCGAGGAGGTCGATGGACCTGACGTGCAGCAGGCGGATGACTGGGTGACCGAGGGCGCTCCGCCCGGCTGGAGTTCGTGGCAGCACCCCGACTCCACCGGGAGCTTCGCCTGGGATCGGCAGGTCGGTCACGACGGGGAGGGCTCGGCCCGGCTCAGCGGCATCACCAACGGGTGTGTGCTGCAGAAGGTGCCCGTCAGCGAGGGTGAGCGCTACGGCGTGGTGGCGTGGCGGAAGATCGAGGGCAAGGGCGACGCCTCGATCCGCGTGCGCTGGCAGGATCCGGACAACGCCTGGCACGTGCCACACCTCGACGTGATGATCGACGGGAGCGGAGAGCCCGGCGAGTGGGTGCAAATGGGCGGGGTGGTGACGGTCCCCGAAGGCGCGGGCTTCATGGTCCCGCTGCTGGGGGCAAGCGGCCAGCAGACCCAGGACGACGTCGCGTGGTACGACGATGTGGTGGTCTTTCCCATCAACTGACAGGCCCCTGAAGTAAGCGTTCAGGGGCCTGATGTTGACCGTCGAACCCGCCCGGTCGCTCGATCTGTTGCGTGAGCAGCGCCCTACCGCAGCGCCTTGAGGTATCCGTCCCGCCCTGAGGCCACCAGCTCCTGCGAGCCGTCGCCGTCAAGATCGGCAGCGGTCACTACCAGCCCCGCGCGCAGGAACTCGTCCCTGCCCAACAGCGCCCCATCCTGCGCGTCTGCAAGGTAGATCGAGCCATCCTCTGCGGTGGTCGCCACGCGATGGCCGGCATCTCCGGCAAGGGATGCAACATCCACGAGCGGGCTCCCCAGGTCGCGGCGCCACTCAACGGTGCCGTCTGCGGCGAAGCCGTAGAGGTTGAAGCTGCGCGAGGCGGCTGCCACACGCGCCTCGCCGTCGCCGGGGAGCGCCGCCACGTTCGACACAGAGTCGCCGGTGCTGAACTTCCACAGTCGCTCTCCGTCGGCGGTAATCGCGTGCACGAAGCCGTCGAGCCCCGCGAATACGATCTCGACAGCCCCGTCACCGGTGATGTCATCGATCGCCACGCCGTTGCAGCCCGGCCCGGTGCGTGGACGGTACTTGAACATCACGCTGCCGTCGGAATCGTAGACCGGCCAGTAATGATACTCGGTGCCGCAGACCACTTCGTCTGCCTCGTCCCCGTCGAGGTCCGCGGCAGCGCCGACTGTTGACTTGCGCACGCTCTCCACGCGCCAGATTTCGCTCCCATCGGCGTCGAATGCATAGTAGCGCCAGCTTTCCGTGCCCGCAATCACCTCGTCGGACCCGTCCGCATCGAGGTCGGCGGGGAAGACGGTGGTGATCACGCCCGCGTTCTTATAGCGCGGCATCTCAAAGCTCCAGAGTTCATTGCCATCCGTATCGAACGCATACAGCGTCGCGGCAGTGCCTCCCGCGATGATCGCCGGCCGATCCTGCCCGGCCAGGTCGGCGGTGGAGACGGACAGTACTCTGCCTGCGATGTCGCTGCGCCATTGCAGCGTGCCATCGCTTTCGAACACATAGACGTTACCGTCGGTGGAGCCGGCCACGATCTCGTCGGTGCCGTCGCCATCAAGGTCCCGCGAGTGCAGCGTGGTGAAAGAGTGGACCGGCACAGTCGAGTCCGGTCGCAGCGCAAGCTCCTCGATGCCCTCGGCTGTCCCGCGGACCTCGATCTCAGCGATGTAGATGGCGGTTCCGGGCCGCGGCGTGAAGTGCAGGCGCAAATCGCGCGCGTGGGTGTCGAGGTCCTCGAATGCATACTCGTGCGGCTCGTGCAGCGGGTTGCCCCAGTTCGGATGCATCTCGGTGTCCGTGAAGTTTGCGATCTTTCGACGGTCATCGGCAAAGCCGTCATCGGAGGCCTCGATCACGATGTCCTGGATCTGAAAGAGTTTGCCCTTGCTCGAATCGGTGGCAAACCAGGCCTTCACGGTGATCGAATCGATGTCATAAGCGCGGTCGAAGTCGAGGCTGACATCGACAGGCTGGTCATCGTCCCACATGACGGCATCCGCGGTGCCTTCGGTGGCTCCGTCGAGGATGTTGTCCACGGTGTTCGCGGTATCTCCAGGGCCCCTGAACACGTTGTGCTCCAGTGGATCGGGGCTGGCGGAAAGCTCGACGCCCGTATCCACCGCGCCGAACGCTCCGCGGTTGCCGGTGAGCAGGTAGTTCTCCAGGGTCTCGCGATAGGTCCAGATGGTCTCGAGCTTCGGGATCGCGGCACCGGCCACCGTCTGCTTCTCGACCGGCGGGGCTGCAGCGAGGACACCCTCGATCATCTGGCGCACTTTGTCATCAGTCATTGCCCCGGCCTCTGGCGCGTACTCAGTGTAGGTCTGCGTCGCTGGCTGAGCGGTCCGTCCAGCCTGTGGGAAAACGGTCATCTCGCCGTCACCCAGCGCCATCTCGACGTCCTGGCCCCCGGAGAGATCGAGCCACTGGCCCTGGTAGTCGAGGCTGTCGGCATCCAAGAGCGCCAGCATGCCCGGTCGCACGACCGCCGCGTGTCCACTGATCCGCGCCTGACCGGCGAGGGTCATTCTGCCATCAGGCCCGCCCATCGCGACGACCGTCGGCTCAGAACCGTCGCCGGTGACAGCTACCGTGTCTCGGTCAAGCCGCGTGAGGTGCAGTGGCGAGGGGCTCTCGCCGGATGCGTGCAGCAGCGTGAAGAGCGTCACCTGCTCGCCCTCGGCAAGCTGCCCGTTCCAGATGCCCGTGAGCTTGTGCACGACCGGCTCCTCGATGAACTCGTAGCCGCTCCAGTTCTTTCCGTACTCCGCGTCATGCTCCAGCGTAAAGCGCAGTTCCGGCGTCATGCGGATCGCGCAGTGCCGGCCCTGCTGCTGCACGGTCAGGCCGTCCTCGCCCAGTTCGACATCACCGATGGTCTGCCAGAGGAGGCGGAAGCTGTAGTCGCCCGCCTCCTGCGCCTGCATCTCATCGGCGACGAGGAACCAGTCATCCTTCAGCCAGACGATGTTGCGGTGCCAGTCAACACCTGCATAGTCGCGCAGGACCGTCTCGGAGAAGCCCAGCGATGGCAGATCGCGCATGTGCTCCATCTCGCAGAAGTCCGGAAGTGGCGCGGACTGACCGTCCTTGAGCACCAGTGCAGTTGAGTGGTACTTTGGCAGCGAAGCCATGTAGGACGCGTCGGCGAGCCAGATTCGCCCGTCGTCGGTCATGCGGGAGATGGAGTTGCCGTCATAGTGGTTGTGGCTGCCGGTGTTGAGGCCATCAAGCAGCAGGTACTGATCCTGCGGGTCGAACCCGTTGCGGAAGACGACCTTGTCCACGGCCTGCTCGCGGTCCATCAGTTCGTCCCCGCCGAAGGCGTCGAAGAACATCGGCTCCAGCGGGAATGCATTCGCACCGATCAGATCGGTCGGCACGGTCGACTCAAGGTCCGCCGCGAACCAGGTGGTGCTCAGGTTCCCGGATACCTTTTGCTTCTTCTCGACCGCCCAGCGATAGCGCCCGTCGCGGTAGTAAAACTCGGCTCCGTGCAGGAATGGCATCTCCGACCACCAGCCGGTGTATGATCCGGTGTCACCGTAGGTGACCGAGTAGCCGAGGTTATCCATGCACATGACCGCGTAGTCGGCATTGCGGCGGGCGTTGCCGTTCTCGAAGTAGGTGAAGTCCGGCCGCGCCAGCGCGTAGAGCATGGTGTGGTAGAGGGTCAGCCACTGATAGCCGTTACAGTCCTCGTAGGGTTTGAAAAGCTTCGACTGATTGCCGAATGTATCATCCGCAACCTCCAGCCAGCGCGTGCCCTCGCCGGCATCATAGTACTTCTCGAAGTACTCGCCCGCGTACAGGCAGCCGAGGGAGGGGAAGGTGTTATGGTTGTGGCGCGGGTGCCTCTGACCCATGTGCGAGGCGGGCCCGACAACGGCCTCCTGCATCCACTGAAAGAGCGCGCGTGTAACCGCCAGACGGTCCTCATCGCTGAGTACCGGCGACTCTTCGACCACGTCCCAGGCCGGGAAGACGCGGTAGGCGCGGAAATCCGAGTCCATGCCCCACGGTCCTCCGTAGGTTTTCGGATCGGTGTCGCGGTGCTCTTTGGCGCGCTTGACCAGCCATGCGAAGCCCCGGGCGAAGCCGTCCTTCCCGGTAAGCTGGTAGCTTTTGCCCACCGACGCAATCCGAGAGAAGAGGCCTCCGTGGCGACCGGTGTCGAGGTCCCGCTCGGCCTGGTTCTTGAGATTGGCGAACCAGTCATCATCCGGCTCCACGCCGAATGGGCGGCCCCAGCGGCTATCCGCGTCCTCGGAAAGCTCAACGAGCAGAGTCGGCTCGATCACGAGGCCGTCACCGGGCTGGACGCGTTCGCGGAGAGCCTGCACACCGGCCAGCGCGCCCGTCGGATCGCTGGCGCCGATGGCGAGCACGTTCTTCCCGGTCCCCCACGGGTCGTGAACGGTGCGCACCTCATACCCGCCCTCACCGGGGTAGAAGTCATCGGCGAAGATGTAGTCGTGGGAGTAAAGGTAGAGCATCCGCGGGTTCTCCACGACGTTGCCCACGAGGATGGTCGTCTCCTGGCGGAGTTGCTCATCCGTCACGGAGTCGGCCGTGGCGATCTGTGGCGTTACTCCGGTCAGGTCAGCGACCAGGTCCCGCACGGCCTCCGCCACCGGCGCCCATGTGTCGCCTGCCGGTGCGATAATCCTCGCCTGAGCCTCGCCACCCTCGACCAGCGGGGTGCGGAGGTAGAGCTTCTTGGGCTCGGTCACATCAGTAAAGCTCTGGATCAGGCTCTCGCCCACGCGTATGTTGTCCAGGTAGAAGCCGAAGGGGTTCGCGGGCTCGGAGGTTCCGATCCAGAAGCGCAGCTGCGTGACCTGTGAGAGGTCATCACTCTCCACCATCTTCTGCTCCCAGCCGAGGACATCTCCGAAGCCGCGAATGGCCGTAACCGTCGTCTTCTCCTCACCGATCGGCCCGCCCCAGTTCAGGAAGCTCAAGACGCAATCGCCATTTGCGTTGTAGGCCCGCAGGTAGAGAGCCTTCGTAGTTTCCGGCAGGTCGGTCCAGGCATCGAACTGGAGGGCCTTTCCGGTCAGATCGATCGGCTCGATGTCGATTGCCACAGACAGGTAGGAGTTGCCCGTGGCGTCCTCGGGCGAGACGCCGGACAGATGAATGGACGCGTCGCCCTCCGAGACGAAGCGCTCGTCGGTGTTGAGTGCCAGTGCCGTCTCCGGCCAATCTGCGCCGGTGGCAACGGAGACGCCATCGAGGCTGTTGCAATCAAACAGGACGCTGGTTTCGCCGATTTGGGCCACCGCGAGATGTGCACTGAGCGCCACGATCAACGCCACCATGATTCCGCAGACGGCGATTCGGTTGGATGGCAGAGAGTACATGATAATTCTCCTGATAGTCCATTGACGGCGAGAGCCGGTCAGCAGGGCGGGCAGGATACAGGTGCTGAACCGGGACCGCTTTGTGTGTTGAGGGGGGCAGTCCCCATCCAACTCTTCGCCCTTCGACGATAAGGGCCCTCCCCTGGGGCCGGTCAGACAGCGCGGCGGCGATGGCTGGCGAGCTGTCGGGAGGAGGTCACCCACAAACGAAGCGGGAGACCTTGCGGCCTCCCCAGGACAACTACAATACCGACAACCAGAGCAGTGCGAGTCATGGCTGCTTCCTCCATTTATGGAGAGTTCGGTCCTCGGGCCCGGCGATATTACCTGGAGAGCGATCCAACGCGCCTGGCGATTCCGAGCGTGAACTCCATGTCGCTCTCCTGCAGATGACGTACGCTACCTATACCGGTCCAGCCGTCGTCGGCTTCCCAGTAGGCGACTGCGGACAGTAGATTCTGGTAATCTTCACGATCGGCGAACTCAACGAAGAGGTCGATATTGGAAGTCTCATACACCTCGGGGAAGTAAGCGCCGGCGGTAACCAGAGGGCGATCGAGCGTGTCCTGGCCGACTTCCAGGTAAAGATCGAGTGTGCCGGGTACCAGGGGCACTGAACCATCAACACTCCAGCCCCATCCATCATCGTCCTCAAGCAGGTTCAGGCCGAAAACGCCGCCGTCGTAAACAGTGTCCACCCGTCCGAAGAATCCCGACGATTCGACCGGCGGGCTTCGCCACTGTTCGTACTCCTCCAGCCATGCGAGCATCACATTGCAATCGGAAACCATGGCCTCGACAGCGACTCCGTCAAAGTAGATCTCGGAGAATAGCGAGCCCAGACCGGTGTTGTTGACGGGACCCTTGAGGTATGGCTGGCGGCCGGCCTTAAGATCGAGGTTTGTGTAGCGATTGATGACGTAGAGGTCACTTATCCGAACGTCGTCATCGCCCTCGAAGTCCGTAAGAGCCTCAATACCGATCTCGCCGTAGAAGTTCTCATAGATCGCCGAGTTTTCACACAACCATAGCATTATCGCGCACTATAGAAGCAAATAACGGTTCTGTGAAGGGATACTTCTTACTATCAATCGCCAAATCGTATTCGAACGGTACGAGATTCGCCTGAGAACCCGGCGGGCACAGTCTCTTCTTCGGCAGTGACCCAGCCATCTGTCCCGCGCTGGAACTGGACGGTCCCTGCGCCGCCGAACGTCACCGGTGTGACCGAACGCAGTCGGTAGGTTCCATCTGCAGCGCGCGAGATCGATGCGGAGCAATGAACAGTCACCTTGTCCCCGGGCTGCACGTCGTGGTAGTGGCAGACGGTCCCATCGGTGAAGCCCTCGACGGAGTCCACCTCGATCTCCGTCGGCTGACCGTCGCGTACGCGGCGCACTGTCGTGCGCGCGGCGCCCTCCGCGCCTGTGAGCAGCTTGCCCGCGAAGAAATCCGCCTCGGCGCTGACGTTGCGATTGCCGCGCGGCCGGGCGTACGAGTGGGGGACGACGCTGGTGAGCGTGCGTCCATCCAGCGGCGGTCCGTCCACGATGGCCTTGCCCAGCCGGAATGTCGCCTCGCGGACGCGTATGCGGACCCGGTCGCCCGTGCGCGTAACACTATCGATATGATAGGCCGTGTTGCGCGAGTAATCGGGGTTGCCGAAGTAGATCGCGGTCCCGCGCAGCGCATCGCCTTCGGGCAAAGAGCCGGTGTCCTCCAGCGAGACAACGACCTCCCGCGCGTCGTTGTCAACCGCGATCACTTCGCCCTGCCACGCTGACCGGGGGAACCTGAGTGTCATCTCCGGTGTCTGCAGGCGGGCTCCGGCGACCAGTTCCGCCGACACCAGGCCCTGCTCATCGGTCCGAACGCGCGCCAGTTGCCCGTTGCAGGCGTAACCGTCGCCGTAGTCGCGCTGGACGGCATCGGGGGCCGAGAAGATCCGGTCCTCAACGCCGTCGCGGCCGACCACCCGGACACCGACCCCGCCCTCGGGCGTGCTCTCAAGGCGGTCGGCGGACACGATTCGCGCCTCCACCGGGCCCCGCTGGGCCGTGTCGGCGGGCTGGAAGCCGATCGAGGTCAGACCCATCCACCAGGTGCCGCCCTCGGCGCTGGGCTCGACCAGTTCCAGCGCAAGCTCATGGCGACCGGCCTCAAGCTCGACGGTATCAAGCTCCCGCGGACGCGCCGGGGCGACGTTCGCGGCGGTGCCGCGGAACGCCTCGCCGAGGGGCTCGCCATCCAGGTACAGCCGCGCGGTCCCGTATCCCGGTGACAGGTAGTGACGGACGGTGACGATGTACTCCCCGGCCTCGGGGATCTGTGTCTCGAACACCATGCGGTCGCCCGCACTCTCCGCCTTGAACAGCGCTATGCTGCCGTCGGCCACGGACTTGCTCGTGCCCCCGGTGAGCGATGCTGCGGCGAGGATCTTGCCGGCCCGGAGCGTGTACTGTGCCGGAGGGCGTTCGGTCGGCTCCAGGATGGTGACCCACGTGCTCGCGAGGTCCTCTCCGGTGCGGCGGGCGCAGACGTAAGCGGCATTCGGAAGGTGCGGGTATATCCCGGGCGCCCGGGCGGTGATCAGTTCGGTGCCCGACTCGGGCAGACCGATGGCGCGCAGTCGGGCCTCGCGCGCCGGGTCGATCTGCCAGGTGGCCTCCCACGCGCCGGATGCCTCTCCGCGGCGCGGGTTCATCAGGAAACCGTACCCGTTGCCGGGAGGTGGGTTCCAGTAGGGCTTGTTCGGATGGCCCTTCATGTCCCCGTCATTGCCCTGCATCGCGCCCCATCTGTACTCGGGGCCGGCCAGCGAGCCCTCGAGCGGTTCGCCGAGGTCAACGCCCTCGACCGCGACGTCGTCGCTGAGCGCGTGCAGCATGTAGTCGTGCTGGGAGCCACCGTTGACGCGGAAGACATCCACCAGGTAGCGGTCGCCGCCACTGCCCACCAGCGCCACCATCCGCTGATAGCGATCCACGCCCTGTGCGAGGTAGGCCGCGCTCGCCTCAGCCTCGACGGCCTTCAGGCCGGGCATGTCGGCAGTGAGCAGCAGGCTCCCGCCGCTGCCGCCCGGCGCCTGCATCTGGCGCTGCTCATCGACGACTACGAGGTTGTGTGAAGCGGTCTGCTTCGCCCAGCCGACCTGGGTGTGGGTGCTGCCGAGGCCGTAGCCGAGATCGTACGTCACCTCGTGGCCGAGTGCATAGTAGTTCAGGTTGAGGTCATCGTAGTGTCCGTGGTTCAGCGACGGGCCGTAGCGCACCAGCGCGGCCTGCGCCTGGTCGTCATCACCGCCGCGCAGGATCGCGATGCCCTTCTGGCCGAAGAAGTCGCTGGAGGTCAGTCGCTCGCGCGTATCACCGGCCTCGGCGCTTTCGGGGAACTCCCCGGCGTGGAAGAGCATCCACATCCGGTCGCCCATCGACGAGCGGATGTCCTCCCCGCGCTCATCGGCGAGATATGCCAGCGCGGATGCGAATCGCTCGCGCCGGGCGCCTTCGGTGCGGGCGTAGCAGACCTCCGCGAACCCGTAGTCGCGCGAGGAGAAGACGGGGTCGGTGGGCCGGGACATCCGCGTGTCAGGGCCGGTGTCACCGTAACGCGGAGAATGCCCGGCGCAGTCGAAGAGCGCGGCCGGGAGGAAGTAGAACGAGAGGAACTTGGGATCGGCGTAGAGATCGATCCCGTCGGGGTACTCCTCTGAGCGGTAGTTGATCATCGGCTCGGCGAATGTGAGGTAGAGGTTCCTCGCGTGCAGTGCATAGCTCAGGGACGTCTCGAAGTACCGCCCGTCCCGGTCGGCGTTGTTTGCGATCATCGTGCGGATACCGTAGGGGCCGTCGAGCGCCCAGTCCACGTAGTAGTCGATCCCGAGGACACAGCCGACCGCCAGCGCCCCGCGGATGTAATCGGCCTCACCGTTGTGCAGGCCGCCCTTCAGCGACTGCTCGTAGCAGTACCAGGCGCCGTTGCGCAGCAGGTTCTTCTGGATATTCTCGCGTTTCGTCAGATACTCCACCAGTGATGGCGTGTCCAGCGCCGGGGAGGTGTAGATCTCGTCATAGAAGTCCACGTAATGGATCAACACACGCGCGACCTGATACCACGGGCGGCAAAGCCTGCCCGATGGCGGGTCCGAGGGGTAATCCCACGAGCCTGCGTCACACTCGGGGTAGATCCGGGCGATGGCGTCGAGGATGAACGCGGCCTTATGAGCGTAGCGCTCGTCCTTCGTGAGCAGATACGTCAGGCACAGCGGGCGCAGTGCGTCGAACTGCAGATTCTCGACCACCCACGCGTTCCACGAGCCCACAAAGTAATGAGTGCGCCCGTACTCACCGACATAGCCGGTGCCCGGGTCAGGATGCTCGGCATCCGGCAGCACGTGTCCGTTGGCGCAGGTGACATGCCCGGGGTTGTCCCACGAGCAGCGCGCGCCCTTCCATCGGCCCCAGCTTGCCCCGCAGATCGGGCAGCCGGTGAAGCCGTAGGCGAATGCAGCGCCGGGTTCGGGGAGCATCTCGAGGATCCAGTCATCGCTGCGCTCCAGCCACCTGTCGGCCTTCGCCTGCATGGACTGGACCCAGTCGTCCAGGTTCTCGTACCGCTCGATGTTCCGCAGAGCGCGCTCAACGTCGTCGGGGGTCTTGTTCACACACGGATGTACGTCCCGGCCATGGGCGGTCAGGTCGGGATTATCCCAGCGCTGGCGCGGCGGCGTCACGGTCGTCACCATCCCGTCGGGATCGTGGAAGACGGAGAGTTCGCTGATTCCGAGGTACGTCTTCTGCTCGTATGCGGAGAGCATCGTGAGGCGCAGTGAGGTCGTCTCGCGCGGCTCGAAGCGGATGATCTGCCCCGCCCATGTATCCTCCAGTTCGACCTCGACCGGATCGTCCTCTGAGAATGAAAGCTCGATCTGCTGGGCGTTGGCGTAGATGCGCTCGGCGGAGGACTGGGCGAGCACGATGGTGCTTACCGTCACCGGTTCGGGCCAGGTAAGCTCCAGCCACTGTGGCGGCTCGGCGCCGCCGGATGTGGCCCAGCGCGAACCGGAGTTGCCGTCCACGGCGCGCGGCGCACCGTACTTGCCGGCATGGTCCGTGGCGGAGGAGCTTGCCGAGACCTCCGCCTCAAGCGCGAGGTTCTCCAGTCCGCCGGTGCGGATGGACTGTGCGCAGGCGGGCATGCCTGCGATCAAGAAGCACAAAGCGATCAGAGCGATTGCGCGATGCGACATCAAAGATCACCTCAGAGAGCATACGGCGCGACGGTCCGTCAGTCCACGTTGAAGGCCAGACTCTGCACACACTCCTGCACCGGGTCCACGGTGCCCTTGATCCTGCCCAGGTCTCGCCACGGGTATGCTTCCATCTGCACCGTAACCACCCACGCGTCCGGATGGGGCTCACTCCCGCGCGCGCGGACCCCGACGACGCGGATGTACGTCCCGGTGATCGCAGGCAGGCCGAGCAGCTTCGCGACCGTGAAGCACATCATCTCAGCGGCCTCGGTCTCCGCGGCTGAGAGCCCTTCCATCACCGGCGGGGCCCACTCCGTTGACGCGATCTCACCGTCGGCCGGGACCGGAATCAGTTCGATGCAGGCCGGAAGCCCGTCCTCGGTGATGACCGGCACCGTGGTCTCCGCAGAGTCGAGTCCGGGAATGCGAACCTGCCAGTCTCGATCCCCGCCCGGGATACTCTCCGCAGGCGCCTCAGTGAAGGTTACGTTGGTGGCCGGGACACCGAACCACCCCGCGACGACCTCGCGTTCCTCGAGCATCACACGCAGCGGTGAGTCTGTCTCGACCCTCCGCTCCCTGCGCTCCTGTTCCTGCCTGTCCACCTCACCTGCGTACGCGAGGCCGAGTACGAAGCCGACGATGAGCAATACCACAGCCGCCGTCACCTGGAGCAACCGTCCGTGTCGCATGTCAGGTCCCCCCTGCTTCTTCGGGATCATTTGATCGGATAGATGCTCATTCGACTTCGATCCTCGCTTTTCCTCCGCCCCCGCGTACCGGGGCATGTGGAGGAATACCGGTGAGTCGGCGTGAAATACCTCACTCAGGGTGCCGCCGTTTCTGAACGACAGCCGCAACACCGGAGGACATGAATGCGCATTACTTCAACTGTGACAGCCCTCGTGACGATTCTTATCAGCGGGAGCTTCCTTATGCCCAAGGCCGACGCCGACCTGCGCTCAGACCAGATGGAGCTGCTGCGCACACTGCAGATCTCCGCCGATCAACTGAAGCCGCGGAACCTTGAAACACCGATCGTCGCCGAGGGGGAGGCGGTTGCGACGATCTGCCACGCCGATGAGCCGGCATGGCGCGGGGCCGCCGAGGCCGTGCAGGCGGCCATCCGCGACGCCACCGGTGTCGAGGTGCCGCTGGCGAGGGACACCGCGCTCAGCGACGAAGAGGCCTTCGGCCAGAGCCTGATCCTGCTGGGGCACCTCGACAACAATCGGCATGTGGCGCGACTGTACCACAACTTCTTCGTATGCCTCGACACCACCTACGCCGGCGCCGAGGGCTACGTGATACGCTCCGCGCATGACCCGTGGGGTCGCGGGTACAACGCGATCCTCGTCGGTGGCAGCACTGCCGCCGGGACCGCGAACGCCGCAGAGGCCTTCGCGGAGATCGTCGCCGGGGCAGCCGAGGGCGAATCGCTGACTCTGGGCAGGCAGATGGTGCTGGAGATCGGCGAGACCGCCGAGGACTTCATGACCGCCGAGGAGCGCGACGCCGCCATCGAGTCTGGTCGCGAGACGCTGATGTCGCCCGGCGAGGGCCGCAATGGAGTCTCGCGCCTGATCGGGCATGGGACGGACTACCATCGGACCGGTGATCCGCGCCGGGGCGAGGCCTACCGCGCAATGATGCACGCGCTGGTGGAGTACTTCGAGACCGACCCGTACATCTCCAGCGAGCCACTCTCTCGCTACGATCGCGACTTCCGGGACGCCTGGACCTTCCGCGTCGCGCTTCTGTGGGATCTGCTGGAGGAAGATGACCTGTTCAGCGACGAGGAGCGGGTCACGTTCACGAACATGGTCATCCGATTGATGCTGGAGTGTGACCTCTACCAGCGGTACGAACGCAGGCTGGAGATGTGGCGGGAGAACACGGATGTTCCGCACAATCACAACACCTTCCCGGCGTTGGGCGCCTGGTTCGCGGGGCAGTACGCGCTGCGGCATTACCCCGACCACGAGCCGCTGGCGAATCGCGCGCGGATGTGGCTGGAGGTCGCCGAGGGCGTCTTCCGGGGACTGAAGCACTCCTCGAAGCCGCTGGAGGATGCCGCCGGCTACCTGTGGCTGCCGCTGCAGCATATCATGACCTACTCGCTGGCGAGCGGGGACACCACGTGGTTCGATGAGGGCCACGGTCTGGAGGCGGCCGAGGTAGCGATGATCACGATGGATAATGTGGGCTACCAGGCCGCGTATGGCGATCACTCCTCGTACATCGGATCCTCCGGCATCGCGGAGGCGCTGTTCAAGATCGCGTGGTATCACCGCGATCCGAAGGTGCTGTGGATGGTCGAGCACGCGGGCGGCGCGCACGGGAGCCCACTGGGGCAGACCTACCACCTCGACATCGAACCCCTGCCGCCGGAGGGGCATACCGGAGTGCGCGTGGCTGACCTGCCCGAATCGGCCTACACCGACGGGATCGAGCACAGCCCGTATCCGACGGAGCCGCTCGTGCCGCTGGCGGATTGCTTCAACAAGCTCAGCTTCCGCGCGGGGCTCGACGAGAGCGACGCCTGCATGCTGCTGGACGGCTTCGGTCGCGGCACGCACATGCACTGGGACGCGAACGCGATCATCCGCTACGCAGACGGCGGCGTCCCGCTGCTGGTGGACGGAGAGTACATCCTGAACGCGCCGAAATACCACAACGCCATGGTTATCATCCGCGACGGGCGCAGCGAGCAGACCCCGGCCGTCACCGAGCTTGTGAGCGCGGTGGACATGGATGCCGTGGGCTTCACGCGGACCCGCCTGCCGCAGTACAACGGCGCGGCGTGGACGCGCAGCATCATCTGGCGCGGCAACGACTACGCGCTGGTGGCCGATGAGGTGGAGGCACTGGAGGACGGGGACTACACCCTCCGTTGCTGCTGGCGACCGTGGGGCGACGCGACGCTGAACGGCGGCGTCTGTGAGGTAACGCACCGGCCGATGAAGCTGCAGGTGCGCAACCTCGACGGCGCTCCGTCGATGATCGAGGAAATGAAAATCAGCGGAAACATGCCGGTGTCGCGGCTTTCGCAGCAGGTGAGCCGGACGATGAGCGCGGGAGAGAGCTACCGCTTCGCGAACGTCATCGAGTCGCATCCGCTGGAGCAGTCGCGCGAGGTGACCGCGCGCCGCGTGGGCGAGGGACTCTTCGTCGTGGAGCGCCCTGAGGGCGCGGAGGTCATCGCGCTGGGGTCGAAGGGCCTGGCCGCAGCGGGCATCGAGGGCGAGGCCCGGATGGTGCTGATCGGCGAGGACCTGCTGATCGCGACCGGCACCAGCGATCTGTCGCCGCAGGGCGCGTGCGAACTGTCCGAGCTTCCCGAGGCGGCGGCCGAGGACCGCGAGCGGGTGCTGGCGAAGCCGGCGCAGCCGGCCACCCGGGATGGCGCGGGCCTCGCGGCGCCCGAGCTTGCGCGGTCATGGGAGGCTGGCGGCTTCGACGCGCCGCTGGAGGCCCTGCCGGTCGCCGAGATCACCGCCGATGCGGAACACCACGGCCGCTACGGGCCGATTGGCAAGCTGGTGGATGGTCAGTCATCGAACTCGGGCCACTCTGTCATGTGGCCGCCCGGGGTCACGCCCACGGTCACCCTCGAGCTTGCACAGGAGACGACGATCACTACCGTCGAACTGCGCGACTGGTCCAGCATGAACGAGGACTGGCAGATGGCAGGCCGCCGGCTGCAGATCAGCAGCGACGGCTTCGAGGAGGATGTGCGCGACCTCGGCGTGGCGTTCGAAGAGACCGGGACGCAGCGATGGGGCGGCAATGTCAACACGATCTGGACCGCGCAGGTGAACCAGGAGGCGAAGCAGGTCCGGCTGGTCCTCGAGCCGGCCGAGCAGGAGGGCGCGAGGGTCTACGTGGCGGAGGTCTCCGTCCGCGGAACGCGGCCGGGGGCGCTGCCAAAGGTCACCGCCATCACGAGTGGAGAGTTCGCCGGAGGGCCGGTGGTGATCGCCGGGTCCGATTCGGGGCAGATCCGCGCATTCGATGGCGATGGAGCTGTGCTGTGGTCGATACAGACCGACGGGCGGGCGCCGATCAACGCGCTGGCCTGCGCGGACGTGGATGGCGACGGGCGAGATGAGGTGATCTACGGCGACAATGGCGCGCGGCTGGGGCTGCTGAGCGCCGAGGGAGAGTCGCTCTGGGAGGTCACGCCGCCGAAGTACCGGGGGATCGATTCGGATGTGATGAACATCACGCCCGCGGACCTCGACGGCGATGAGGTCCCGGAGATCGTGGTGGGGCTTCGAAGCTGGCAGTATGCGGCATATGACGCCGCGGGCGAGTTGCTGTGGACGAACGTGATCTACGCCCATCCGGCCACGGTCTGTGTGGCCGATGACTTCGACGGTGACGGGCTGCCGGAGTTCGTCGGCGGCAATCAGTACTACCGCCTCAACCTGATCGACACGGACGGCAGTCGCATCTACCGCAGAGACCGCTTCGGTCCCGATCAAAGCGCGGTTGCGTCGGCGGATGTGGATGATGACGATCTGCCCGAGATTATCATGGGCACAGACCTCGGGGAACTGATCTGTTTCGACGGGACGAACGGAAAGCGGCTGTGGACGAAGAACGTGGGCGATCGGGTCACCCGGATCGTGCCCGCGGACATCAACGGGGACGGCGCCGAGGAGATCGTCTGCGCGGCCGAGAGCGCGAACGTGTATGCCTTCACGCCCGGCGGCGAGCGCATCTGGCGGACTCCGCTGCCCGGTGGCGTAACGGATCTGCGCCTGCTGGATGGCGCGCAGCCGCGCTTCGTGGCGGCCGCAGGTGCCGCGGGAGTGGTGATCCTCGACAGCGATGGCCGGGTCACCGCGGTGGGGCAGACCGACGCCCGCACACTTTCACTGGCGCTGACAGACGGGCGCGTGGCTGTCACGATGATCGGCGGACGGATCGCAACCTTTGCCGTGGAAGACTGAGCGCAGGAGGGACATCATGCTTCGAATGATGCTTGTTGTGGGCGTTGTGGCAATGCTGGGCATGTCGGTGCGGGCGGATGTTGCGTTTGATGATACCCCCGGCGGCGCGCGCGAGTGGGGATTCCGACCCGCGGAGGGAAGCGTCTCGGCGACGAACCCGCCGCGCTTCTCATGGCGCCCTCAGGAGGGCGCGCGGGCGTATGTGCTGGAAGTCGCGCGCGATGAGGCCTTCACGGACGTCGTGTACGAGGGGCAGGGCATCGAGTTGAATGTCCACTGCCCGCCGCTGACGCTCCCTGCCGAGCGGCTGCACTGGCGCGTGGCGTTCGTCGGCGAGGGCGAGCGTTCGGAGTGGAGCCACTCGCGACCGTTCACGATCCCCGAAGACGCCGTGCGCTTCCCGATGCCGGAGTTCGGTGAGCTGATTTCGCGGGTTCCCGACGAGCATCCGCGCCTGTTCGTGCGCCCGGAGGAACTGCCCCGCCTGCGGGAGCTTGCGCAGGGTGATCTCCAGGAACGGTATGAGTCGCTTGTGCGCGAATGTGAGCGGATCATGGCCGATCCGCCGCCGACCGAGGAGCCTGAGACCTATCCGGACGGGATCAAGCGCGGTTCGGATGCGTGGCGCAAGATCTGGTGGGGGAACCGGCGCTACACAGTCGCGGTGCTCAACTCCGCGGCGACGCTTGCTTTCACGCGCCTGCTTGGCGGACGGGAGGAGTTCGGCCAGAAAGCCCGCGAGCTTTTGATGGCCGCCGCCGAATGGGACCCGAAAGGCGCCACCGGCTACCGCTACAATGACGAGGCCGGGATGCCATACAACTACTACTTCTCGCGCACGTACACGTTCGTCAACGACCTGCTCACCGAACAGGAGCGCGAGAAGTGCCGGGAGGTCATGAAGATCCGCGGGGAGGAGATGTATCACCACCTCTACCCGCGGCACCTGTGGCGCCCCTACTCCAGCCACTCCAACCGCGCCTGGCACTTCCTCGGCGAGGTGGCCATCGCGTTCATGGGTGAGATCGAGGGGCCGCAGGAG
>CAZAHB010000090.1:0-20833 GCA_964484945.1 uncultured Armatimonadia bacterium | reverse complement strand
AGCTCGTGGCGGCCGGGTTCTCGTCGAAGTATTCGATCACGCGTTGCGCGAAATACTCGATCAGCGCCTCATTGCTAAGGCACAACTTGTAGCGCCCGGTCGGTGGGACGCGCCTGCCCTCGAACATCGGGAAGAAGTCCGGGTGCTCCTCGTAGAGTTCGGCAGGGACAGTCCGGCGGAAGTTATGGCCGTGCGAGAGATACAGGCTGTAGCCGAGTTTCTGGCGGGCCCACCATTCCTTCACCTGCGCCCGCCCCTGCTGAGTGTAGGGCACGCGGCGATTCAGGAAGAACCGGGCGTCGGTGATGTCGGTCTCGGGCACGGTGATCGTCTGCATCTCGGGCACGTCGTCGCCGACCTCGGTGGGCATCAGCCACCGGACCCCGACGAACTCCTCCAGGAAGTGGCAGACGCCGTTGCGGGTCCCGCGGGAGGTGCCTCCCTGCGAGGTGTACTCGTCCTCGGCGGTGTCATGTCCGGCGATAAGCACGTTCCCGTCGCGGGTCACGATGCGGAAGCCTTCGACCGGCACATCGGCCAGGTCCAGGCCGGCGGCCCCGCCGAGGAGGATCGATGGACCGGCGGCTTCATTGGCGATCGGTAACTCCGCGCCGGAGGCTTCGAAGATGTAGTGCTGCAGGTCCTGCGCGGCCGCGACCACCGATGGTGGCGCGTCCTCGGGGTGGACGATCGCGAACCGGCTGGCGCCGTCCTCAACGACCGTGATGGGCGCGCAGCTGGCGCAGATGGCGGTCAGGGCAATCAGTACGGTAATCAAAATGAGCCTGTCGCAGACGCTGTTCATGGCACACCTCATGAGGCCGAATTGATGGCATCTGCAGCCTTCGCGAGTGGTAGCGTGAACTCCTGCGTGTGTGCATGCGGGCGCACACCATCCCGGGGCCGAAGAATCTCCGAGATCGCAAAGGTTTCTACTAAATAGGACCGAATGATTCTATATGATTGGAGGCGTCTGTGGTCGGAAGACCAGAATAGTGTGACAGAGGCGGGCGTTTCGAGACGCCCTGGGGCTAACAGGCGTCAACTATGGTTCCGCTTGACTGTGGGGGCGTCCCCTCGTCGAGTGAGAATCGGACCACACGCAGGAACAGTCGCAAAAGGAGGGTTACGATGCATCGCTACACAGCCGTAGCAGTCGTCGTGCTGCTCGTCCTGGCCTCCTCCATGGGCTGGGCCCAGATGTATGACACAGCAGACGAGGACATCGGAGCATTCCGCGTCAAGGCGGGCCTGTTCGATCTTGGTGATGCCGACAGCGAGTTCGGTTTCGGCGCGGACTATGAGGCGTCCAACTGGATGGTCTCACTCGACTACGTCGAATTGGAGGACACCACGGTTCAGACCCAGGGCGGTCCCGTCGCTGCCAGCGCTGATCTGTGGGGCATCAGTGGAGCCTGGCTACAGCGCCAGGATAACAACCCCGGGACCTACTATGGCGCTGGCGTCGGCTACTATGATTTTGAAGCCAGTGCGTCTCAGCAAGGCGCCACCGTCTCAGTTGACGACGGAAGCATCGGATTCGAGCTACTGGGCGGTATGAGCTTCGGTGACGCCGAGATGGGCGAACTGCCCCCATGGTTCGCAGAGTTCCGCTATCTGCTTGGCACGGACTTCACCATCTCGGCGGGCGACGCCTCGGCAAGTGGCGACCTCGACGGCTGGAAGCTGATGGTGGGACGCCGGTTCTAAGTTCCGCTCAGCCTCGTACTTCCTCGACCCGCCATCACCCGCGGTGGCGGGTCGTTTTCGTTCACCCGGCGATACACACGATAGCTGACGACTGTCCTGCTACACGTGCCTCGGAGGCGCGCCGAACACACCGGACCACGCCCACAGATGCGCACCGGAAGGCCATTTCCATCCCGCGCAGAAAGGCCCATCGGTGTCAGGTTGTGATCTGAACATGCGAGTGGCGTCCGGCGAACGACCTGCAATCATGCCCGATACGCCGAGCGTCGTGTTGATCTTCACCGAGCCTCGTGAGCGAGGTGCCCGACCGGAAGGGTGAGGTACATGCCTGGAATCGGCAACATGCTGTGGCGCATCGGGGATATCCTTGATTTTGATGCGCAGTTGGACTGGACGCGTGAGGCAGGCTTCGATGGAGCGGGCTTCCATGCCAGTGCCGGCGTCCCCGGGCGCTGGCGTGGTATCGAACCGGCCGACTGCGACGATGCCCGGCGAGCGGCGCTGCGGGAGGCACTCAGCACATTTTCCTTCACGGAGATACACGCGCCATTCGGCATCAACCTGGACACGGATACCCTCTCGGCGGGCGTTGAGGCGATGGCGCCTGTCCTGACGCTCGCCGCCGATCTCGACGTGTCGGTGGTGACGGTCCATGCGCGCTTCACTGATTGCGAGGGCGCGAGTGACGCGTGGACCAGTGCCATGTCCAGGCTTGATGAGCAGGCTGCACGAGCGAACACGATCATTGCGCTGGAGATCGTGGACGGCTTCGACGCGGTCGGCGACTGGGGCCTCAGCCACGTCGGCGTCAACCTCGACGTCGGGCACATGTATCCCGCGGCCCATGCGGGGACGCTGGCGCGACATGGCGGCATCGGCGGGCTCATCCGCCACATCGGGCCGACGCTCGTTCACCTGCACATGCACGACACCGATGGCGAGACCGACCATGTGGAGATCGGCACGGGAATCGTTGACTTCGCCGAGATAGCCGAGGCGCTCTACGCAATCGACTACCCGCGCGATGTAACGATGGAGATGAACCCTGATCGCTGCTCCCCCGAGGGCATTGTCCGCGGCGCAGATCGGCTGCGACAGCACTTCCTGGATGCGGGGTGGGATGAGTGAGGCGTCTGTTGATCGCGGACGTCCATGCGAATCTGCCCGCCTTCGAGGCGGTCCTCGAGGACGCCGGCACGGTCGATGAGATCGTCTTCCTCGGAGACATTGTCGGCTACGGTCCGCATCCGGCAGAATGCGTTGACCTGCTCCGGGAGACCGGCGCGCGGGCCATCAGCGGGAACCACGATCGTGAGGTGCTTCAGGCCGGCAATCGCGCGGGGTCAGCCGACGGTGCGGTAAACTGGCTCGACTGGACGGTGGAGCAGTTGCGTTCGGAGCATCTCGCCTACATAGGCGACCTGCCCCGGGAAATGACGCTTTCGAGCGCCGGCGCCAGTATCCGCGCAATTCACCACCCGCCCGGCGCACCGTATCTGCACCCCGCCATGCCCGCTGCTGCGCTGGCGAAGCATTTCGGGGAGGTCGAGGGGGATGCTGTTTTTTTCGCCCATTCACACCGCCCGATCTACCGCATCGCGGGGGGCAGGCGTCTGATCGGGCTCCCTGCCGTCGGTCAGCCGCGAGATGGCGACCCACGCGCAGGCTATGCGCTGGAGAACGCCGGTCGCATCAGCTTTCGGCGCGTGGCGTACGATGTAGAGCGCGCTGTGGCCGCAGTCCGCGCGATCGGCCTGGACAGGGACTTCACCGAGCGCTGGGTGAAGTTCCTCCGCACCGGTTACGACAGCACCTGGTCTCGCCCCTACCGGCCGGAGCGCCAGGGCTGAAGCTCTGTACCCCTCTGTCTGCACCACCCGTCCAACTCCTGCGGGCCCAAACCCCACGTGTGTGGGAGGGCGCATGGACTTCTCGAAGAAATGCCGATGTAGTGGCAATAAGCACAAGGGAGCGACGCAATCATGCCCGACACACCCAACATCCTGCTGCTATTCACCGACCAGCACCGCCTCTCCGCACTCGGGTGCTACGGTGACACGCCGTGCCAGACGCCGAACATCGACCGCCTCGCCGAAGAGGGCGTGCGCTTCGAGACCGCCTACACCGCCTGCCCGGTCTGCTCTCCCACCCGCGGGACGATCATGACCGGACTCTACCCGCACACCCACGGAATCTGCTCGAATGTCGCGAACCTCGGCTCCTCCGCGCACGAGCTTCCCGACCGCGAAGACCTGCTCTCGTACCGCCTGCGCGAGGCCGGTTACCGCTGCGGCTATACCGGGAAATGGCACCTCGGAACGGCAAGCGAGAGCCGCTACGGCGCGCCCAACGAGGCCGCGCTGCCCACCAACCGCGGCTTCGAGGGCCAGGACTTCCCCGGGCACGGGGGCGGAGGCTTCCGCTACCCGGAGTACAAAGCGTACCTGGACGAGCGCGGCCTTGAGCACCGGGTGCTCGACTGGCCCGAGGACCGCCCCATGCCCGTCCCCGTCGGCGAACTCGCCGGGCCGACGGAGAGCACCGTTCCGCACTTCCTCGCCGAGAACACGATCTCGCTGGCCGAGCGCTTCCGCGAGGACGGCGACCCGTGGTTCATCTGGCATAACAACTGGGGGCCGCACGGGCCCTACTACGCGCCCGCCGAGTTCCTCGACCGGTACCGCGACGTGGAGATCGACCTGTGGCCGAACTACGAGTGGCCCGCGCGGAGTATCCCCGGGCCACACCACCTGAAGCTGCACCCGGAGGCCGAGCGCCTGCAGTGGGACGATTGGGCGGAGATGCTGCGCCACTACTACGCCTTCACCACGCTCATCGATTACGAGTTCGGGCGCATCGTGGACTACCTGCGCGAGTCGGGGCAGCTTGAGAACACGCTGATCATCTTCACGTCCGATCACGGGGAGACGTGCGGCAGTCACGGGGGCATGACCGACAAGGGCTGGCATCACTTCGAGGAGACGCATCGGATCGGCATGATCGTGCGCGAGCCGGGTGGCTCACACGCGGATGAGGTGCGCGACGAGTGGGCCTCCAACGCGGACGTGTACCCGACTGTCTGCGACGCCGCCGGTGCGGAGTGCGATCCGGACTCGCGCCACGGGCGGTCGCTGCTGCCCGCGGTGAGGGGAGAGGCCGGACAGTGGCGGGACTGCGCGGTGACGGAGTTCAGCGGTGTGAACAACCTCTCGTTCACCCAGCGGACGATCCGCGCGGGCGACCTGAAGTACGGGTGGAACGCAGCAGGTGAGGATGAGTTGTACGATCTCGGGCGCGATCCGCACGAGACGGTGAACGTGCTTCGCCAGCCGGATTACCTCGATGATGCGATGCGCCTGCGCGAGCGGCTGCTGGAGTGGATGGAGGAGACCGCCGACCCGGTGCGCGGTATCTATGAGCGCAACGTGCTGGGGTACGAGCGGAGGTAGGGGTAACGTCGTCTTCCCAGCCCGCAGTACCAGAAGATCCTCCAACCGGTCTTCTTCGCCGCATGCACAAAACACCGTGGGTGGATCCTGCTGTCGCGTGGCCTCCCCACGATGCTCGGCGACCTCCTCAACAGCAATTCCCGTATGCACGGCTGCGAGGTCATCGCGGCCACGTTGATGCCGGATCACATCCACGTCCTCGCGTGTGTCGCGAGGAAGGGCGGGGACGTGCTGTCATTCTTCGAGGGCTTCAAGCGCGGCAGCGCGATCAAAGCGGCGAAGCGCGGTCTTGCCGGTGTCTGGCAGCGCGATTTCTGGGATCGCCACACGCGCAACAGCCACGACCTCAGGCGATGCGTAACCTACATCCTCTGGAACCCGGTCGAGGAGGAGCTGTGCAAGGCTCCCAGGGACTGGCCGTTCACCACTTTCCGCGGTTGGCCGTGGCAGTTGGTTCAGGAGAACGGGTAGCGGTCGCCCGCTGGCGGCAGTGTAATGCCGCCGCTCCAGACGGCTGGAAAACGCCATCCCTCCGCCCCCCTGGCAGGCAGTCGGTTACCGGCCCTACCCCCGCAGGCTGAACCGCCCCCGAAGCTTGCGCTTGAGGACCTTACCCGTCGCCGAGCGCGGAAGCTCCTCGATGAAGCGAATGCTGCGCGGGACCTTGTAGCGCGCGAGGTGCTCGGAGCAATGCTCGATGATCTCGCTCTCCTCGATGCTCGCATCCTCGCGCATCTCGATGAACGCGCAGACCGTCTCCCCGCGCAGCCGCGATGATTCTCCGACCACCGCCACATCGCGCACCGGCTCCAGCAGCCGGATCACGTCCTCGACCTCGCGGGGATAGACATTCAGCCCGCCGACGATGATCATGTCGGTCTTGCGATCCACGATGTAGATGTACCCGTCCTCGTCCACGTGGCCCAGATCGCCTGTGTACAGCCACCCATCCCGGATCGCGTTCGCGGTCTTCTCCTCATCCTGCCAGTACCCGCGCATGATGTTCGGGCCCTTCGCGCAGATCTCGCCGATCTCCCCCACCTTCACGCGC
The DNA here is from genome assembly GCA_964484945.1 of uncultured Armatimonadia bacterium. Lineage (GTDB taxonomy): Bacteria > Armatimonadota > Zipacnadia > Zipacnadales > UBA5352 > UBA5352. The sequence continues at coordinate 14,623 of CAZAHB010000090.1, read as the reverse complement.
TGCCCGTCTTCGTCGCGGATCTCCACCTCCACGCCCGGGAGCGGCGGGCCGACCGAGCCGATCTTGCGACTCTCGCGCGTCCGGTTCACGCTGACCACAGGCGAGGCCTCCGTGGGCCCGTAACCCTCAAGCAGCGTGGTCTCGTAGCGCTCCTCGATGATCGGCGTGAGGTCGCGCGGGAGGGCCGCCCCGCCGGAGATGCACAGCCGCAGTGTGGACAGGTCCGGGCTGCGCTCGGTCTTCAGCGCCGACAGCACCGCGAACATCGACGGGACGCCGCAGAAAATCGTCACTCCGGTCCGATCGATCGTCTCCAGCACCGGGATCGGCTCAAAGCGCGGCAGGTGGGCAGCGGCCGCCCCCATCGTGATCGGGATGATCATCGTGACCGTCGCGCCGAAGACGTGAAAGAGCGGCAACACCGCCAGGAAGACGTCATCCTCGTTCATATGAATGGCCTCCACCGAGGCGCGGGCGTTCGACAGCAGGTTCGCGTGGGTGAGCATCGCGCCTTTGGGCCGGCCGGTGGTGCCGGAGGTGTACTGCAGGCACGCCACCTGCTCGGCATCGGGCGGCGCGGGGAGGCCCGACGTGTCCTCCGCCACGAGCGCGCGGAAATCGATGGCGCCCTCAGGGACGTCTTCGGCCGCGATGACGGCGTGCTCGACGCACTCGCAACGCTGCGCCATGCCCAGCACAAGCTCCGCGGTCTTCTCCACGCCCACTACGACCTTCGCGCCGGAGTCGCCGAGCACATACGCGACTTCCTCGGGCGCGAGGATCGGGTTCATCGGCACGGCCATCGCGCCGAGGCGCGCCGCGGCGAGGTAGGCGTAGACGAACTGCGGGCAGTTCGGCAGCAGCAGCGCCACGCGGTCGCCCTCCTCAACGCCGAGGTCCGCGAGGCCGGCGGCCACGCGCTCGACGGTCACGGACAGTTCGGCGTAGCTGAGGGTGTCACCGGCGAAAAAAATCGCGGGGCGCTGCGGTACCCGTGCTGCAGTCTGCTGGAGCACGACGGGGAGCGAGTCCATGGTCGGCACCTCCGGACATGTCTCCGGTGGGTTGCGTGTGGAAGCACAGTTCGCCGGGGGGGAAGGATGGACCTGCCGGCCCGCGGGCGTACTCACCCGCCCAGAAACTCCTGCCCGAACTGGTGTGCGTGGTCGAAGAGCGCGTCAATGTTCGCCATCGGGGTCTCGGGCAGGATGCTGCTGGTCGAGGAGAGCACGTGGCCTCTGCCCGGCCCCGCCACCTCGCACGACCGTTCCACCGCCGCGCGCACGTCCTCCGGCGTCCCGTGCGGGAGGGTGCTCGTGACCGACACGCAGCCCCAGACGCTCAGCGGCTCGCCCTGCCGGTCGGTCAGCGCGCACATCTCCTCCCAGCGGGGACCGTGCTCCTCCTCGAAGCCCTGCAGGCCCATGATCCCGAGGTTCAGCAGATCGGGCAGGATCGGCCGGATGTCCCCGTCACAATGCCAGATGACGCCGATGCCGGCATCGATCAGCGGCTCCATCGCCCACTTCAGTTCCGGGAAGTACAGATCGCGCAGCATCGCCGGGGACATCAGCGGCCCGCCCGACCCGCAGATGTCCTGGCCTCCGTAGACGAAGGGCGCGAGGTCGTGGCGCTCGATGGCCTCCACGATCGCGTGGTTGCGCAGCCGCCCGCCGACTGCGGAGTGGTGGTAGTAGCGCCGGATGTGTTCCGGATAGAGACCGGCCGCCGCGAGGTAATTCTCGTAGCCAAAGCGCGTGTAGGCACCCATGAAATCCGCCTGGCCGAAGCCGTCGATCACCAGCACCTGAGGCCCCATCATCTCCGAGTGCGTGATGATGGTCTGCGCGTAGTCGCGGGTGGCCTGCTCGAGATCGAAATCGCGCTCGATCGCCTCGTCTTCGGGAAGCTCCTCGACCCAATCGCGGACGTCCTCGGGGGAGAGGAAGCCGGCGGCCTCATGGCGGCGCGTCTCGTGCATGATCTGGCCGATCTCCAGCATACGCTGCTTCTCGCGCGGGAAGTACCACTGGGGGACGAAGTTCGCGCCGGTCCGCCGCACGAACTCGCAGAACCCGCCCTCCGGGTCCTGCCAGTAGTCCCGGCCGATGACGCGGCTGATGTATGCCGAGTGTGTAACCCAGCAGCTTGTGACGCACGGGAGCGGCACATCCTCCCGGTGGAGCGTCGCCAGCGCAACCTCGCGTCCGGTCATGCACAGTATCTCCTCTCGGGTGCCCGCTTCACCTGAGGGGACCGGTTTCCCTCCACGTCTCCACAATCCCGCAGGCTGATTCGATAGAGAGTGCGAAGAAGGAGGCAGCCCCACCAATTGCGAAACCTCCCCGCGTGGAAGATGAATCCGCGCTTCCAGGAGGCCCTGTCATGACCAAACGGGCGCTGATTGTCCTCATCGCACTGATGACCGCCGCCACATGCAGCGCGGAAGAAACCGCACTCCCGCTCCCGAACTCCGGATTCGAAGACGGGCTTGCGGAATGGAGGATCTCCTCTCACGAGGAGTGGATCTCCATCTCCGACGAGCAGGCCGCGAGTGGAGAGCAATCCCTGAAAATTGCGGACCCATCCAACGAGGAGAGCGCGCGTATCTACGCCACGCCGGTTCCGATCGATGCCCCGGGAATATACTACGTTCGCGGGAAATACTTTCCCGTCACGGGCAGCGGCCTCGGCGTCTACCACGACTTCCTGGACGCGGATGGCGAGGTGCTCAACCAGGATCGCCACCTGCGCGGGCTTGGAGGCACCGAGCAGAAGTGGCTCGACTTCAACCTGCGCACATTCGCGCCCCAGGATGCGGTCGCGCTGCGGCTCTACTTCCACAGCTACTCGCACGCGGTCGTCACCGCGTATCTCGATGACCTGCAGATCGTCCAGGGAGACATCAGCGCCATGAAGCCGCCGTGGGAGGGCAGCTACAAGATCGATCCTGAGGAGAATCCCGAGGCACTGACGCCCGCGGACATCGTCGGGCCGGATGGGCTGGTCTACCCGGACTGGACCCGCGCGGGCGTGCAGGGCGGCATCCCGGACGTCGAGGTCGCCGCGCGCATCGAGGACTTCGGCGGCGCGCCCGATGATGGCGCCGACGACTCTGAGGCGCTGGACGCGGCCTGCCGCTCGGTCGGCGAGCAGGGCGGTGGCGCGGTGCTGCTCGGCGAGGGCACCTGGCACCTCGACATGCCCGTGACCGTCCGCCACGACGGCGTGGTCATCCGCGGCCTGGGCGCCGATCGCACGAAAGTGATCTTCCGCTATGGCCTCGGCGATGACGGGATCCGCTTCTTCACGCCCGAACCCGGCGCGACCGTCGGTCCGGACACACGCGTTGAGCTTCATGCCCTGCCCACCGGCCTGCAGCGCATGACCATGCACGTGGGCGACGAACTGCTCGGCGCGTGGAACCGCAGCAAGCACTCCGGCAACTCGTTCTCATTCGCGCGCAACGCCGGCCGCGTCATGGATGCGGTTGAGGACGGCGAGGCGACGCTTCGCGGCCATGCCGAGTACGCCGACGGCTCCACCCGCGAGCTGGAGATCCCGATCACTATCGACCATGACTTCACCGATGACCCGCAGGTGCCCAACTCGCGCTTCGCCATCGGCTTCGTGGGGCGCGGCCGGGCCGGCCCGAAGCAGCCGCTGGCTGAGGACGGCGAGCGCGGCGCCACACAGGTGGTGCTCGAGGACGCGGGCGATCTGCAGCCAGGCGACGTGGTGGTCATCGATGGGCCGGCCACGGATCGGTGGAAAGAGCTTACGTGGAACGCCTGCAAATGGGGCTCGTATCGTCGCAACATGCTCGAGATCACGGCGGTCGAGGGCAACACGATCACCTTCGATCAGCCGCTGCGCATCGAGTTCCCGGTCATCGACGGCTCCTGCGTGCAGCTTTTCGAGCCTATCCGCCGCTGCGGCCTGGAGGACCTGTATATCGAGCAGACCGAGAACCTGTGGATCACCACAAGCGAATTCCACCGCGCCTGGAACTGCTGGGCGCGCGGCGTCACGGTGCGTATGTGCGGGCGCAATCCCGTCTACGGTGGCTACGCCAAGTTCTGCGAGATCCGCGACTGCGTCTTCGATGACGCGTGGTTCAAGGGTGGTGGCGGGACGGCCTACGCCGGATGGCAAAGCTCCTGGGACTGCCTCATGGAGGATGTGGAGACCTTCAAGCTCCGCCACGGCCCGCTCTATCAGTGGGCGGCATCGGGGAACGTGATCCGCGACAGTATCTTCCATGAAAGTGATGCCCAGTGGCACGCGGGGTGGACCAACGAGAATCTCTTCGAGAACTGCGTGGTCACCTCGATGCGGGGTCACGGCAGCTACGGATTCGGCATGTGGGCCTCACCGCCGGAGGACACCGCGCACGGTCCCAACGGCCCGCGCAATGTGGTCTACAACTGCGACGTCTACTCAGAGCGCGATTCGGTCTGGATGGGCGGGATGAACGAGAACTGGCTGATCGTCTACAACCGGTTCGTGGCGGACGCCGGCGAGGGCGTGGACGCCAAGGACGCCAGCTTCGACCACATCATCCGCGGCAACGTCTTCGTCCTGCGCGACGACAAATCACCGATGGTCCGCCTGCGCACACCGGACTGCATCGGCGTGGAGATCATCGAAAACGTGCTCTACGGTGGCAGCGGGGAGTTCATCAAGGGGATGGGCGAACCGGACGTTATGCGCGGCAACGAAGCGCACGCTTTGCCGGAGGCTGAGGCCCTCCCGGCGCGCCCCACGCCACCGGTCGAGTCGATCTACCAGTGGCAGCTTGACAACTGTCGGTAGCCCTGCCGTTGGAGAGGCTGGCCCCCGCGCCAGCCTGTGCCGTTGCCGTCCGCCGTATGGCAGTTCCGTTCCGTGCAGACGTTATACGGAGGCACCACACAATGCGCAAATCTACGCGCTTCACCGTCGTCGAAATGTCCGGCTCGCGCCACGAGATGGGCGTGCAGTACGGTCGCCAGTGCCGCGAGTTGATCCACGATCTCGCCGCGAACTTCGACCGCATGCTCGTGCCCGAAGAGTACCTGGAGGAGGCCCGCGATATCGCCATGGGCGCGCTCCCGCACGTCGAGAAAGAGGCGCCCGAACTGGTCGAGGAGGTTCGCGGCATTGCTGAAGGCGCGGAGCTTCCCTTCGAGGACGTCTTCCGCCTGAGCTGCTCGCAGGAGATGAACGCGTGGCAGGGCTGCATGAAGCAGAAGGCCGTGAACACGGTCACCGACGAATGCACCACCATCGCCGCCGAGCGCGAGGGCTCGAGCCTGGTGGCGTGGAATATGGGCTGGTGGGTCAAGTGGCAGCCCTACATGGTGCTGCTCCATGGCAGGCCGGACGACGGCCCGCGCTTCCTCGCATTCGCGATGGCCGGCAGCATCGGGCGACCGGGCCTGTCCGAGCGCATCTCGGTCTCGGCCAACTACCTCCCCTATCGCGCAGCGCCGGAGTATTCTGCGGGCGGTGAGGCGTGGGCCGGGGCGGGCATCCCCTACAGCTTCATGGCACGGATTATCCTCCAGCAGGACAGCACCGAGGCGGCGCGGGAGATGCTCGACCGCACGAAGCGCATGGCCTGCCTGAACTACACCATCGGGGACATCGACGGCGACATCTGCTGCGTGGAGACGATGCCCGAGCACATCGCGGTCCTGCGGCCCGAGGATGACTACATCACGCACTCGAACTCCTACCACGCGCCCGAGTTCAACGGCTACTCGATGGAGGTCCGTGCGGAGAAGGACCCGCGCTGCCACCGCGCGTGGGAGGTGCTGAGCGAAAAGGACAGGCCGCTGTCGCGGGAGGATCTGCACGAGGCTCAGCGCGCACACTTCCCCGGGCAGGACACCGGCGTGTGCGTGCACAGCGAGGGCGCGAAGCCCTCGATCACGCTGCTGTCATTCGTGGGCGACGTGGCCGCACAAGAGATGTGGGCGGCAATGGGCTCCCCCTGCGAACATCGGTTCTTGAGGTACGATTTGTGATTGAGGTGACCACAATGCGCGATGAGATGACACCACGCGAACGCTGGCTCGCCGTGCTCAACCGGGAACCGTTCGACCGCTTCCCGCTCGACTATCGGGCGACTCCCGAGGTCAACCGTCAGCTTGTCGAATACATGGGCGCCGAAAGCATGGCCGAGGTGCGTGAGCGCCTGCACATCTCGCCCGTCATGGGACTGGGCGGGCGCTACGTCGGCCCCGATCACGACCAGATGGAGGACGCGTTCGGCGTCGGCTGGGAGATGGTCGATTACGGCAGCGGGGTCTACCGCGAGGCGGTATACAACCCACTCGCGGACTTCGATTCCGTCGAGGAGATCGAGGAGAACTACATGTGGCCGGAGCCGGACTGGTGGACCTACGACCACATCCCCGAGCAGCTTGAGGGGAAGGAGGAGTGGGTCATCCAGGGCGGCCATTACGAGGAGTTCGCCACCTACAAGAACCTTCGCGGGGTCGAACAGGGCTACGCGGACCACTTCGAGAATCCAGAGATACTCAAGTATTGCATGCAAAAGTTGGCAGATCTTGCATACGCCCAGAGCGAGCGGATCTTCGACGCCGCGGGTGGGCGCGTCATCTGGACCTGGGTCGCCGAGGACTTCGGCACCCAGGAGGGCCTGCTGATGTCCCCGGCGATGATCCGCGAGTTCCACTACCCGCACATCAAGCGCATGTGCGACCTCGCGCACGACTACGGCGTCTTCGCCTTCCACCACTCCGACGGCGCGGTGCGCGACAACGTGCCACAGATGATCGAGGCCGGGATCGATGTGCTCGACCCGGTCCAGTGGCGCTGCGAGGGCATGGACCGCGAGGGCCTCAAGCGCGACTTCGGCGACCAGATCGGCTTCCACGGGGCGATGGACAACCAGCAGACGGTGCCCTTCGGGACGGTGGCGGACGTGCGGCAGGAGGTGCGCGACAACTTCCGCATCCTCGGCGAGGGCGGCGGCTACATCCTCGGCCCCTGCCACAACATCCAGCCTGTGACGCCGATGGAGAACGTGGTGGCGATCTACGAGACGGGGTACGAGGAAGGGTGGCAGTAGGGCGGGCGGCAGTACAGAACCGACACCGGGGCATCGGCCACTTGCAGAGGACATCGTGTCCAACAACATTTCGCAGGACCGGCATCCTGCCCATCGCCGTTCGAGTGAGTTGAGAATGAAATCATGACCACCGACGACCTCCTGATAATCGAGACCGAAGGCACTGCCCTCGAACGCGCCCGCCAGTTCGGTGAGGCGGTGGCGGAGCCGCTGCAGCGTATGCTCGCGGGCGACCTGGTCGGGCGCGTGATCTGCAACGAGCACAGGCGCGCGATCGCCGACCGGATGCTGGACCATTTCCGCGCCATGGCCCCGCCGATCGAGCGTGAGCAGGCCTGCTGCGACGCCGCGGGCGTGGACCTGGAGCGGCTGCTCGATCACCGCGTGGCCGTCGCTATAGCCAAGTCACGCGCGCCCGACGGGTGCTCGGGCGTCATCCTGCACACCGACGAGAGCATCATCGTCGGCCAGAACCTCGACACCGGGCCCATCCCGCGCGGCGAGAACGTGCTGGAGATCGGCCGCGGGCCTGAGGGCGCATACGCCCGCTTCTGCCCGCCGCATATCCTCGAGTGCATGTTCGGCATGAACGTACATGGCCTCACGAACGCCGGCGCATCCGGGCCGCCGGATGATCCGCTCCTCGAGGGCGACGGCCTGCCCACCACTCTCATGCGCTGGCAGTACTTCTACGGCTACAGCACGGTCCTTGACGTAGTATCAATGTTGAGCGAGGGTCTCGTCGCGGGCAAGGGAACAAACAACGTGTGGGTGGATGCCGAGGGGGTCATGGCCCGTACCGAGCAGGGCGGCGGCGCCGTCGCCGTCGAGCGACCGGAGGGGGAGTTCGCCGTTGCCACCGGGCATCGCCAGTTCTTCGCTGGCCCCGACTTCGGGCAGCGCGCCCCCCTGGCCGCGGCTGCCGAGCGGAACCGCTGGCTCCGCCTGCGCGAGCTTGCGGCCGAGGCGCTGGAGCGGCCGGGCGATGCGGTGGCGCAGATGAAGCGCATCCTCAGCGATCACGAGACCGTGGACGACCACCCGGTCTCCGCGCCATGCCGGCACGGTGGCGAGCGATTCGGCGACACGCAGTACTCGGTGATATTCGATGTGACCGCCCGCGAGGTGCACTACTGCGGCCAGCCCTGCCGCTGCGAGTGGCGCAAGATCGCGCTTTGAGCGCTACTCGTCCTCCTCCAGCGGCGCGGTGTCATCGAGATTCCAGTCGAAGCGCGATCCGTTGGCCACGGCCTCCTCGATCAGCCCCGGACGCTCCTCGGCAAGCAGGTGGGTGAAGCCCCGCGCCTGGTTGTGCTCGACGATCAGGTCGCGGGTCTGATGCTCCCAGTTGTCCGGGCCGATATCCGCACTGCCCTCGCGGAGCATGATCGCGTTGTTAACCGGACTGTTCGTCCAGAAGAGGTTATCGTACACGTGCCCGCCGCGGATGTCCGCCAGTGAGATCGCGGCGCCCTCATCGTCCTTCTGGAAGCGGAAGATGTTGTCGTGGATCGAGAGGTTCCAGCAGTGGAAGTGGGCCTGCAGGGTGCTGCACGGCGCCTCTGTGGGGAAATGCTTCGAGTCGGTGTAGCTGTTGCCCTCGAAGTATGAGTTGCTCACGGTAAAGCCCTTGGCGTTGCGCAGGATGACCGCCGACTGCGCGCAATGCTCGAAGCCGCAGCCCTCGATGCGCGAGCCGTGGCCTCCGTGGATCAGCGCCCCGACGCGCACCCGTCCGAAGTAGCAGTCGCGGATGACCGCGTTGTTGAAATGCGCGTAGCCCTTCAGCCCCGCCTCACCACACCAGCGGATGAGCGAGTTCTTGAACCGGCTCGACCAGCCCTCGGTGTAGATCCCGAACCGCTTCGCGCCGCCGATGCGGCAGGTGTCCATCTTGAAGGAGTTGTGCCACTTGAGGTTCAGCGTGATATCGCCGCCGGTCAGCCAGATGTGGTCAAGCTGCCCATGGGAGGCGCCATTCGCGTAGGTCTCGCCGGTCCAGTCGATGCAGTTCTCGGTATCCACCATCTGGCGGATGACCGACTGCTGCATCCCGTCACCGAATACGCGTATCCCCTTGTACCAGCCGCCGCCCGGCTTCTTATGCGGGCGGATCACGATCGCCTTCCGGATCGGATACTCGCCCGCCGGCACATACAGCGGCCGGACCCCATCTTCGGTGAGCTTGATCGCCTCCTGAAAGGCCGGCTGCCAGTCCTCCTGATCGGTCCTGGGGTTCAGCACGTGGTCGGCGAAGTCGGTGACATCGACCGGCCCGCGTTCCTCGGCGGCGGCCGCGCCCGACATGCCCGCACACCACACAAGCGCACAGATCGCCGCAACTGCAAGTGGTCTCAACATCATCTCAGCCGCCTCCATGATCGGCATGGTCTGATGGGAACGACGCCATGGCCGAGCGCCAGATGTCCCGCATCCGCCAGATGTCGAGGCGCCGCACCGTGGCTCGGCCTCCCTGGACACCAAGCCGCACCGTCGTGCTGTCGGGCCGGGTGGGATATACGCGCTCGGTGACACATGCCCGCCCGTTCGCGAAGACCTCCACAACCGAGCGGTCCACGAAGATCCGCAGCCGCAGGGGCTCATCGGGCTTGAGGGTCAGCGGGCCAGAGCTGTCGCGCGTCTCGACTGCGCGGTCGAGACTCGATCCGATGGTGTCGATGCCCACGCGCTCATTGCGGCCGTCATAGTAGACGTCGGTGCTCTCCTCACCCGCAGGTGAGCGAAGCACTGACACCGTCAGGCGCGAACCCGGAGCGTGTGACGCCTCAAGCGATAGCTCCAGGCAGTCCCCCTCCATCTTCAGCGTCCGGTCCTCACCGGCGCGCAGGTTCGTGTCCGCGTGGCCGGCGTGCTCCCCGCGCAGTCGCTCAAGCTCTTCGGCCGGTTCGTAGTGCAGGAAGCCGCCCGAGCGCGTCTTCAGCACGCGCGGGAGGGACATCACGCCGGACCATCCGGCTGCAAGCTGTGCCTGCTGCTCGCGCGATTCGCGGAGCCAGCCCCAGAGGATGCGCCGTCCGTGTGGCCCTTCGAAGCTCTTGCCGGCGTAGAAGCTTCGGCCATGGTCCACCCACCCCTCCGCACCGGGTGTGAACTCCTCGCTCGTCCATCCGCCGGAGAGATATCTCTGTCTGCCGAGTGCCGAGACCAGCAACACCCGGCGGCCACCCAGCGGGAAGAAGTCCGGACACTCCCACATCCCGCCGCGCTCATCCAACTTCGACCGCGCTTCGCCGCCGACCAACTGGCCCGCGTACTCCCAGTCGATCAGATCATTGGAACGATACAGGAGCGCGGTTCCTGCATCGCCGACACCCTCGATGCCGGAGCCGACAAGCATATACCACCTGCCGCGCTCGCGCCACACGCACGGGTCGCGGAATCCAACCACGTCGAGGCCCTCGGGCGGACCGGCGATCACCGGATTCTGCTCGATCTTCTCCCATGTAAACATGCCATCATGGCTGACGGCCAGCGACTGATTGTCGGAGCGAACGCCCTCCCTGCCCTCGCGGGTCGGGACGCCGGTGTACGCGAGCACGGGGGTGCCGTCCTCCCGGACGAATGCGCAGCCGGTGTAGCATCCGGAGGTATCGATGCCCTCGGTCTCCGGCGCCAGCGCGACGGGCCAGTCCTCCCAGTGGACCAGGTCTGCGCTGACCGCATGGCCCCAGTGGATATCCCCCCACTTCGCCTCATTCGGGTTGTACTGGTAGAACAGGTGGTAGCGGCCGTCGAACCATATCGGCCCATTCGGATCGTTCATCCAGTTGGCCGGTGGAAGGAAGTGATACCGGGGACGGTGCCGGTCGGCTGCGAAGCGCTCCTCTTCTGCTTCCCGTCTCGTCTCCCGCAGCTTTTCAAGTACATCGGCTTTGTCGTCGTCTGTTGCCATGACACTGATCCTCCTGCCTGTGTCTCGATTCGTTGGTGGTTTTCGTCACCTGTCAGCCTGGACCTGCCGACATGCCGACATCAGCAGTGGTGACCGACAGAGGCGTTCCGCATTCACCGAATCTTAATTGTTTAGATGGAGGATGTTACCAGACCAGCGAAGTATAATACTCTTATCAATGATGGTTAATTTCCAGAATGAAGGAAGTGGAAAACATGCGGCGACGAGAGATGGGTTTCACCCTTATCGAGCTGCTGGTAGTGATCGCAATCATCGCGATCCTGGCAGCGATCCTGTTCCCCGTGTTCTCGCGAGCGCGGGAGAAGGCACGCCAGGCGAACTGCTCGAGCAATCTCAAACAGCTCCAACTGGGCGTCACGATGTACACGCAGGACTACGACGAGCTGCTGCCCTACGAGGACCTCGACTACAACAAATCCGGCGATGAGGGAGCCGGGGATGGGACGTGGCGCGCGATGATCGTCCCGTACGTGAAGAATACCCAGCTGTTCTTCTGCCCCAGCAACCGCATGACGGGCGCCGGCATCTTCGACGGCGGCCCCGGGGATTACGGGAACGACGCCGGCTACGCGATCAACGTCTGCCACTGGGGCGGGACGGCCGCTGTGGAGCCGCCCTTCGGCAAGTCCCTCGCACAGATTGATGATGCGGCCAGCGTCATCTTCCTGCTCGAGAGCGATGGCACACATGAGACCGGCCCGGAAGCGGACACCCACGGCTGGAATCCCGACACCGCATGGTCGAAGCGACATAATGACGGAGCGAACTACGCCTTCGTGGACGGGCACGTGAAGTTCCTCAACACAGAGCAACTGTGCTCGACCAGCGGCGACTGCCTCATGAGCATCGAGAAGGAATAGCTGCGTAGCCTCCTCGACGCAACCCTCCGATGCCGCCGTCAGCCCCGCCGGCGGCCTCGGTGGTTCCGGGAGGGTCCGCCAGCTGATACGACTCCCAAAATGCCCCCCGCCCCGGCTCGGGCGCGACAACCCAAACGGCTGCCAACAAAGGCAGAAGGCCCCCGTTGCCTCCTGTCGAAATATTATGCCGAGAACTCAGGTTCGTGCATATGCGAGGAATGCGGATGATCCGCTCAACTGCCGCAATTGCGCTTATCGCAGCCGCGATCTGCGCCCGGGCGCAGGATGGAGGGACCGCGATGACACAGGACCAACCCGAAGTAATCGTGGACATCGACCTGAACGATGAGGTCATCATTCGCCAGGACCCGATGACCGAGCAGGACATCGTCGACCTCGTCGATGACCTGCACCGACATGGCTGCGAGACGCTTCTGGTGCGCATGGGCTTCCTCGGGCTTCTGCCCTACCACACCGACTTCGGCTACCCGCTGGAGTTCGACGAGGAGGACTTCCGCGCGAACTACTGGGGCTCGGACGAGGAGATCGAGCGTCTCGCGAAGCGGAACAAGTCCTGGCTGGCACGCTACCGGGCGCTGCTGGACGACTGCAACCCGCCGGAGGTTTTCATCCGCGCCGGGCACGAGCGCGGGATGAAGGTCGTCATGTGGATCGATATCTACGATGACTACTATCCCGGCTTCCACTCAAAATTCCTCGACGAGAACCCGCACTGCCAGTGGACCGCGCGCGATGGCAAGACGCACTTCCGGGGCCTGACGCAATACGCATGGCCCGAGGCGCGGCAGTTCCGCGTGCAGCAGGCGGAAGAGTTGCTCGCGCTGGGAGCCGACGGCATCCACCTGTCCACCAGCGCCCACTGTCGGCATATGCCCAACGTCGGCGAGGACGACTTCTACGGCTTCGGGCGGCCCATCGTGGAAGAGTGTCGCGAGCGGCTCGGCGTGGACATACGCGAGTCCGAGCAGTTCGACCGGGAAGTCTGGCACGAGGTGAAGGGTGAGGCGGTGAACACACTCTATCGCGACCTCGCCGAGGTCTGCCACGAGCGTGACGCCGAACTGTGGATGGGCCTGCAGATCGGGGAGTACGTGCATCTGGCGGCGGACCCGTACTTCGGCGACAACGTCGTCACGCGGTATCGGAACCTGTGGCGACCGCTGCTGAGTGAGGGCATTGCGGATGCGATCATCGTTGGTGACTACGAATCAATCAGGGCCGGCGGGGAGCACCCGTACTGGAAGGCAAAGCCGGGTGTGCCGGAAGACGAGAACCTCTACGGCTTCGGCGCCGACCAGTACCGTCCTCTCTGCCGGGAGCACGGCGTCGATATGTATCTCTTCGGCGAGTGGCTGCCGGGCTCACACCAGGCGCTGGACCATCAAATGGCGGCGAAAGCGCGGGTCGTCCTCGAACATGGCTACGACGTCATCGACCTGCACGAGGCGATGAACTTCGAGCGGGGGAAGATGATGTTCCTGCAGCGCGTGGCGGATCGGTTGAGGGGGAAGCCGGTCGAGGAGCTATGGGAGTGAGGACGCAGTGCGAACAGCAACGGCATTTTACAGAATGCACAGGATGGGGAGGATAACGGCAACAGCACGTCGTCTATCCTGTCCATCCTGTTCATCCTGTATGTCGTTGCCGTTGCCGCCGCGAGAAGGCCCCTCTCCCCCACCCGTCGAAATGCCGCGCCAACATCTGCATTCCCGGCTGGGAGGCTGCTTCCGATGAACGTTATCCTCATCATCTCCGACACCATGCGCCGCGACCACCTCGGCCTCTACGGCTGCGAGCGCGTGCAGACGCCCAACCTCGACCGCCTCGCACGGCAGTCCTGCGTGTTCGAGAACGCATACGCCGCGAGCTTCCCGACCGTGCCCAATCGCATGGACATCATGACCGGGCGCTTCACCTTCACCGAGGCCGGATGGCAGCCGCTGCCGCAGGACGCCACCGTCATCTCCGAGGTCCTCGGCGAGGCGGGCTACGTCACGATGATGGTCGCAGACACCCCGCACCATATCGCGAACGCATACAACTTCGACCGCGGCTTCTCCGGCTGGGAGTGGATCCGCGGGCAGGAGAGCGATCGCTGGCGGACCGCGCCGGAGGACCCGGAGCTTCCCGCCTCGCCGAGCAAGCTGCGCAACCCCGAGGTCGTCAAGCAACACCTGCGCAACACCTGGCACCGCAGGGGCGAGGAGGATACGTTCTGCGCGCAGACGATGCGCGCGGCGGGCGACTGGCTCGAAGAGAATGCCGACCGCGACTTCTTCCTCTACGTGGACACCTTCGACCCGCATGAGCCGTGGGATGCGCCGCAGGAGTATATCGACCGCTACGATCCCGGCTACGAGGGCGAGCGCGTGAGCTACCCGGTCTACGGGAAGTGCGACTACATGTCCAAGCGCGAGCTTGAGCACATGCGCGCGCTCTACGCGGCCGAGGTCACGCTGGTGGACGCGCAGGTGGGCAGGCTCCTCGACCGCGTGGAGGAACTGGGCCTCGCGGACGATACCGCCATCATCTACACCACCGACCACGGATTCTTCCACGGGGAGCATGGCTGGACGGGGAAGTCCTTCATATGGGAGGGCGGGTACTGCGACATGCCGCTGTATTCGGAGGTCGCGCGCATTCCGCTGATGATCCGCATGCCCGGCGGCCCGCGCGGGGAGCGGCGCGAGTGCTCCCCCCAGCCGCCGGACCTGATGCCGACGATCC
>CAZAHB010000089.1:0-20929 GCA_964484945.1 uncultured Armatimonadia bacterium | reverse complement strand
CATGGCGGGTTTGGGGCTTCTTGTCCTCATGTGGGGCGGGCATCCTGCCCGCCGACGTCCGCCGTTTTTCGCTACTCGTCGCTCGTTGCTCGTCGCTACTCCTGAATAATCACTCTCGCCCCGACCGGGATCACATTATACATCTCGATCGAGTGCGCGTTCGTCAGCCGGATGCAGCCTCCGGAAATGCGCCGCCCGATTGATGACGGCTGGTTTGTCCCATGGATGCCGATAGTCCGTCCTGTCTCCCAGCCCCGCGCCGTCGTCCCGAGCCACCTCGCTCCAAGCGGATTGCGGGGGCTCCCGCCGGGGATGTAGTCGCCCTCGTAGGTGATCCACGGCGCCCACCGGGCCTTGTTCTGTATACGCCACTCGCCGACCGGGCTGTTGTTGCCCTTGCCGGTGCAGCAGCGCCACTTCACGAGGCGCTCACCAGCGTAGCAGACTTCAAGCGTGCGATCCGACCGGTCAATGGTGATCTCAAACAGCTCCGCGGGGACCGCCACCTTCATGCGACGCTCGCCGCAAGCCAGTGTTGCCATCTGCGACTCGTCATCCCATGTGACACGGACGGGCAGGACACCGTCAAGCCCGCGCACGGGAACGTGAAGTCGGCGATCGATGATACGGGTCGGATGCGGGAGATCGGTGGGCTGAAAGTTGCGTTGGACAGTTCGGCTGAAGGGCAGGAGCTTGATGATCCCGTCCGCGCAGATCAGCCGCGCCGGGCCCTGTGGTGAAGACTGACGCAATTCTCCGCCGATGAGTTCCGTGATTCCTTCGATGTCGGCGAAAAGCACGTCGTCCACGCGCGCGCCGGAGGTGACGCCGCGAAGCTCCGCTCTTGCGCGTATCAGGGCCGAAGCAAGCTCTCCAGCGCCCTCCGGGATCTCGACCGCAACAGGCTCCGGGGTTGCCTTTTCGATGCGGCCCGCCTGTACCCGCTCGGTAAGCGGCGCGGAGATTACGCAGGCCAGCGGGGCGGCGCGGGGCGCCTGATGGTCGTCACTGAGTCGCTGGTAGAATGCGAGATCTACCGCTGAGAGCCCAACCCACACGGCCGCCCCCGCCAGCGCGACCTGGAGAAGTTCCAGCAGCCATCCTCGAGCGCCATCGGCCTGTGCCGCGATCATGCCTGCCCCTCGGGTGCGAACACTGCCGCCACAGTGCGCCAAATCTGGGAGGTAGTATACACGGCGGTTACGGCAGGTGGCAAGGGGCAAGTAACGCCGCACGGCATCCCGCCGAATCAGGTCAGTCTACCACGCACGGACCCCATGGGCCGCCGGCCATGGTCTTCCGCCACGACGGCTTCCCTACTGCCCGCTAATCCATCCCGGCTCGAAGTTCATCCATCGGATACGCTCGCGGCGCCAGGTGTACACCAGGTGGACGCTTCCGTCATCGCCTTCCATCAGCGTCGGGTAGGAGTACTCGCCCGGTTCGTTCTCAACGTCGCGCCTCGCGACCCAGGTGCGGCCCTCATCCTCTGACAGAGCCAGCGTCAGGGGCGTCCGACGGTTGGGGGAGTCATTGAAGCACGCGATCGTCTCACCACTGCGCAGTCGGATCATATCGGCCCCGGAGTTCGGATTGGGCAGTTCCGACGGCTCACAGGCCGACCACGTCTCTCCCCCATCGCTCGAATCGCACTCCCAGGCGTGGGAGACCGTTCCGTCAGAGCGCAGCAGTGCATGGAGCGTCCCGTCATCGCGCTCAATGACCGCCGGCTGGATGCACCCCGCGGAGGCGGCCATCCATCCAGAGCGCTCCCAGGTGTTGCCGTCATCATCGGTGAGGTAAGTCAGCCCCTGCCACGACTTCTCATCATACGCGGGCACGAGCAGGCGGCCCGAAGATAGCTGCACCGGCCGGTGGCGCACCATCATGCCCGGTTCATCGTCGAAGATCTGCGCGTCCGTCCAGGTCTCGCCGCCGTCGTCTGAGCGAAGCAGGTAGAGCGCAGCGGTGTCCCATCCCTCGCTCTGGATCACATCGACGAAGTGCCACAGTTCATCACCGTGGCGGAAGACGACGGTGTTGCCACCGGGCTGGGCCGGTGGGTCGAAGAGCACATCCGGCTCGTTCCACCGATCACCATCGTGAACCGCGTACATAATGGCTACATCGGGCGCCCCTTCCCGGGAGCCGGCGTACCATGTTGCAAGCAGTCCGCCACCGGGACGTTGCGAGATCGATGCACAGTGGCAGGAGGGTCGATCAACTGTCCCGTGGAATATGAATCGAGCGCGTGGCATAACAGCCGCCCCTTTCGCCGAGACTGAAGAAACTCCGGTGCATCGATCGCGCTAAGGAAGCACAATGTACTGAGCGAAGCCAGCCAAACACTGCGCTTTCCACGCAGCCCTTGCGGCAGGCAATGGAAGCACCTATACTGTCGCCTCAGACCAGAATATCTCGCGCCGCGGCATTGCCGCGCGCTTTCAGGAAGGATGTTCGCCATGCTGCGCACTGACGCTGCGCGCTCGCATCCGGGTATTTCCGCCCTCTCGCGACGTCACCTTCTTCTAATCGCAGGGACGGCGGCGGCAGCGCTGGCCACCGCGTTTGCCACGCACCTGCGTATTCCGCTGCCATTCTCCCCGGTCCCCGTCACGGGACAGACGATGACCGTCCTGATCGCCGGCGCGCTACTGGGACCGGTTGCCGGACCGCTCAGCCAGGGGCTTTTCCTTGCCCTCGGCGCGACGGGCCTGACGGCATTCGCCGGTGGCGCCCTCACGGGGTTGACCGGTGGCTATCTGATCGGCTTTGTCTTTGCGGCGCGACTCGTCGGGATGGTCACCGCCCGAACCCGAAGCCTGACCGCCGTCGGCCTCGCGATGGCCGGCGGCAGCGCGGTGATCCTCGTCAGCGGCGCGGCCTGGCTGTGCATCATGCAGGGTCTGTCGGTCAGCCAGGCGGTCGGCGTCGGTGTGCTGCCATTCATACCGGGAGATATTTTGAAGGTATTCGGCGCGCTGGCGATCTGGCGCGGCTGCGCGGGCCTGCGCGACCGTCTCACGGATGAGGCGGGCGCGTAATGACGGAGATCGAGCGCGCGGCCGATATGATCGCTGATGCTGTCTGCGAAGCCCTGCCGGTAATGGCATTCACCGGAGCGGGGATATCGCGCGAGAGCGGTGTTCCCACATTCAGGGGGGATCACGGCATCTGGCAGCAGAATGACCCCGAGGAAGTGGCGACACTGCGGGGCTTCGAGAATGATCCGGCCAAATCGTGGCGTTTCCACGAGAAGCTGCGCCACGTTTGCAGAGAGGCGGCGCCCAATCCTGCGCACCTGGCCCTGGCGTGGGTCGAGACTGCGGTCGGGGACGAGGCGAGTGTGCCGATCGTCACGCAGAACATCGACGGGCTGCATCAGGCGGCGGGGAGCACCAATGTCGTGGAGCTGCACGGCAGTTGCCACCGCATGGTATGCACGGAATGCGACTTCCACACGGATGATCTGCCCGAGCAGTTCGAAAGCCTGCCGCCGATCTGCGAGTGCGGAGCGCTGCTGCGCCCCGACGTGGTATGGTTCGGCGAGCAGCTTCCTTCGGACATGATGGCACAGGCGCAGCGCTGGGCGCGGAAAGCCGGGGTCGTGCTGTCCATCGGCACCTCCGCGACAGTTCAGCCAGCGGCGTCCCTCCCCGTCATGGCGATGCGCTCGGGCGGCGATGTGGTCGAGATCAACCCCGAGACAACGCCGCTGAGCCCGGTAGCCGATATTGCCCTGCACGGGGCCGCGGGGGACGTTCTGCCGCAACTTGCCGAGGCGCTTTCCGCGCGACTGTCCGAGGCATGCAATTCCGGAGAGTAATGCGATGGCCGAAGAGGGCGGGCGGACCGATCGATCTGCGCGCAGTCGCCTGACGCTGGCGCTCGCCCTGCTCTTCGCTATCGGCGCCGCTGGCGTCTTCGTCGCCGGCGCCCTCCATGCAGGCCCCGTCCTGTGGGCGGATGCCTGCGGCTATCTGTCGGGGGCGCAAGTTCTCGCGGAAAGCCACACTTACGGAATTGACCTCGTTCAACTCAACCCTGATTCGCTTGCGAGCCCGCCCCGAATCACCCGTGTTCCATGGTGGCCCCCGGGTTACCCTGTCGCGGTCGCTCTTGTATCCGGAATGAGCGCGTCGGAGCCGCTGCGAATGGTTATTGCCGCCCACTGGCTTGGCATCGCCGGACAGATCCTCGCAGCGGCAGGCTTTGGCGTCCTTACCTGGCTCGCCACCGGGCGGAGGACAGCCGCACCGCTCGTGGCGGGACTGTATCTCCTCTCTGCCCCACTGCTCTACGAGGCTCCCCGCCTTCTCTCCGAGCACCTCTTCATGCCACTGGTGGCATGGGCCGCGGTGATGCACCTGAAAGCCATTCAGACGCGAAAGCGCGGGTTCATCGCAGGCGCCGTATTGCTCTGGTCGGCAGCAGTACTGACACGATACACGGGAGCGATTATTGCGGGCGTTGCCGGCCTGACCTCGCTCGCCGTGATCTGGTCATGTGAGGACAGGTGGCATCGCTTGCGCGAGGCCGTCGTGCCGGTGCTCGTCTCCTGGACGGTCGTTGCGATCTGGCTCGGACGCAACATTCTCCTCGCCGGACGAACCACGCAGCACTACGCGCCGGGCGAGACCTCGATCGCGATGCAGATAAAGGAAGCTGTCCTTGCGTGGCTCTTAGGCACGTGCGGAGTGCCGCTTGTGCCGAGCGTCGCTCCTGACGCCCGCTCGATGACCATGTTCTTCGGTGGGCTCTTCATCGCCGTCTCCATACTCGTGATCATCATCTCGATGCTCACCGGGCATTCCGAAGAACAACCGCTCGAGTGGCGGTGGTTCCGCACATTCTGCCTGGTCGGCATCCCGGTTCTTTTCGCATCCCTCGTCTTCGCCGCCACCAAAGGCAGGCTCAACACGCTCTTCGGCAGGCTGATGATGCCCACAAGTACGCTGACGATCATACTGCTGGTCGGCTCCGCATTCCGGCTGCCTTCCGCGCGATTCCCGGTTCTTGTCGCGTGCTTATGCCTTGCGGCCGGTGGTCTGCTCCAGGGAGCGACCAATCTCATGCTTCCCGACGGGCGCCGACAGCTTGACGGTGTTGTCGCCCTCGCGGAGAATCCGGATGTCCAGGCGGCCTGTCGCGGTCGGCGGCTGTTGCTTCTTCCCAGCGAAGGTATCGGGCCCACCCCGCAGATGCTCCACGCGGGGATCTTCGTTCCGGCGGCGGAAACAGTCTACTGGATCGATAATCCCCTGTATTCGGGTGTTCAAATCGAAGACGATGACGTTGAAAGACTTGTCTCGAACGAAACGGTGGATGCCCTTCTGCGCGGTCCCTCGCGGCAGCAGCCGCAGTTCTCCCCCAACGGTCCGGGACCGGACTGGTTGCGCCATCGCGTGTACATGCAGTATATTGCCGGTCAAAGGCGCGAATTGAGGCATCTTCCCCTGTCCGGGGGCACTCTGTCGCTGAAGACCGACGTTGCAGCGAGAGAGGGACCGTGGACTGTTCAGGAGGTCCGATCACCATCGCGAATGCAGCGTTCGGACTAACACGAGACCAGAGGTGACCGAGATTGAAGCTTGGTGTACGCGCAATCTACTACACTCGCAAGTACCCGGTTGAGCAGGCGGCCCGGATGATCGCCGACCTCGGACTCGAGGGCGTGGCCGTCCCCACCTGGTACGATGACTACCCGGACTATCAGACCCGACACCCGGCGATGAACCCCGCGATCTTCCCCGAAGAGGCCTCGGAGCGCATCCGAACGGCATTCGAAGACGCGGGCCTCGCCACGTGGGTGATGGACTCGTACAATAACATCAGCTCTGAGGATCCGGATATCCGGACGGCGGCGGTGGAGGCGCTCAAGGGCGCCGTCGAGGCCGCCCCGCGTTTCGGCTGCGACACCGTCGTCACCGAGTCGGGCCGCAGGAATGTCGGTGGCTTTGAGCGCTGCGTCGCGGCTCTGCAGGAGGCCATGCCCCTCGCGGAGGAGGCGGGCGTCACCGTCTGCGTAGAGCCGTCCTACCTGCAGACTGTGCCGAACTCGTGGACCATGCGGGGGCTGATCGAGGAGGTCGGCAGCGACAACCTGAAGGTCCTCCTCGATCCGGCGAACATCCTCTGCTATGACGCGACCTCGCGGCCATTTGAGGTCCTCGGCGAGGATATTGTACTTGCGCACGCGAAAGACTGCGTGGTTGACGAGGAGGGCCAGCCGAGTTTCCCCGCGGCCGGCGAGGGCGAGGTGGACTGGCCGGTCTTCTTCGAGCGGCTGATGGCCCTGGGGGATGTCCCGCTGATCATCGAGTACGCCAACGAGGAGAATATGCCGCGCATCGTGGACTTTCTGCGCGGGAAGATTGCGGAAGTCGAGGGAAGCTGATCATGAACCAGCGCGAGCGCTTCGTCGCATGCATGAACTACGAGCCTGTCGATCACGTGCCTGAACGGGAGTTCGGGTACTGGGAGGATACGTTCGACCGGTGGCACGATGAGGGTCTTCCCGAGGAGATCGACAATAACGCCATCGCCGATGAGTTCTTCGGCTTTGAGCGCAGGCACACCGTTCCCACGTCCGTGGGACCTCACCCCCGCTTTGAAGGTCGGGTCCTTGAGGAGACCGATGAGCACCGCATCATCCAGGACACAGACGGCGTCAAGAAGATCGTGTACACGGATGGCAAGGACACGATCCCCCGCTACCTGGAGTTCCCGATCAAGGACCGCGAATCGTGGGAGGACTTCAAGGAGCGACTGCGTATTGACGATCCGGCCCGCTGCCGCGATGACTGGGACGAGATCGCGCAGCAGACGAAAAACGCCGATGTCCCGGTGCAGATTCACGGGGGCAGCCTCTTCGGCCGACTGCGCAACTGGATCGGCTTTGAGGGCATCGCCATCATGTGCTACGACGACCCGGAGCTTCTCGAGGAGATGATCGAGCACCTCTGCCAGATGGCGGTGGCGGTCATCGAGCCTGCGGTGGAGGCCGGCTGCGAGGTGGATTGCGGCTCGTTCTGGGAGGATATGAACTTCAAGCAGGGCTGCATCATCTCTCCGGAGATGTTCCACGAGTGGCTCACCCCGCGCTACACGCGCATCACGGACCTGATGTACGAGATGGGCGCGACCACATGTTACGTGGCCTCTGACGGGAATGTGACCGATGTCATCGTTGGCTGGGTCGCCGGTGGCGTCAACTGCATGTTCCCGGTAGAGGACGCGGCCGGCTCGGACCCGGTCGAGATCCGCGAGCAGTGGGGACGCGAGGTGCTGATGATGGGCGGTGTGAACAAGCGCGCGCTCGCAGCCGGCCGCGACGCCATAGACGAGGAAGTGGCGAAGCTCAAGCCGCTGGTTGATGAGGGCGGCTTCATTCCTCACGTTGATCACCGCGTTCCGCCGGATGTCAGCTACGACGATTACCTCTACTACCTGCGCACGAAGAGGGAAATGTACGGCATCCCGGAACCCGAGGACGCGCCAATGTTCAACACATGACGGTTCAGCAGGGAGGCGGACCGATGAACATGACGAGCCTGACGAACCCGCTGCGGGGCCTGATCCTGCCTCGCGACACCCGCTCCAGGCGCGTCTCAAGCTGGGATGAGACCGGAGCGAATGCGGATCGGTGGATCTTCGAGCCCGGCGACACGAAGACGATCGCCGACATCGACGGGCCGGGCTGTATCAACCACATCTGGATGACGTCCGGCTCCGAGGAACCGGCATGGCCGCGCAAGGTCCTGCTGCGCATGTACTGGGACGGTCAGGACGATCCGAGCGTGGAGGTCCCGATGGGCGACTTCTTCGGAGTCGGGCATGGGGAGCTTGCCGAGTGGGAGTCGATGCCGCTGAACATGACCCATCACCCCTCCGGCGGCATGCGCTCAGCGTTCAACTGCTGGTTCCCGATGCCGTTTTCCAGCAATGCGCGCATCGAGGTCGTCAACGAGGGCGAGCAGTCACGGCCGCTGTACTTCTATGTTGACTACGAAGAGCAGGATGAACCGATAGAGGATCACCTCTACTTCCACGCCTGCTGGCGGCGTGAGAACCCCTGTGAGGGCTGGAGCGCGTCGAACGCGATGGCCGCCGAGCGCAAGCTCAACCAGACACCGAATACCGGAGGCGAGGACAACTACCTCATCCTCGACTCTGAGGGGCGTGGCCATTACGTCGGCTGCAACCTCTCAATCCACAACTGGGATGGCGGCTGGTGGGGCGAGGGCGATGACATGATCTTCATCGATGGCGACGAGTGGCCCCCCTCGCTGCACGGAACCGGATCGGAGGACTATTTCTCGCACGCCTACGGAATGCAGGACGTCCGCGGACTGTACCATGGAACTTCTCTGTTCAATCGGGGTCATACTGATTGGGAGGGGAAGTGGACGGTCTACCGCTTCCACATTCCCGATCCGATCGTGTTCCAGGAGTCGATCCGCGTGACCATCGAGCACGGCCACGCGAATCACAGGTCGGATGACTACTCATCGACCGCATATTGGTATCAGACGCTGCCGCACAGGCCGTTCGAGCCGATGCCGCCGGTCGAAAAGCGGCTCCCGCGCGCGTAGCCAGACCAGGTACAGGCGCGCGCTTTCGGTCAAATTTCCGCCACATCAGCCTCACAATGAGCGCACACGTGCTCAACAACGATTGACATATCCGAGCGTTGGGTATAGTGGTATCACCAACTTTGCACCCGCCGCTCGGCCAGGAGGTGGCGCGATGGGTCATAGCATCAGACAGGTGACCGCAGCGGTGATGCAGGTCAGTGACGAGGTCGGCGTCCTGCATCGTGTCCTCAGCGTGCTTCGGGACTCCGGTTGCAACATGATCGCAATCGCAAGTCAGCGGCGCCAGGGGGTGGCGCTCATGGCCATTCCCGAGAATGTCAAAGAGGTCCGCGATCTTGCCGCAGATCAGGGAATTCACCTGCAAACGCGACAGGTCTTCCTTGTGGAGGGTGACGATCGCATCGCGGCTCTGTGCGACATTACCGGTGATATTGCCGCCGCCGGCATCAACATCGAGGACGTGGCCGCTATCTCCGCCGCGAGGCGCTATGCGGCTGTCCTCACCTTCGCTGATGCCGATCTCGAAGCGGCTGCCAAAGCTCTCGGACTTGACGAGGAGGACACCGAAGTAACAATCTCGAAAAGTTGACGATAGATAAGGATTTCGGCGGCGGGTTTTACCCCTGACCCGACCGCCGGCTGGGCGAGCGGCTCTCCAACACCCCTGGGAGCCGCTCGCATTTTTGATTCTGACACCCGGAAATGATACGGGTTGGACCGGGAGGGCTTCACCAGATGGCGAGCGAACAGCCTCATAACGCTTTTCCCGAAATCCCTCAGGGAGGCCGTCGTCATGGAGATGAGCCCGGAAGAATACCAGGCAAGTACCGACCACCGTCGTCATGCCCCCGGCGTACCTGATGCAGAGCAATGGACGTACTACCGCTCGCTCCCACAGAAGCGTGTGCAGCAGACGGGCAATCGCCTGCCCTACTGCGCGCTGATGGACAGGGCCTGGCTGGTGATGCTCTACCGCAAGGGCCACGTCTCCGATGAGGAGGTTCGCGGGCTCTTTCCGGTCCTCGACCAGGCCGACGCCGAGCAGGGCTGGGGCGGTGAGGCGTGGATCCGCGAGAAGCTCGGCGGCGACGAGGACACCGCGTTCGCGGTCAATCACGGCCGCACCCTCCAGGAGCCCATGTCGCGCATGATGATGCGCGATTCACTGCTCTACACATTCGATGAGCTGCTGCCGGCGCTGGAGAGCGTCCTCGACATGGCCGATGAGCATGCAGATGTCATGATGGCCGGGCACAGCCACTGGGCCCACGCCCAGCCCACCACGTGGGGTGCCTGCCTGCTGGCTGTCCACGACGGGCTCTCGCGCGGCCTGGAGCAGCTCGAGCTTGCCTACCGCCACACGAACATGAACTCCGGCGGCTGCGGCGCCTGCTCCGGCGCGCGCTGGGATGTGGATCGGGAGCTTATCACCGACCTGCTGGGCTTCGATGAGACTATCGAGCCTGCCTATGACTGTGAGGCCAGCCAGGAGGAGATGCTCACCATCCTCTTCGCCGCAAGCAATATCGCGGTTACGCTCAGCCGCGTGTGCCTCGACATGAACGTCTGGGTCACCGAGGAGTGGGACATCTTCGACGTGGACATGAGCTGGCGCGGCGTCAGTTCCTTCATGCCGCACAAGGCGAACGCGGGCAACCGTTTCGAGAACATCCGCGAGAACTGCAACGAGGTCCTCGGCAACATGCAGACCTGCCTGTTCTCGTTCAAGAACGAGCCGCTCCAGGACATCCTCCCCGTCTACCACGCCGACCGCTACGTCCGCAACGGCCTCGCGCAGCTTGAGGCCGGCCTGGGGATCTTCCGCCATCTGCTTCCGAACGTCCGCCCGCGCGAGGACCGCATGTGGGAGCTTGTCCGTGAGGGCTACTCGGGATCGGTGGACCTTGCGATCCGCATCGTAAAGGAGTGCGGCTTCGGAGGCCGGCGCGCCCACCGGATGTGCTGCACCATGGTCCGCCTGGCCCGCGAGCGCGGGATCGAGCCGTGGGAGTGCACAGGCGATCTGCTCGATGAGGCGGCGCGGGTCACCGGCGACCCGGAGCCGAACCTCTCCGACGAGGCCGTGCAGCATGACATGAGCCTCGAGCACTTTCACGAGACGCCCTGCAACCTCGGTGACCCCAAGCCCGAGGAGACGCGGCGGCCCGCGGCAAAGCGCCGCGATGACTTCGAAGAGGCCCGCGACCGCCAGCAGGCCCGCCGGGACCGGATCGACGCTGCGTACGAGCGTCTTGAGGACGAGATCGACGCGATCATGGAGGAGACCACATGACGCTGACCGGGGCGCTGTCGGAGCTTGCAGTCGAGATGCCCTCGCAGGGCATCGACGACCAGGCCATCGGGGCCGCGCGGAAAATGACGCTGGATGCACTTGCCTGCGCGCTCGCCGGATGGGATGCGCCCGGGGTGCGGGATGTCATCGAGCAGGTGCGCGCGTGGGGTGGCACCGAGGAGGCGTCGGTGCTGGTGCATGGCGGCCGTTGCCCCGCGCCAACCGCGGCATTCGCGAACTCAGTGATGATCCACGCGCTGGACTACGATGACGTGCACATTCCGGGTACGCTGCACATCATGTCGGTGGTCCTGCCGGCGGCGATGGCGGCCGCTGAGATGGCAGACGCAACCGGTCGCGATCTGCTGGAGGCGGTGACCGTCGGCGTGGAGGTAGCGGGCCGCACGGCGCTGTGGTGTAAGAGCCATGATACGCGCCTGTGGTCGGGGGCGCTGCTGCCCACTTCGATGCACGGGGGATTCGGGGCGGTCGCGGCGGCCGCGCGGCTGCTGGGGCTGTCGATGGAGCAGACGGTGAACGCGATGGGCATCAACTACGCACAGGCTTCGGGCAACCGACAGGCGCTGCATGACCGTACGCTCACCAAGCGCCTGCAGCCGGGCTTCGCGGCGCGCTCGGCGCTGTGGGCGACGGCGCTGGCGGAGCGCGGCGTCACCGGCCCGGAGGAGGCCCTGGAGGGCGATGGCGGGCTCTTCAACGTTTACTACGAGTGCGATCCACCAACCGTCGAGGAGTTGCTGGAGCCGCGCGCGCAGTGGGAGATCGAGCGCGTTTCGGTCAAGCGCCACACCTCCTGCGGCGCATGCCACCCGGCGCTCTTCGCCGCGCAACGCCTCCGTGAAGGGGAGAACCTGCAGCCGGAGGACATCGTCGGCGCGGAGATCTTTGGCCACCGCGAGGGCGGGTTCGTCAGCGAGCCGCTGGACCTTTCGGAGAACCCGCAGGTGGCAGCGCAGTTCAGCGTGCAGTACTGCGTGGCATATGCGCTGC
Organism: uncultured Armatimonadia bacterium; assembly: GCA_964484945.1. GTDB lineage: Bacteria > Armatimonadota > Zipacnadia > Zipacnadales > UBA5352 > UBA5352. Next base: position 9,028 of record CAZAHB010000089.1, on the reverse strand, counting down.
TGCGCGGCGAGCAGAAGCTTGAGGACTGGACGGAGGCGGCGATCCTCGCGGATGAGGAGGTCGCGGAGTTCGCCGATCGGATCCTTTTCGGCTCAGTGCCCCGTTTCTGGGAGAAGGAGCGCTACGAGAGCCCGCCGGACTTCGGTCCCTACACTCGCAAGTGGCAGGGCGTGCAGGTCTACACCACTGACGAGTGGGTCCATGATTACGCCATGTGCCCCGCGCAGGTCTTTGATCCGGACGCGGTCAGCTACGAGGACGTGCAGGCGAAGTTCCGCAACTGCGCTGAGTTCTCGAACCTCTGCGACGACGAATGCACCGAGGCACTGATCGCCTCAGTCGAGGCGCTGGCAAGCGAGGCGCCGGTGCGCGAGAGCATGGAGGCGTGGTGGGGGTTGGAGTAGATCTCTTCGCCTCTGGTCGTTGGCGTTGCCGCTCCCCATCCCCGCTCCCCACTCCCCCATCCCCCGCCGTTCAAAACTCAAACCTCTCCGGCGTCTGCGGCTCGCCGGTCGCCAGCGACAGGTCCCCCGCCAGCGAGATCGCGATCGAATTCGCCACATCGCGCCCGGAAATCGGCGGCGTCGTGTCATCGATCACAGCCTGCGCGAATCCCTCGATGACCGGACCGTAGGGGTGGCCCTTCACCGGCATCTCCATCTTGATCAGATCATCCCTGTTGTCATTGATCCGGATGCGGTCGAACTCCCGCCCGGACATGTAGGTCGCCTCGGTCCCGTAGAGCATCAGGTTGCGGAATGAGGGCCGCTTGCAGGCGTACGTCGTCCCGAACTTCCCGCACGCGCCGCTCTCGAACTTGAGCGTGGAGATCGCGCAGTCCACGAACGGATATTCTTCGTCGCTGAGGCACATCTTCGACCCGTGGGCGTAGATCTCGACGACCTCGCCCATGCACCAGCGCAGCAGGTCGATCATGTGGCAGCCGCCACCCACGAAGGGCGTATGGCCCTGCTCCTCATCACCGCGCCAGCCGCTGCGGATCAGGTGCGAGATGTTGTGCACGTAGTCGGCCTCGCCGTAGAACAGGTCGCCGAAGTAGTCGCTGTCGGCGAGGCGCTTTGCCTCCGCGAAGCGCGGGTTGGTGCGCAGCACCTGGTTTATGCCAAGCTTGCAGCCGGACGTCTCCTCGGCGTCGAGCATCGCGTGGACCTCGTCCATGCTGATCGCCATCGGCTTCTCGCACAGCACGTGGATACCCGCCTGAAGCGCCGCGACGGTCTGCGGCGCGTGGTCCCTGTCCGGTGTCGCGATGAACACCATCTCGATGTCATCCTGCCCGAGCATTTCCGCGTAATCGGTGTACCACGGGATATCGTACTCCTCGCCCACCTCGCGCGCCGGCCCCTCGAGGATATCGCACACCGCGACAAGGTCTGTGTTCGCCGCCTCCATCACGGCCTTCGGCCGCGCGAATGGATGGCGGAAGCTCAGCCCTGCGACGGCGCATCGGATCTGGCGGTCGTCTGACATGACAGATTTCCTCTCCCGTAATCTGATAAGGCAAACAGCGGGCGGGCAGGGAAGCTGCTTCGCCGGCGCTCAGCACCCTTGCGCCGGCAGACGACACCGGACGCTCGGGCCGCCCCTCCTGGACGGCAACGACGGCACGCGAATTGCCCGAATGCGTGTTCCAGTGCCATTCAGCCCCGGACGTAGATCAGCAGGTCCCGACTCTGCCCCGCGTCGTCGGTCACCGCGCCGCTCAGCGTCGCCTCCAGCGCAAAGCCGACCGACTCCAGCGCCTCCCCTCGGCCCTCCGAGGCCGAATCGGAGAGTGCATAGACCGGTTCGTCATCGGGCAGATTCACCGCCTGAACCAGCGCCGTCGCATCGCCTGCGAAGTTCGGATGTACGTACGTGTCGAGCACAAGTGGCTCCTCCGGGAAGCTCTTCCACGTGCCCAGCAGCGCGAAGCCCATCGCTGCGTCGTCATCGGCGGCCAAAACCTTGAAATCGAGGATCATGAACTCCATCAGTGCCCGGCGCACCTCGATGTACTGGCCCTCGAAGCCGCCGAAGCCGTGCTGATTGAGGTATGCGCTGCGGATATGCCAGCCCTCATCGACTTCAGCGCGGGCCAGTCGCCCCAGTTGGTCTCGCGCGGCTCCACCGGCCGTGGCGCGAACTGGTTCGCCCGGAAGTCCGCCTCCAGCACCCACGCCATCGTCCCGGTCTCGCGGTAGCCCTCGAATCCCCATGACTGGTAGATGTGGTAGGGAGGGGTGTCGTAGCCGGTGTGCAGGAACATCGCGCGGCCGTCGCGGTCGCGGAAGTCCTCGGTCAGCGCCTCCATCAGCCGCGAGCAGATGCCCTTGCGGCGCTGCTGTTCGGGGGTGAAGACGTGCCCGAGCAGGCCGATCGGCGGGTCCATCGACTCCACGGTCATGATGTTGCCGACGACCTCGCCATCGAGAACGCCCTCGTAGAAGTACTGTGTGGCGCCAGGCAGGCCCTCCTTGAACGCTGTCTCCATCTGCCACATCCACGGCTCGCCCTTGTGCGCGAGGAAGGGCAGGATGCGCTCGGCCCACTCGGGCTCCGGCGGCACCACGCGTACGATCTGCATCTCTTCGCCGGACTTCAGTTCGACGGTGTCGAGTTCGTCAACCATGATCATCGCCTCGATTCATCAGAATCACCAGATCCCGTGGCCCGGACACTCCTGTCCGGCCGTCGTTGTCGTTGTCGTTGTCGTTTTCGTTTTCGTTGCTGTTGATGCTCTGGAGGGGCGCCAGTACGCACAGCAAACTGACTTCAGCCGCGCCCGGTCGTATGCCGTTGCTGTTCCGTGGCACGGACGCTCCCGCCCGTGCGCTGTTCGTCATCCCATCCCCGGCGAGGGCGCCGGGACCATAACTGCAACGGCTCACCCCAACAACACAGGCTGGCACGGGGGCCAGCCTCTCCAACGACTCATCCCAACGGATCCCGTATCTCAATCGCTCCATCGCCCAGGAACGCCGTTACCGGAGCGCCGTCGCCATTCTCGGTGTGCGCGTGGTTCGCGTCCGCCACGTGCTGCGCTGCGTCGATCAGCGCCACCGTGCTGCGCTGGGAGGCCGCGGTCGGGTACTCGGGCGCAAGCTCCTCGCGGTCCACGCCCAGCAGGCGCCTCCGCATGATCGCCGACAGGCCCGCGGTCAGCGAATCCTTCCCGTAGCCCTTCATCTCGTCGAAGCGCTCATAGGCCGGCGTGAGCCCGTTGAAGAACGGGTTCGTCGTCCGCGAGCCCTCGCCCGTGATGCAGTAGCGCAGACCCCGGTCCTGCTGGTCCATAAACGCGCTCCCGAGCGTTCCGAAGACCTTGATCTCCTGGTTCACCGCGCCCTCGAAATCCGAAGGGTTGACCCAGGCGTTGACGTAGAGCGCCTCCATCCCGTCCTCATAGGTCACCTTCACCTGGATCGAATCGTAGGTGTCGATCGGCGCGGGGTCGCCCGTCTGTGGGTCCGTCCAGTTCGCCAGCAGCTTCTTCTGCCCGGTCGCGTGCAGCGAGACCGGCTCCACGCCGAGGTAGTGGTAGACCACATCGGTCCAGTGGCAGCCCACGTAGCTGAAGGGGTTCGAGCGTGTCGCCCAGCGGAAGACCTCCGTCGAGACCTCCAGCGGCTCCTCCAGCACCGCGCGGACGTAGTTGACATCGCCCATGCGGGGCACGAGGTCGCGGAAGAGCTTCACGTTCATCGGATCGTAGCGCTTGTGCATGTCGCACGAGACGATGCGATCCGCCTGCTCGGCCGCGGAGATGATCTCGTCGGCCTGCTCCAGCACCAGGCACAGCGGCTTTTCGGTGATGACGTCCACGCCGTGCGAGAGTGCGGCCATAATCGGCGGGTAGTGCAGGTCATCGGGCGTGGCGACGATCAGCACATCAGGCTCCGTCTCGGCGATGATCTCCTCCCAGACGGTGTCGCCGTAGAAGGGCTTGATGGCGCCGTCCGGCACGCCCTCGCGGTACCAGTCGCAGATCTTCCCGGCGGTGCCGCGCTCAGGCGAATGGGTGCCGATGGCGACGAACTCGACCTCGATGTCCGCGAGATCACGCGCGTGTGCCCCCTGGCCGATGTCGCCGAGGTAGGGCGCGATGCCGTTGCGTTCGAAGTCCATGACTGCCTGGCCGATGACGTCCTCGAAGAACATGCCGCCGCCGACAACTGCGACGCGCAGTGTATTGGTGCCCATGATTGACCCTCCCACGCGGTCTGAGTTAGCTGGATGTGTGTTCGACGCGGATGGGGAGTGGTCCTTTGCGAGGAAGGTGACGGCCGTCATATGCGTTCCGTTCGTCGCGTCGTGGTCGTTCGAAACAGGTGACGACATGATGTTGAGCGGCATCGACTGGCAGGATGCCCGTCCTGCAAACAAGCAAACGGCTTTCACAGATCACGATGTCGCTTGTGCAAACGGCAATGCGGCAAAGGCCCTCCTGGCGCGATGGCGAATACACTCATCAGCCCGCCAGCTAATCGCGGAGGTGACGTCGATGCAACTTTCGGACAAGCAACTCGCCCGACTCCTCGAACAGCATGACCTGATCTGGGACACTGCCCCCGACCGGTGGCTCACCGGTATCCCCCTCGCCAACGGACACATCGGCGCGATGATCTGGGGCGACGGTGAGCCGATGAAGATCACGCTCGACAAGTACGACTGCTGGGAACTGCGCGAGCAGGTCCCGGACTGGGACATCTTCAACTACGAGAACCTCCGGCGCCTTGTCAGAGCGGGAGCGGAGGAGGCTGCCGAGTGGGATATGAACCAGCGGTGGCGTATCGAGGAGAAGCCGTACACCACCCGCCTGCCGATGCCCCGGGTGGAACTGGACATCCCCGAGGCGCAGGACTTCCGCGCGCGCATCCACCTGCTTCGCGGCACGGCGCGTGGCTCCGTGGAGACCGAGGGCGGACAGCTTGTCTGGGATGCGTTCATCCCCGATGAGGCCAATCTGCTGCTGATGAACTTCGAGACCAACGGGCAGGCGACACTCCCGAAGGTCTCCTGTGGGCTGGATCACCTCGACGAGGACGCGAAGGAGAAGCTGGAGGCCTGGGGATACGAGGCGCCCGAGATCGGCACCGAGAACCACGGTTCCCACTGGCTGCGGCTGAAGTTCCCGGGGGGCGGGGAGTACGTGGTCGCGTGGCGGATGCAGAAGACCGAGCGCGGTGGACTGCTGGCGGTCGCGATCCTGAGCCACCACGACGCAGATGAGCCGCTCCCGGAGGCGCTCAAGCTCGTCCGCGAGCCTGACGTGGATGCACTCCGCACATCCCACGAGGCGTGGTGGCGCGAGTGGTGGCGCGCTTCCTGGCTGACGGTCCCGGACGCGCTGCTCGAGAATCTATGGTACGCGGAGATGTACAAGCTCGGCTCCTCCAGCCGCCCGGGCGGTCTGCCGATCACGCTGCAGGGACTGTGGACGTCCGATGGCGTCATGCCGCCCTGGCGCGGCGACTACCACCTCGACATGAACGTGCAGGAGACCTACTGGCCGGTCTACGCCAGCAACCACCTCGATGCGGGGCTGCCACTGTATGAGACCTTCAGCGAGTGCCTGCCGCGCTGGCGCGAGGAGTGCGAGAAGTTCTTCGGCTTCGCGGGCCTCTGGTCGGGCTGCGCGATCGCATACGACGGCTCGCATGTCCACGGCTATCACGGGGTCGAGTTCTGGCCGGGCAACGCCGCGTGGCTCGCGCACCACTACTGGCTGCACTGGCTCTACTCGCGCGATGAGCAGTTTCTGCGCGATCACGCGCTGCCGATCATGCGCGGAACGATGGAGACGTACATGGGTTTGTTGGAGGAGGATGAGGACGGGACCCTGCACCTTCCGCTGGGCTACTCGCCGGAGTGGGGCGAGGGCAGCGTGGAGCGCTATGCGCCCGATCCGAACTGCGACATCGCGCTGATCCGCTGGCTTGGCGAGAGCCTGCTGGAAGCCACGGCATATCTGGACGAGAGCGACCCGGATCGCGTGCGCTGGCAGAAGACCCTGCGCAATCTCACGGATTACCCGACCGATGACACCGGCCTGAAGGTGACCGCGGATGACGAACTGTTCGAATCGCACCGCCACCACTCGCATCTGATGGCGATTCATCCGCTGGGGACACTGAGCCGAGAGGATGAGGAGGAGAACCCGCTCATCCAGCGCTCGGTGAGCCACTGGATCGAGATGGGCACGGGCAAGTGGACCGGCTGGGCCTTCCCCTGGGGATCGCTGATCGCCTCGCGCGCCGGCCTCGGAAACATGGCGTGGGACATGCTCCAGCGCTACCGCGCGTTCATCATGCCGAACACGCTGCACGTGAACGGCGACTGGCGCGCGTTCGGGCACTCGCGGGCGCGCTACACGCCAATGACGCTCGAGGCGGGCTTCGCTGCCGCCGCGGCGATCATGGAGATGCTCGTGCAAAGCTGGGGCGGGACGATCCGGCTCTTCCCCACCGTCCCCGACCGCTGGGGCGACGCATATTTCGAGGACCTGCGGGCAGAGGGAGGCTTCCTTGTCAGCGCGCGCCTGTCCGGAGGCGAAGTCGCCCGGGCCCGGATAACCAGCGAAGCAGGTGAGGCCTGCACGCTGCGCAACCCGTGGCCCGACAGCGACGTGACTGTGCGGGGGCCATCCGGGGAGCAGACGCTCAGCGGCGACGATCTCATGTGGGAGACCGAGGCGGGCGCGAAGTATGTGGTGTATCCGGCCGATGACGCACCCGAGGAGGATGAACTCAGCGCCGATCCGCCCCTGCGGCCGGAGTGGCAGTCCAACTGGTTCGGCCTGCGCGAGGTGGCACGTTTCTAAACGACGAAGGCTTTCCGCTGTTACGTAGGGAATACGCTCCATGTTCGCCATCTCGACTCACTGAGTGATCGCATGAAGCTGGATCAAGCTATTGAAGACCTGGAAATCATCGACGATACCCACGGACTCGCCGACGGCTGGGAGCAGTCGCAGGCACATGCGCCCGATGGCGCGCCCCCGTTCCTGGCGCCTGAAGCCGTGAGGCTCGGATGCGAGGCCGCGTATATCCCCGAACGGTTCGTGGGCAGCATGCTGAGCGCCGCGGAGACCGTCGCCGCCAGCGAAGCGGCCTCCGCCCTCGCCTGGCACGCGCGCTACTGGCTCCACGAGACCGAATACGATGCGCAGCGCGTCCGCGGGTGGCCCCGTCTGAGCGAAACCGCGCTCGGACACGACGGCGCATTGCTCTATCTGCTGGCGCTGATCTCCGGCTACGATCGCATGCAGCGCATCCACGAAGAGCACGACATCCCGGAGGACGTCATCGCAGCGACGCTCTCGCAGATCGAGTTGTACTTTCGGCAGACCACCGACGAGCAGGGCTACCCTGAGGTCCCGCCGCGGCTGATCGCGTGGCTGATGAACCACTACACCGGGATCATCTACAAGCTCGCGAGGCTGCAGTTCCAGTTCGGTGACAGCCGCTACGACATCCATGTCTTCCGGCATCGTGAAAGCGATCGCGTGAGGGCGCTGTCGGCGGACGGTGTACGCTTCCGCTCTGACGGCCAGATCCTCCGGCCGGGCGACGCCCCGGACGGCTCATGGGAAGCCCGCTTTACGGTGGAGGACGGGATCGCCCGGGGAACACCGATCGTCCCGGAAGGCCATGCGCTGGCTGAGGAGATGAGCCTTCCGCTGGATGAGTGGGACGAGGTGCTCGCGCCGGGCGATCCGGTGCTGCACATTCATATCCCCGGCGGTGAGTCGATGGACTTCGACCGGTGCGGGGAGGCATTCGAGCGGGCGCTTGATTTCTTCCCGAGGCACTTCCCGGATTATCAGTTCAATGCGTTCACGTGTGGCTCGTGGATACTGAACACGGCGATCCAGGACCTTGCATCACCCCAATCGAACATGGTGCGCTTCCAGCGCGAGGTGTACCTCTTCCCCATCGGCCTGAGCGATGATTCGCTTCCGGCAGGGCTCTTCGGCGGTCTGCTGCGCGAGATGCCCGACGATCTGTCCACGGCCCCGCGCGAGACCTCCCTGCAGCGCGCGTATCTGGATGCTGTCGAGGCCGGGGAGTACCAGGCGGGCGGCGGCGGGTGCTTCTTGCTGCCGGAGGATGTAGACTGGGGCAAACAGATCTATCTGCGGCAGTGCCCGACTGTACGTGGCAGGTAACGGCAGCAGCTCTCGCAAGCCAGGTGGAGTTCGCGCGGAGGTCGCGTCAGCGAGCTGAAGCGACACTCCAGGACCTGCGAGCGTCGCGAGCAGCGTCAATGGGAGTTGACTGACATGGCGGACACACTCACACTCGGCGTCTTCGCATCCGGCGGAGGCACGAATTTCCAGTCGATCATCGATAACTGCGAGGCAGGGCGCATCGACGCGAATGTCGAGGTGCTCATCACCAACCGCGAGGATGCCGGCGCTCTCGAGCGCGCGGCCAATCACGGCATCGAATCCCACGTGGTGCCCGTCGGCAAGGATCTCTCCGATGAGTTCCACGAGGCCGACAGGCGGCACGTGCAGATCCTGCGCGACTGCGGCGTGGACCTGGTCTGCCTCGCCGGATACATGCGCCGGATCGGCGCGGCCGTGCTTGATGCGTATCCCAACCGCGTACTCAATATCCATCCTGCCATCCTCCCCTCATTCAAGGGCGCTCACGGCCAGCGCGATGCCGCGGAGTATGGGGTGCGCGTCTCGGGCGCGACCGTCCATTTCGCCAACGAGGAGTTCGACCAGGGGCCAATCATCATCCAGGCAGCGGTTCCGGTCATCCCCGGTGACACCGAGGACTCGCTGGCCACCCGTATCCTCCAGCAGGAGCATCGCATCTACCCGCAGGCGATCCAGTGGTGTGCGGAGGACCGCCTCCGCGTTGAGGGGCGCAGCGTGATCCTCGATCCGCCCTCGGCGGGCAGCTATGAGGCACAGGAGGCCGGCGTGATTATCAGCCCGCCCCTGGAGATTGAGTGAGAGGTAACTACTCACGTTATCGTGTCACGTGCGTTGTAGGAGGAGGTTCTCGTCAAT
>CAZAHB010000088.1:0-21091 GCA_964484945.1 uncultured Armatimonadia bacterium | reverse complement strand
CAATGGGCAGTCGCGGGCATTGTCTTCGCAGTGGCAGTCGGATTGACCTCTCAGAGCGTGATACAGTGAGTCTGCTTGAGATTGAGGACCTGCGGTACAGCTGGCCGAGTGGAGTGACAGCCCTTCGCGGGGTATCTCTGACACTCGATGAGGGGGAAAGGCTGGGTGTCGTCGGGCGCAACGGTGCGGGCAAGTCTACGCTCCTGCTGCATCTGAACGGTATCTACCACGGGACCCGCGCGGTGCGCGTCAAAGGAAAGCCGGTGGAGGACTGGCCGGCGGCTGAGCTTCGCGCAGCGGTGGGGCTGGTCTTCGAGGATCCACAGGATCAACTCTTCATGCCCACGGTGCTTGAAGACGTGACATTCGGACCGTTGAATCTCGGCGTACCAAACGATGCGGCGCGGGAGCGCGCGCACACTGTCCTGGAGAGCGTGGGGGCGTCGGAGCTTGCCGATCGCGCGCCACACCACCTCTCCGCGGGGCAGATGCGGCGGGTGGCGCTGGCGACCGTGCTGGCGATGGAGCCGGAACTGCTGGTGCTCGACGAGCCGGTCATGGCACTTGACCCGGAGGGCCGCGAGGCGATCATCCATCTGCTGGCGGGCCTGCAGCAGGCGAAGGTCCTTGCCACCCACGACCTCGATCTTGTGCTCGAGCTGTGCGACACAGTGGCTATCATGGACGATGGCCGTATCCACGCGACCGGACCGGCGGAGCAGATCCTGGGCGACGAGACGCTTCTGCGCGACCACGGGCTGCGGGTGCCGGCGAGGATAGCGACAAGCGGCGAGCGGCGAGCGACGAGCAACGGATAACGACCGCCTTCGGCCTCTCGGACTCCCTCATATCGACGAGGTCCTCCTCAATCCCACCGATGACACCCCCTTCGATGCATGCCTCTCATTGACACTTGAAGCCATCACCCAATTTCGCCGGGACCGGGGAACGGAACGCATGTTGGGTGTACAGTGGTTAGAAGCGGTGAAGCTCAAGATGCGCTCCATATAATATGGCGGAAGTGTGTTTGAGGGCGGCGCCCGGCGGGTAGGTCTCATTACAGGGCCGGAAGCCCCGTATGCGATGCTTTTGCCCGAACGGTGGGCGGAATTCTCCTCACCGGACTCTCGTACCACACAGCGAAGGAGAGCTTTCATGTCACGCAAACTCGGCTTCATCGCTCTAATCGTTGCCTCGCTTGCACTCGTTCTTGCCGGATGCAGTGGGGGCGGTGGCTCTGCAACCGGGCTCCCTGATGGCGGCTCGGATGGCACTGTCGATACCTCCGGCACCGTGCGCGTGTTGCTGTCCGACGCTCCCACCGACGCCCTGTCGGAAGTCTGGGTGAACATCCTGCGCGTGGAATTGGTTCCCGCGGATGAAGGGCCGGTTGTGGCCCTTGAAAGCGGGGAGCTTCCCGGGCGGTTTGAACTGCTGGGACTTGCGGATAACCCGCTCGAACTTGGCGTAGTGGAGGCACCCGCGGGAGCGTACGATCAGGTACGCCTCGTCCTCGCCGCAACGGGTCACACGGTAGTCACCGGCGAAACTGAATACGAATTGCGAGTCCCGAGCGGTGCGGAGACGGGCGTCAAGGTCAACTTCCCGAACGGGACGTTCGAGGTCGCCGAGGGACAGACGACGCTGCTGCTGGACTTTCTGGCGGGGCCTTCGGTGCATGCTGCCGGCCAGAGCGGTCAGTGGATTATGCGGCCGGTCATCAATGGGAGCACACCGGACCGTGATGAGCCCGAATTCGGTTCGATTGACGGAACCGTGCTCTACGAGGACGGCTCAGTCCCGCAGCCGCTGGACGGGCGTCCGCCGGCGGTGTTTGTGCACGGCGAGCACGCTCTGAATCTCGGGGAGATCGACACTGAAAGCGGCGACTTCGACATCCCATCGCTGCTTGCGGGCGAGTATGAACTCGAAGTCGGCTGGCTCGGCGACCAGGGCCGAAGGCACGATGGCGAACTTCTAATTGTGACTGATGACGAGGCATCGGAAGAGATCGAGGTCCGCGTAGAGGCCGACACGCCGCTGACTCTTGATCTGACCGTCCGCGAAGCGGCGGACGACGAGACCGGCGATGACAGTGAACCGGCTCCCGGGCCGCCCGGCGACCAGGACGATGACGCGGCGGGTGATGAGGGCGATCTGCCTCCACCCCCGCCCTCAGGTGATGAGATGGACGGTGGAACGGGCGACGATGGGACTGGCGATACGCCGCCACCTCCCACCGGTGACATTGATGATGGCGATGATGAAGAAGGTTCCACCGGCGAAACCGAGCCACCGCCTCCTCCGGCTGCGTGAGATCAGTGGAGAACACGTCGAAACCGAGGCCGGGGCTTCTTACGCCCCGGCCTCTTCAGAGCAATAGCCAGACAGGGCTGGCCCACGCCATCTCACCGTCTACCTGCAACACCCGCAGGTAGTAGAACACGAACGGCGGCTGATCGTCGTCCACCGGGGTGAGCGCGAGCGGGTCCAGCGCATCCTCGTCCGTCCACTCCAGCGTCAGATCAGAGCCGTCAGGGCGCTCGGAGTAGACGACCTCGTTGTTGCGCACCACTTCGACCTGCGTGAGCTTCGCCTCCCCGGCCAGGTAGGCTTCGATAGTTCGCGCGTCACGCAGTTCAGGGCGTTCGGACACCTCAATCTCGTCGCCCATGAACGAGTCGGCCACGCGGAAAAGAACGATCATGCGTGTGCCGGTGGTCGCGTACGTGTGGCGCTGGTACATCGCCTCGAAGATGGCCTCGCGCGTCAGTTCCTGTGCCCACACCCCCTGCAGGCCGTCCCGATAGCGGAACGGTTCGCAGCCGGTCTTCACCGGGTCGCCGGGATGGCCGAGGTGGTCATCGCCACCGCCCGTGAAGCCAGGCCGCCGGCCCATCTGCAGCGCGCGTTGCACGAATCCCCTCGGCACCTCGCCCGCGTCCATCGGCACGTCCATGAAGGTCCCTGAAGGGCTGCCCGCGGGGCGTATCGGGTAGGGGTTGCCGTCGTGGACTGACCGCTCGGAGTTGCCCCAGCATGAGTAGATCTCCACGAGCCGCTCGATCTCCGGGTCGTGGTCGGAGTAGTCGCAGAAGTTTCCGTTCGATGCCGGATGATGCGGTATAACGATGGCATCAGCCGCGCACTCGTGCAGGGCCTCGAACAGTTCCGGGGGCGAGGGGAAGTAGTCGTCACCGGAGCGGAACATGGGCATGTCGCCGCGGTCGTAGTAGACGTTGCGGTCCCCGTCTCCATTGCGGCGCCATTTGGCCCACTCGTAGCCCAGCAGCGTGGCGAAGCGGTGATCCTCGTTGAACTGTTCGGTAACCTCCGAGATGATCTGCCAGTCATCGTCGGTGGTCTCGTGCGCGTGATCGTGGTCGCCTACCGCGCCGAAATCGAGCCGGTTGTCATCACGCATGCAGGAGTAATAGTTTTCCACCGTGCCTACGCCGTCGGAGCGCTTCGTATGACCGTGTATGACCCCGAAGTAGAGCTGCTCCTGGTCGTGCTTCGTTATCAGGATCGGGTTGGAGACGTACCTGATCTCACTGACGCGGTCGGTGGCGATGATACGGACCTGCCCGCGGCTGAAGGCCTTGAAGCCGTCCACCGTCAGCACTCCACCAGGCCCCTCAAATTCGACCTCTTCGGGGCCGGTGGCGATCTCATTATCGGTGATCTCCAGCGTCAGTTCTCCCTGATACATCGACGCAACATTGCCGTTGGTGTCCTCGGCCTTCAGCGCGATGGAGAACTCCTTGCCGGCCGGGACCGTGGCGGGCGCGAGCACACTGATGCGGTCCATCGGCCCGCCGACGACATCCAGCGTGACCTCGCCGATCTTCTGGAAGTCAAGTTCGCCCGCCTTCGCCGGTTGGGCGGCGAGGATATTGATAACCTTGTCGGGCTGTGAGAAGGTCTGTGGCGTGGAGCCGCCTCCACCGTGGGAGGTGTCGCCCAGCACAACGGTCACCTGGTCTGAGGCGCGCAGAGGTGCTTCGGTCACGGTCAGGTCGACGGCCGGGCCGCGCAGTTGTTCGGGCGGTGGGACCGTAGCGGTGAGCGACGTATCGCCGGAGCAGTCGGCCGTCGCGTACTCCCGAGCGTCGGGCTCTGTCACCTGCGGCCGTGTCCAGTCACTGGGATTGCCGCGCCCGCCGCCGAGCAGCACCCGGACAACTGCGCCCTCGGGAAGTTTCACCCCGGAAAGCTCGATCTGCCATGTCCCCGGGACCGCTGCCATCGCCTCCGTGGGATCGATAGTCACTGTGAGGCCGTCAACGTACATGCTGTCATCGCCCATGGTCTCTCAACCGCCTGAGGTTCCGCCGTCTGTGTCACACGGTCAGGTACTTCGCGGGAGGGATGGTGCAGGCCTTTGCGGATGCGTCCCTCAGAGGTCCATCGCGGCCTGTGGCCCCTCGCTCGGCGCGGTCCCACGCAGGCGCTCGGACAGGCGCGTGTAACGCCGCTGCTCATCGGTATTGAGCGCAGCGCGCATCACGCCTTTGGAGTTGCCGACGATTACAGCGAGGTCCTCGGCCCGGGTAAGGGCGGTATAGAGCAGGTTCCGGCGCAGCATGACGTAGTGAGTAGAGTGCATGACGATCACAGCGCACGGGTACTCGCTGCCCTGCGACTTGTGGATGGTCATCGCGTAGGCGAGTTGAAGCTGCCCCAGATCCTGCTGGTCGTAGTTTACGTCCTGGTCCTCGAAGGCGACCGTGGCGAACTTGTCCTTGAGACTAATGCGCGTGATCCGCCCGATCTCCCCGTTGAAGACCTCCTTGTCGTAGTTGTTCACGACCTGAAGCACCCGGTCTCCCTCGCGGAGGATGCTGTCGCGATAGCGGACCTGGGCCTTGCGCGAACTCTCCGGGTTGACCGCCTCCTGGAGCCGCCGGTTGAGTTCGCCCACGCCGAGCGGCCCGCGGTGCATCGGGGTGATCACCTGCACGTCGTCCGGCTCGAAACCCCGCTTGGGAAGCTCGGTGGTCACCGCGCGGATGATATAGTCGGCGCCGGTCTCCGGCTCCTTCGCGTGCAAAAAGAGGCAGTCCTCACTGGTGGCATCACGCCAGGGCACGAGAGCGGGCTTCTCGCCGCGGATCAGCCGATGCGCGTTCTCCACGATTAGCGATCGCGCGGCCTGGCGGAAGATCTCCGTGAGCTGATAGACCGGCACAGTGCCGGAGGAGACAAGGTCTCGGAAGAAGTTGCCCGGGCCCACGCTTGGAAGCTGGTTCGCGTCGCCGATCAGGATGATCTGGGCTTCCGGCGGCAGGGCGCGCAGCAGGTCGCGGGCCAGTGGAAGGTCGATCATCGACGATTCATCGATGACCAGCGTATCCGTTTCGATGGGTTCATCTTCGTTTCGGCTGAAGCGGCCCTTGAACGGGTCGTACTCCAGCAGCCGGTGGATGGTGGAGGCGTCGGCGCCGGCAAGCTCGGACATACGCTTGGCGGCGCGACCGGTGGGCGCCGCGAGCGCGACCTCCCGCCCCAGCGCCTGGCAGGCCTTGACCACCACACGCACCGTGGTGGTCTTCCCGGTGCCGGGGCCACCGGTGATGACGGTAATTCGCTCGGCGAGCGCGCCGGCCACTGCCTCGGCCTGCTGGCCGGACAACACCACTCCCGCCATCTCACCGCGGCGCTTCAGCCAGCGGCGCGTCTGCGCGGGTGTGGGGGCGCCGGGAACGGTCTCTTCGGCCAGCGAGAGAAGGCGGCGAGCCACCTCTCTTTCCGCCGCCAGCAGGTCGGGGAGGTAGACCGCCCGTCCCCACGAGGCATCCTCGATGGCGACGTCATCGGCCTCTTCGAGTTGTTCGAGGGCCGGTGGCAGCAGGTCATCCTCCACGCTCAGCAGGCGCACACCCTCTCTGAGCAGCTCGTCGGCTGGGAGGAACAGGTGCCCCTCACCCTCTGCCTCATGGAGGCAGTAAAGCAGGCCGGCCTGCAGTCGGGAGGGATCGCGCTCATCGATACCCACCGAGCGCGCTATGCGGTCGGCGGTCGCGAAGCCCACGCCGCGCACGCGTCTGGCGAGGATGTAGGGATTATTCTCGAGCACCTCGATGGTCCGATCGCCGAAGGTGGAGGCGATCCGGGTGCCTATCGCCCCGCCCATCCCGTGCTCATGCAGAAAGAGCATGACCTCGCGCATGCGCGACTGGTGCTTCCACGCCCGGATTAGCGTCTCCGCGCGTTTCTCGCCGATTCCATCGACCTCGCGGACACGTTCGGGGGTTTCGTCGAGCACGCGGATGGTGTCTTCGCCGAAGTGATCGACGAGGCGTTTGGCCATCACGTCCCCGATGCCATCGACTTTACCGGATGACAGGTAACTGATCATCGCGTCGGTCGAGGATGGGCGTACAAGCTGGTAGCGATCGAATTGAAACTGGCGACCATACTTGGAATCGACCACCCATCGGCCGAACACGCGCAGGTTCTCGCCGGCCTCCGGCTGTGAGACGTTCCCTACGCAGGTGACCTTGCGATTGCCGCACCGCACCTGCATGACCGCGAATCCGCTGTCGGGCGCGTGGAAGGTCACGCGCTCGATGCAGCCTTCGAGAACTTCGGTGTCTTCGGTTGACTTCTGTTCGCCTGCCATGGAGGAAGTACACTTCCCTGTCGGAGCCGGATTCCCCTGCCCCTGTGGGTGGCGATCGTAGAATTGTGGCGAATGCGGGCAGGAACAGCGCGACCGGTGGGGAATTCTATTGTGGAGTGTGAAAGTCCACATTAGAAAAGGACGGTGGAGACAGATGGTCGAAAGGCAGATGAGGCGTATCATCTCTGCAGCAACGCTTTGTGCTTTGATCATTGCCGGAAGCGCAACCGGGGCTCTGGCACACTGCGATCGGATCAACGGTCCGGTGGCGAAGGACGCCGTGGAGGCTCTCAAGCAGAACGATTTCAGCGCCGTGCAGATCTGGGTTGGCGAGGACCAGGAGGAGGAGTTGCGCACAAGATTTGACGAGGCGCGCGGTACGGCAGCAGAGCGAGGCGGCACGTGAGATGGCAGACCGGTACTTCATTGAGACCGCGATCAGGCTGCACCGGGCCGCGGAGGACATGCCGTTTACCGGGGTGCAGCCCGCTGGTGAGCCTGCACCGGACATCGTGGCCGCCGAGCAGGCGCTCGAGGAGGGCGATCTGGCCATTGTGACGGACTATCTCGACCAGCAGATTGCAGATGAGGTCGGGGAGTGGTTTGCGAATGCACGCGATGCCTCCGCGAACAAAGACGCCAGTGTCGAAGCGGGACGCGATTGGGTGGACGCCTACGTGAAATACGTGGTCTTCGTGCATAAACTCGCAGGAGCAATCGAGGCCGGACCGCCGCACGGCGTTGGCGGAGAGCACTGAGCAGCGAACCGGTGTTGCTTGACAGCCCCCGGGCACGTGCGTACACTTGACGGAGTGCGCAGGGGGCTGCCCGCACTCGGTGTGGGATCCTTCTACAAGCACGCAAGCTCGCTGCCCGCAATCGGCAGCTTCTCTGGAGGAACCGGATGGGCGGCCGCATATGCGTCTCAGCGCCAGGCAGGATCTGTCTCTTCGGTGAGCACCAGGACTTTCTGGGGCTGTCCGTGATTGCCTGCGCGATCAACCTCGACATACGCATCACGGGGACACCCCGGGATGACACCGTTTTCGCCATCACCATGCCCGACATCGACCAGCGCGACGAGTTCGATGCGGCCCGTCGGGTCCCCTATCACGGGCGTCGGGACTACATCCGCTCGGCCACCAACGTCGTCAGCCGCCACGGAGTGGAGTTCACCGAAGGCTACGACTGCACGATCCGCGGCAGCATCCCCATCAACGCCGGTGCCTCAAGCTCATCAGCTCTGACCGTCGCGTGGGTAAGCTTCTCGTGGGTCACGCAGACCGACGCTCTGCCCCCGACCCCGGAGGAGACGGCCCGCCTGGCGCACCTCGCCGAGGTGGTCGAGTTCGGTGAGCCGGGCGGGATGATGGACCACTATACCTCCGCAGTGGGCGGCCTGCTCTACATTGACTGCAGGGAGCCGATCACCGTCGAGCGACTGCCCGCCGAGCTTGATGGCTTCGTGCTGGGCGATTCGTTGCAGCCCAAGGACACCACCGGTGTGCTGGGCAAAAGCCGCAGCGCTGTGGAAGCCGGGCTGTCGGTGCTGCGCGACGGAATCGATGATTTCGACTTCCGCACCACGACTCTCGAGGAGGTCGAGCCGCTGCTGGATCAGATGTCCGAGGAAGCCCGCAAGCGGATCGTGGCGAACTTCCACAACCGCGAGATCTGCCGCGAGGCGCGCGAGCTTCTGAACCAGACAGACCCGGATCCAGTGCGCCTCGGAGAGCTTCTGACCGAGCATCATCGGCATCTGCGGGACGGTATTGGCGTCTCCACGCCGAAGATTGACAGGATGCTGGATGCGGCGCTGGATGCAGGAGCGCTTGGCGGGAAGGTGAACGGCTCCGGCGGGGGCGGGACGATGTTCGCGTATGCCCCCGGCAGGCAGGAACAAGTGAAGGCGGCGCTCGACGCCGCCGGCGGACGCGGCATCATCATCGAGCCGCGAGAGGGCGCGATGCTGGTCGAAGACGGCGGGAGTGACGAGGAGGGTTCACGGTGAGCGCGCTGCCAGATGATGCAGGCACTGCCAGCAAGCCGCTGAAGATAACCATCGCCGGTGTTCGCGGTGTGATAGGGGAGACGCTGACGCCCGAACTGCTTGTGAACTTCAGCCAGGCGTTCGGCACCTATCTCGGGCCGGGCCGGGTACTTGTAAGCCGGGATACGCGGGCCTCGGGGCGGATGGTAGAACCGTGCGTATGCTCGGGACTGACCGCGACCGGGTGCGAGGTCGTGCGCCTGGGCGTATGTACGACCGCGGCGCTGCAGCTTGCGGTGCGCCAGTCCGACGCGGTGGGCGGTGTGGCAATCACCGCGGGGCACAATGACGCGAGCTGGAATGCCCTCAAGTTCTGCCGCGAGGATGGCATCTATCTCAACCCCAAACAGGCCGAAGAGCTTCTGAACGTCTACCATCAGAAGGAGTTCACCAAGGCCGCCTGGGACGAGCTTCGCCCGATGGGCCGCGACGACTCCGCCGGCGAGCGGCACCTCGAGGCCATACGCGACCAGATCGATGTGGACACCATCCGCGCAGCGAATCTCACGATCGCGGTGGACTGTGCGAACGGCGCGTGTTCTGAGTTTACGCCCGGCTTTCTGGAGAGCCTCGGATGCGAGGTCGTCTCGATCAACGATGACCGGACACTGCCCTTCCCTCACGAGCCGCGGCCGACGCCGCCGAACCTCAGCCAGCTTCGCGCGCTGGTCGGGGCTGCGGAGGCGGATGCGGGCTTCGCACATGACGCCGATGGGGATCGGTTGGGGATCGTCACCGAGCAGGCCGAGGCGCCGGGTGAGGAATACACGTTGTGCCTGGCCGCCGAGATGGTCCTTGGCCGCGGAGATCCGGGCCCGGTGGTCACGAACCTCTCGACCACCATGGCCGTGGACGATGTGGCGCAAAAGCACGATCGCGAGGTCGTCCGCACCGGCGTGGGACAGGTGTTCATCTCCGAGACCGCGCTGAACTACGACGCGGCCATCGCCGGCGAGGGCTCGGGGGGCATCGTCTTCCCGCGTATCAACTACGCTCACGACAGCATCGCGGCCCTGGCGCACATCCTGAACCTGATGGCAGAGCGCGAAGCGTCGATGTCACAGCTTATCGGACAGATACCGAAATACACCATCATCAAGCGAGAGATCGTCTGTCCACCGCAGAGGGCTTACACTGTACTCGAAGAGCTGCGGCGAGGGCTCGATGCGCCATGGGCGGAGGACCTGAATCTCGATGACGGTGTGAAGCTGACCGGGAGCGACCGGTGGGTGCACATCCGCGTGTCGATGACCGAGCCACGTATCCGCGTAATCGCCGAGGCAGCCGCTGAGAATCTTGCGATCGATCTCGCCGAGGACTACGTGCGGCTGGTTCAACGGATGATGTAGGACGGCGGGGGAGAGGGCAGAGGGGAGCGGGGAAAGGAAGGGCAAACAACGAAACCGAGAATGCAGATGCTCGAGACCCAAAGACTGCAGGTTGTACCTGCTGGCGCAGGATGTCCACCTGGACATGTGATGCAGGCCTCCAGTCCAACCTGCGACCGTTGTGGAGGTGCGGTATGAGAGGCGCTTTCCGCGCCATAAGCGTGCTCGCGATGGTCATTTTGAGCGTCACAACCGCTGTCTGCCAGGATGACGGGCCCGAAGCTCTGCCGCTGCGCGAGGCCGTGGAGCAGGCAGAGCCCGGCACCACCGTCTGCGTGGCACCGGGAACGTACGAGGGTGGGCTCCACCTCGCCGACCTGCAGGGCACGCCTGGTGCGCCGATTGTGATCGCCGGGGCCGACCCGCACAACCCGCCGGTGATCGAAGGCGGTACCTCGGGCATCCACCTCGTCAACGCGCGGCATGTTGAGTTGCGCGACCTGGTGCTGCGCGGTGCCACGGGTAACGGGCTAAACATCGACGACGGCGGGGATTACGCGACGCCCGCGCACCACGTCACTCTCCGCAGGCTGCGGGTGGAGGATGTCGGCCCCGAAGGGAACCGTGACGGCATCAAGCTTTCGGGCGTCGATGACTTTGAGGTGACCGACTGCACCGTTGAGCGCTGGGGGGCGGGTGGCTCGGCGATCGACATGGTCGGCTGCCATCGCGGTCTGATCGAAGGCTGCAGCTTTCGGCACGGGCCGGGCATGACCGGCGGCACCGGCGTGCAGACCAAGGGCGGGACCAGTGACATCCTGATACGCGACAGCTACTTCGAGAACGCCGGTTCGCGAGCGGTCAACATCGGTGGAAGTACGGGGCTACAGTACTTCCGCCCTGAGCCGCAGGGTTATGAGGCGAAGGATATCACCGTCGAGGGCAATGTCTTCGTCGGCTCGCTGGCACCGGTGGCTTTTGTCGGCTGCGATGGCGCGACTGTCCGGTTCAATACAATGTACATGCCCGACAAGTGGGCGGTGCGCATCCTGCAGGAGACACGCGAGTCCGGGTTCGTGCCGTGTCGCGACGGCGTCTTCAGCGACAACATCGTCGTCTTCCGAGCGGATGCGTGGTCGGAGGGCGGGGTGAACATCGGCCCTGCAACCGCTCCCGAGACATTTGTGTTCGCGCGCAACCTATGGTACTGCGTCGATAATCCGGCCATCGGTCCGCGCCTGCCAACCGAGGAGCAGGACGGTATCATCGGCGAGGACCCGCTGCTTGTTGATCCGGAGGAGGGCGACTTCGCCCTCCAGCCGCACAGCCCTGCCGAGGGGCGCGGGCATACTGCGCTTCCGACCACTGACTGAGAGAGGATCGCCATGGCTTCGCCAGCTCAGACCGGAATCCAGACACTGAAAATCGGCGTATCCGGCGTGCGAGGGATCGTCGGGCAATCTCTCACTCCCCAGCTTGTGACAGGGTTTGCCGAGGCATTCGGCACGTACCTGGGCGGCGGCGTGGTCGTAATCGGGCGCGATCCCAGGCCGTCGGGTGAGATGATACTTGACGCATTGACCGGCGGACTGCTCTCCACCGGGTGCTCGGTGATCGATGTGGGGGTCTGTCCCACACCGACAATGCAGCACGCCGTCGTGGATCTTGCAGCCGACGGAGGCATCGCCATCAGCGCCAGCCATCACCCGGCTGAGTGGAACGCCCTGAAGTTCTGCCGGGAAGACGGGGTCTTCCTGAACCAGTATCAGGCTGAGGAGTTGCTCAACGTTTACCACCAGGGCGCCTACGTGCAACGACCGCACGACAGGCTGGGACGCATCGGCGGTGACGAGGGCGCGATCAACCGCCATCTGTCGAAGGTGCTCGCCTCGGTAGACCGCCGGGCCATTGCCGAGATGGCGCCGAAGGTCGTCCTCGACAGCGTTAACGGCGCAGGCGCCGACTGTGCGGAGGGCCTGCTGCAGAAGATGGGCTGCGACGTGATCGCGATTAACGATGTCCCCAACGGCCGCTTCCCCCGCCCGCCTGAGCCCATCCCCGAGAACCTGGATCAACTCTGCCAGGCCGTGCGCGAGCACGATGCGGACATCGGTTTCGGCCAGGATGCGGACGGCGACCGGCTCTCAGTGGTGAGTGAGGAGGGAGAGGCGATCGGCGAGGAGTTTACGCTGGCGCTGTCCGCGGATGTCATGGCCGAGCGCGATGCAGGCGGGCCGCTGGTGACGAACCTATCCACCAGCCGTATGATCGACGAGGTCGGCGAGCGACACGGTCGAGATGTCATCCGCTCGAAGGTTGGCGAAGTCCACGTCGTGGAGACGATGATCGCGGCGGACGCCGTCGGCGGTGGTGAGGGTAACGGTGGCGTCATCGACCCAATGCTGCACTACTGCCGCGACAACTTTGCCGCGATGGCGCTGATCCTCGCGGGAATGGCGAAACACGAACGCACCGTCAGCGAATGGAAGGACAGCTTCCGGCCCTGCGCGATCGTCAAGGAGAAGCTCCCCTGCCCGGCCGGCAAGACCCAGCGGGCGATCCTTGCGTTGCGGCGGCACTATGAGGGGCAAGAGGTGGACCTCACCGAGGGCGTGAAGGTCTTCTTCGACGGAGACGCGTGGATGCACGCCCGTCCCAGCAACACCGAACCGATTCTGCGCGTGATCGCGGAAGCCGACGAGCGCGAGACAGCGCGCGAACTGTGCGACGAGGCGCTGAAAGTCGCGCGGAATGCGATCGGATGATACGGCTGGCCCGGGTCACATCTGAAATGCACAGGCCGCCACCGGCGAGGTGGCGGCCCATGGCGTGAATGCTTCGGCGTCCGGGCACCTCCGCCCGGAAGTGTTGCCCCGCCTCACACGACTTCCATCCGGACTTCCTCGCACTCGGACATGGTCATATGCACAGGGCAAGTCTCGGCGACCTTCATGAAGGCGGCCTTACGGCGCTCGTTCCACTCGCCGCCGACATCGATCTTGATGTCCAGATAGGGGCACATCGGGTCGCCCGGCGCCCAGTCGGGCTCGGCCGGGGCGTTGGTCTCACCCGCATCAAGCTCATGCTCGGTGCAGAACTTGCGCAGCATCGCCGCGATGCACATGCAAAGCGCGCTGATGAACAACTCCACCGGGTTCATCGTCTTGTCGCTCTCGGGCTTTTCAGGTCCAAGGACGATGTCCTGTTCCATCCCGCTGCTGGACTCGGCATGGTAATCCATACCGGTGTTAGTGACATTGATCTCCATCTGCTGTTCTCCTCCCGCCCGGCCCGGTGCTTCAGCCGGTGGTGATTGTGCGCTGTGTCACAAAGTGAATTCGTCATCGGTGGCAAGGTGACCTCCAGCGGCGCCGGTCATGCCGGCTTCCGGTGAGGCCCCTGATCTTTACAGCGCGTTCGCGGGCGTGATATACTGACTGTTGAGGAAGCCTGTGATGCGGATATTGGGGATCGACACCGGACTCGCGAACACCGGCTACGGCATCATTGATGCTGAGGACCAGCAGTACCACATAGTCGAGGGGGGCCTCGTTACCACCTCTTCCGACGACGAGCTTTCCCTGCGCCTGCGACAGATCTACGAGGCGCTGGAGGGGGTCATCGACGAATTCGATGTCGGCTGCATGGTGGTGGAGGACCTCTACGCCGAGTACCCTCATCCCCGGACCGCGATCATGATGGGACATGCCCGTGGCGTAATCGTCCTGGCCGCGGCACAAAGTGACGTTCCCGTCGAGAGCTATCCCGCCTCTCTGGTGAAGAAATCGCTCACAGGCAATGGCCGCGCATCGAAGGACCAGGTACGACGTATGGTGGTGCAGACGTTGAACCTTACTGAAGCTCCGGGCCCCGATCACGTCTCCGATGCACTGGCGCTGGCAATATGTCACGCCGCACCTGCTCGCGGGAGATCCTCAAATGTCTCGCGCGGCAGGCGCTCAATGCCCCCGGCGGTGGCCGATGCCATCGCGCGAGCGCGGGGTGAGAGCCAGTGATCCGCTTTATACATGGGGAGCTTGTATCTGTCGAAGACAACACGGCGATCGTCGATGTGAACGGGGTTGGGTACGAGGTCAACGTCTCCCCGCCCTTTGCTCAGGACTTGGTCGAGCGTGGCGCGGGCTCGAAGGTAAAGATTCATACCTACCATTGTGAGCGTGGCGGCGCGGCCGGTGGGGGAACCCCGATGCTCGTTGGCTTCGCCAGTAAACTCGATCGGCAGTTCTTCGAAGAGCTTCTGTCAGTCCACCAACTCGGCCCCGTGGGCGCCTGCAAGGCGATCACGGCTCCGGTATCCACGATCGCGAAAGCGATCTCCCTCGGCGATGAAACCGCGCTGAAGAAGCTCCCCGGTGTGGGGAAACAGCGGGCGCGTGACATGATCAGTAAGCTGCAGGACAAGATGGAGCCATACATCGGCGCCGGAGAGGATGTAACCGGGCAGCCCGCGCGAGACGATCTCACCAGCGAGGCCCTCGCCATACTGACGCAGCTTGACATGTCACAGTCAGAGGCCCTGGAGCGGATTTCGGCAGTGCGCGAGGCGGAGCCGGACATAGACGAGGCCGACGAACTGGTGCGCGCGGTCTTCAGACGCAAGTAAGGCGAAGCGAACAGTGAGAAGTGAAGAGCGAAAAGGCAACGGCACTGACGACGGAGGTACCGAGGCTTGGCTGATGACGGTGGACGTCGGCGACTGGTGGGCGGCGATGAACGTGAGGATGACGACAGGTCCTCGATGGTGGCACTGCGCCCGCAGACGCTCGACGAGTACGATGTAGGGCAGGGCCGGATCATCGAGGGCCTGCGAGTATCTATCAGCGCCGCCCGTGAGCGCGAGGACGTGCTCGATCACGTGCTTCTCGACGGCCCGCCGGGGCTGGGAAAGACCACGCTCGCGCACATCATCGCCAACGAGATGGTTGGCGAGTTCCACATGCACTCGGGGCCGGCGCTGGAGCGCGCCTCGGACCTGGTGGGGCTGCTGACGAACCTCGGACGCGGCGACATCATGTTCATAGATGAGATCCACCGCCTCCCTCGCGTGGTCGAGGAGTATTTGTATTCGGCCATGGAGGACTTCCGCATCGATTTCGTCGTGGACAGCGGTCCCTACGCGAAGACGATTCCGCTTGAGCTGGAGCAGTTTACGCTTGTCGGGGCGACGACCCGCGCCGGGCTGCTGACACCGCCGCTGCGCAACCGGTTCGGGATCTTCCATCACCTGGAATTCTACTCACCCGATCAGCTTGCGAAGATCGTGCATCGCTCCGCGGGCATTCTCGAGGTCGAGCTTGAAGCCGAGGGCGCCGAGCAGATCGCGCAGCGATCGCGCGGGACACCGCGAGTAGCCAACCGGCTGCTGCGGCGCGTGCGAGATTACGCTCAGATCATGGGCGACGGTACCATCGACGGAGAGATCGCATGCGAGGCGCTGGAAGCGCTGGGCGTGGATGAAGAGGGCCTCGATGACCTCGATCGCAAGTATCTGCGCGCCCTGATCGACTATTACCAGGGAGGACCCGCGGGCGTTACGGCCCTCGCGGCCACGCTGAACGAGGAGACCGATACGCTCGAGGACGTGGTCGAACCATACCTGCTGAAGATAGGCTTCGTCATCCGCACGCCGCGGGGTCGCATGGCGACGGACCGGGCTTTCGATCATCTCGGCATCAACGGCTCCGCGCCGGAGCCGCCCGGTCAGCGGGACGTTCAGGGGAATCTACCGCTGGAGGAAGAGACCTGACAGCGTCGTCCGACGCTGATTGATTTGGACTGAGGCATCCCGTTGTTCGAGGTCGCATCCGGAGGATCATCGTGATCTTTACTATCCTTGGAACTGCTGCCGCTGAGGGATGGCCTGCGCTTTGGTGCCCCTGCGAGGCCTGTGAGAAGGCCCGCGAACTCGGAGGCAGTAACATCCGTCGCCGCGCAGCCTACCAGCTTGGCGAGCACATCCATGTTGACTTCGGTCCCGATTCCTACACGCAGATGCTGGAGTTCGGGCTGCAGTATCATCACCTCAAACATCTGCTGGTCACGCACTCCCACGCGGACCACCTGTGCCCGCAGGAGCTTCTTTACCGCCGGGAGGGCTTCACCTCCGCTCCCCCAGAGAGCGTGTTGAACGTCTACGGGAACGAAGCGGTGCATGCGAAGCTCAATGCGCTGAAGTATTCTTTGAGCGAGTGCCGGGTGCAGTTCATCCCCGTCGAGCCGTTTGAGGCCCTGGACCTTGGCGAGGGTGTCACGGCGACGCCGCTGGAGGCGGACCACGCCGACGACGAGCAGGCGGTAATCTACCTGTTCGAGCGTGATGACCGCACACTGTTGCAGGCCAATGATACCGGCTGGTTCCCGGAGCCGACATGGGACTTTTTGGATGGGCGGCAGCTCGACTGCGTTATCATTGAGTGCACCTACGGCCCGCGCGAGGGCGGGCACCATCATCTCGGTGCCAATGAGGTCATTGAGGTGCGGCAGCGGTTGCTCAAAACCGGTGCATTCAAAGCAGACGGGCGCATGATCGCCACACATTTTTCCCACAACGGTGGCTGGCTGCACGAGCGGCTTGAGGCATTCTTCGCGCCGTATGAGATCGAGATCGCGTTTGATGGCATGCAGATCGAACTGTAGCACCGCCATACCGCTCCGGCTGGTCCGACTTCAGATGCCACTGCTGTAATACGCCTCTCACGTCATGAACTTTCCCGCCGCCCGCATCGACCATTCAACAGCATGATCGCAGTTATCGACTGGTGGAGGTGCTGCATGAGACCACTTACCGTTGCCGTGCTCATCGGTCTGACGGGCGTCTGGGCGCATTCGCAGACGACCACACTTCTGCACTCCTGTGAAAGCACCGAGAATGCCGCGCTCAATCACGGCGCCGATCGCGAGGGTACGAAGCTGACGGTCAGCAACGCCGCCGCCCACGTGACCGAAGGCGCGGGCGGGCTGATGCTCATAAGCCGCTCCCCGGAGGATGCCGACGGTAACACGTACGCGTCCTTTGATTTGCCGATCGAGCCGACCGATTTCAGCGAACAGACGCTCCGCTTCGATGCGATGTCAACCATGGCGGAGCAGTCCAGAGCGCTTTACGTTCGGGGGTTCGACGCGGATGACAACTGCGTGCTGAGCTGGCAGAACTGGAACGGGCCACTTGCAGCCGAAATGAAGAGCTTCCAGCTGTCACCGGGAGCCGGGGACGGTGGCTTCAAGTGGGAGGAGGGCGAGCTTGAGGCCGACGATCGCTCCGCCGTCACGAAGCTGCGGTTCATTGTCGGAACCAGCCAGAAGGGCGCAGATTTCACGCTGGTCGTCGATAATGTGCGGGCATATGCCGCAGGGCCGTTGCTGCACGGCTGCGAGGAGCTTGACGGTGTCTCGATCAGCACCGGCGACCGCCCGGAGACGGTCCTGGAGGTCGTCGAAGATGATGCAACTGTGTCGCAGGGGAGCGGCGCGATCCACGCCATGACCGCCTCGCCCGCGGATGCCGGCGGCAACAGCTACCTCTCCGTGGACCTGACCATCCCATCGACCGACTTCACGGGAAAAGTACTGCGCATTGACGCCGCCACCTCCACCCCGGATGAGTCGGAAGCGCTTTATGTGCGCGGATACAATGCAGACGGTGAGACGGTGTTGAGTTGGAGTTCATGGAACGGTGAGCTTGGCGAGACCATGCAGACCTTCGAACTATACCCGGGGGTGACGCTGGGGTCGCTCGCGTGGGAACATGAGGCGGTCGAAAGCGATGATCTGTCCGGTGTGGTGAAGTTGACGGTCTACACCGGCACCCACAACCCGGGCGTGCAGTTCGACATCTACATCGATAACATCCGCGCGGAGACCAGTGACCTGCAGACTTTCCAGGACGTCACCGAGCCCAAGCCGCTGTATCCGGAGACCACGCTGGTGGAGGCAGGCGAACCGCGGGCGGTCATCGTGGCACCCGAAGACGAGCAGTGGGCGGCCGTGGCCGAGGAGGTCGCGGGCACCATCGAGCAGGCTACGGGAGCGCGTCTGCCGATCCTCACGCCACAGGATGCGACCGAGGCGAAGCTGTCGGAGACGAACGCGGTGATGATCGGCAATATCGTCAACAACCGCGCGCTGCTGTATCCGTACTCGCACTGGCTGACCTTCGCCGACGGAATCTACCCCGGGCCCGGCGGCTATGATGTCCGCACGGTCCACGATCCGTGGGGGACCGGGCATAACACCAGCGCTCTCGGCGCCTCCAGCGGTGTGGGCGCCCGGGCCGGACTGGGGGGGCTCGGCGAGTACCCCCAGGAGGGGGATACGCTCGTGCTGCCCAGTCTGCTGGAGGTCGAACTGGCTGGAGCGGCGGCCGAGCAGTTCGGGTCGTGGTTCGAGACGGATCTCGACGAGGAATGGGCGCAGAACGTGAAGGACTCGGCCGAGCGCCATCTCGAGCGGAGCGGCACCCGCGGGCTGTTCGCTGTGGCTCAGGGACATGGCCGGCGCTACGCGCTGACCCGGCGCGAGGAATACGCGCGGATGTACGTGTGGATGATCCGCCGCACCTACGAATGGTACCTTACCGACCCGGACACCTACGGTGGGCCGTGGGGGATGGATTCTGACTTCCATATCTTCCAGAACATCCCCGCCTGGGACAACGTGGAGGAGTGCCCGGCACTGACGGATGAGGATCGGCTGGAAGTCACGAAGATCCTGTTTCGCTGGGTGAGCGAAGTAGCGCCCGGCAAGACCGCTTCAGCCAAAAGCACACGGGTCCGCTTCAACCACCAGACATTCCCCGCCCTGGGCTGCCTGTACGCGGGGCAGTATTTCAAGCGCTACTATGACGCCTTCGAGGCCGACACGTGGCTCGATCTTGCCGATGGCACGTTCAAGTATCAACTGACGGGGACGAAGCCCCACGAAGACTGCAATACGTACCAGTGGCTCACACTGAGTCAGACGATCATGTACGCGCTCGCGCGGCCGGATTTGAGCTACTTCAAGAGCGGCCACGCCGCCATCAACGCCGACTATGCTATCCTTACCATGAACAACCTCGGCTATCAGGTGCCTTACGGCGACATCGGGGGCTGGGATCCGATGGGGCGTGAGCGCCTGATCCTCAGCACTGCCGAATGGTGGCACCAGGACGGTCGCTATCAGTGGGCGCTTGACCGGAAACATCAGGTCCATCCTCAGTCGAGGCTGTCAGCCTATTCGATGGGGCCCGGGCACGAGGCGGTGGTGCCCACACATCTGCTGGGCGCGACGGGCTTCGAACTCGATGAGCACTTCTATGAGACGTTCGCAAGTGATGAGGCCCCCCCGCTCGAGAAGTCGGTGGACAAGGTCTCATTTCGCGGATCGTACGCGTCCGAGGCGCCGTATCTGCTCCTCGACGGCCTCTCAGTGGGCGGTCACGGCCATCTGGATGGCAACGCGGTTCTGCAGTGGACCGAAGACGAGCGGGTCTGGCTGGCTGATGTGGACTACATCAAGTCGCTGCCCAAGTATCACAACAGCATGCTTGTGCTGCGCGATGGACAATCAGAGGAGATCCCCGGTTTCTGCGAGATCCAGAACCTGGCGGACCTGCAGACAGTCGGCGCATCGCAGACGGTCATGCGCGATTACGCGGGTGTTGACTGGCACCGAGGGATTGTGTGGCTGAAGGACCAGATGTTCGTGGTGGTTGACCGTATGGTCGCACGCGAGGCAGGGGAGTACTCGTTCCGACCGATCTGGCGCACGCTGGGGGAGACGCAACTCGATGGCTCGACGCTCCGTATCGAGCAGTCCGGCCGGCACGCCGCGATCGCGCTGCCGCCGGATATCCGCTGCGTACTCAGCCCAGATGAGGCGACCAGCGGCAACTGGAGCGACTACCAGTACGTCGAGGAACCGCTCGTACAGTCGCTGCAGGGCGTGGCGAACGCCCAGCTTGACGCGGGCGAACAGGTCGTGTTGTTCACCGCGCTGCACGCCTCCGGTGAACAGCCCTCGTCTGTCCAGCTACGGCGGATTGCGGATAATGCGGTCTACGTAAGCGGTGCGGGTGAGCCTGCGATCGTGGCCGCATCTGACGGCGACGGGCGCGTGGTGCTACCCGGTGCGATGGAGGCGTCCGCTGAGCTTGCGACGATGACGCCCACGCACATCACGGCGGTCGGCGCAACTGAGATCTCCGCCCTCGGTGACACACACGCTCGGGAGAGCGGGGCTGATGTGGAGGCGAATCTGGGCACGGGTGTGGTGGATGTGTGGACACCGATGGCGACGAGCGTTGGTACCGAGCAAGCGCACGAAGTTGCCGAACTGAGCCTGCAGCCCGGTCCGGATGAGGTGCGCAGTTTGATGGACGCCATCGTGGCCGCCGCGCCCGCGCAGCAGCAGACAGCCCGGGACGGTCGTGATGTTCCGGACATGGCCCAGCGGTGGAGCTACATGGACGTGCCCGGGAACTTCCTGCTCACGGGCAATCCGGGGCCGCCCGAATCGGTGGAGGCCGTGGCTGAGGTGACGGCCGCTCCGGAGCCCCTGGAGGCGAACGTCTTCTCCCAGGAGCCCGGCCGGAACCTCCTGCAGAATGCCTTCGATGGCGACGATGAAGGCACCGAGGATGCCGTTATGTGGGACGATGATCAGGAAGTCACGATCGATCTGCGTCTGAAGGATGCGTACACCGTGGAGCGGATGCGGCTGCGGGCCTGGTTTGCGACATCGTCGAGCAAGAACAAGCTCTTCCAGCTCGCGCGCATCCGGCTGCTGGCGTCTTCTGACGGATTTGAGGAAGACGAGCGCGTGCTGGTGGATTTGACAGATGAAGAAGAGCACGGCAACTGGGGGGCCCCCGGCCACGCGCCCGAGGTGTACGAGTTCGAGGATCTCGATGCGCCCGCACAGGATTTGAGGCTGGTGCTGACACCGCGACCTGGGACGGCGGTCTACGTGGCTGAACTCGAGATTTGGGGCTCTGGTGAGGGCCTGGACGAACTTGCGCCCGCGGGCGGGGTCGGCTATGTGTTCAATGACGCGGGGGCCGCCGGCCTGGGCGGGGGCGGAGCCGATGGG
>CAZAHB010000087.1:0-21293 GCA_964484945.1 uncultured Armatimonadia bacterium | reverse complement strand
GCCACCATCCCGACCGACGATCACAATACGCATCATCGCTAAGTGAACAGTATTGTCTTTAGCCCGCGTGTGTACCCGACTGTGGTGCACGGAAATCTGTTCACTCATAGCGCCCACCAGATTCGCGGTGGGCGCTTTCCTGCTGACAGCACATCGATGTGCCCACGCCCGGGCATTGCGGACCCAGCCGTGGTCGCAGACTCACTCTTCCCCGCGGGTGACGCTCACCCGGTCGATCCGGCGGTCCTCGACGCGATCCACATGCAGTCGCAGATCGTGATAGCGGACGCTCTCACCCTCCTGGGGCATCTCGCCCAGGAGGTTCAGCACCAGCCCGGCCACGGTCTGGAAGTGCGCGCGGTCTTCCTCCGGTATCTCGATGCCGAGCCGCTCCTCGAACTCATCCAGCGACACCATCGCGTCCACAACCCACCGTTCCGGCTCAACATGGCGGACTCTCCGCGAGTACGCATCGCTCAGCGGCGCCAGCGGACCGAGGATCACCTGCATCATGTCCGTCAGTGTGACAACACCTTCGGGGACGCCGTGCTCATCGAGAGCGATCGCCATGTGTGTATGGCGGTCACCGAACGCCTCCAGCAGCTCAAGAGCGCTTGCATCGGCCGAGATGTACACCGGCTCCGCCGCGCGCTCGCGTAGATTCGGTTCTTCGCCGGCGAGCAGCGCCACCAGCAGTTCTCTCGCGCTGACTGTGCCTATGACGCGCTCCATCGAGCCCTCCGCCACCGGCAAAACCGTGTAATGCATTTGCTCAAGCGCCTGCCGCAACTCCTCCGCGCTCATGTCCGCATCGAGCCAGTAGACATCCGGGCGGGGCGTGAGGATGCTTACGATCGGGCGGTCCCCAAGCTCCAGCAGACCATCAGCCAGTTCCAACTCGGCCTCATTGAGAATGCCCGCTTCCGACCACTCCCGCATCAGCATCCCGATCTCATCGCGATTAATCTCCTTCGAATCTTTCCTCGTGAACGGAGCGGTGACGATCTGCTCGGAGCGATTGAGGAGCCACACGGCGGGCGAGGCTATCACCGAGAGCGCCTTCATCAGGGGCGCGACCGTCGCCGAAATGCCCTCACTGTAGTGCAACGCGAGGTTTTTCGGAGCGAGTTCGCCGATGATCAGCGTCACGTACGTGATGCACAATACCACTATCGCGCCCGCTGCGGTGTGGCTGTGTGAGCCGAGCACAGGCAGGTCTGACAGAACCGGTTCAAGCTTCCGCGACAGTGTGGCCTCGCCAAATGCCCCTGCCACAACTCCGACCATCGTGATCCCAATCTGGATCGTCGCAAGAAATCGGCCGGGCGAGTTAGAAAGGTCGATGGCAATCCGTGCGCCGGTACTGCCCGCATCGGCCATCTGCTGCAACCGCGTGGTGCGAGCAGAGACGACGGCGATCTCCGCCATTGCGAAGAGGCCGTTGGCGCAAATCAGCGCAAAGAGTATGAGCACGTGCGCAATCATGGTCTGCACTCCGAGGGTCGTGAACTGAATGCGAAACGGGCGGCTGTGTCCGCTCCGCAGCCACCCGTATAAGCCTTCGCGCAACGATGAGGGGTGTCCTTTGCGCGACCGACGGTCGGACCTCATCCATCGTACTCGAAGTGCCCCGGTCCGTATGGACTCATCGACACCGTGAAATACGGGTTGAAGATCGTGTCATTACGCTCCGCCGCGAAGCGCCACATCCGTCCCAGGAGGTCTTTGCGCACCTCGTTCAGTTCGGGCGAAAGCTCCGGCCACGGCTGGAACTCGCCCGGCGAGCGCGTCTCGGGGACATTGTCATGCCCGATCGGGTTGCGGCACGGCGCTGCGAGATTGTGCATCTCGTGCGGGTCTTCGCGCAGGTCGTACATCTCGTCGTAGTCATAGGCGTTGTAGACGTACTTCCAGTCCTTCGTGAAGACCGCGCGCTGGGTGTAGTAGACCTCGACGCCGTTGAACTGCGTGTGCATCTCCTCACGCCAGTCATCGGGCCTCTGGCCTGCCAGCAGCGGGACGATGCTGCGCCCGGGCATATTGCTGTCGGGCTCGGCGCAGCCGGCGATCTCGCGGAAGGTGTTCGCCATGTCCGCGTGGGTGGTGAACTCATCGCACACGGACCCGGGCTCACTGACGCCATCCGGCCAGCGGATCGCCAGCGGGACGTGGTAGGCCTCTCGGAAGGCCGGGACGCCCTTGCAGTAGAGCCCGTGGTCGCCGCAGTAATCGCCGTGGTCGGAGGTGAAGATCACCATCGTGTTATCCAGTTCGCCCGTCGCCTCCAGCGCGTCCACAAGCTCGCCGAACATGTCGTCGAGCATCGTGCAGTAGCCCCAGTAGTGGGCGATCGATTCGCGCACCTCGCGCTCGGACATCTGCCCCCAGTACTGGTGGCGCATGCGCTGGTAGATGCGCGGCTTGTCCTCGAGCGTGTCGCGGAAGCTCTCGGGAAGCTCGATCTCGTCCGGGTCGTACATCGTCGCGTAGGTCTCGGGGACCACGAACGGGTCGTGCGGCCCGACCACTCCGCAGTAGAGCATCCACGGCGCGTCCGCCTCGGTGAGGCGCGGAAGCTCCTCGATGGCCTCGCGGGTGACCGTGTAGTCGTTGAGATTCTCGTACCCCTTCGGGCCGGCGTCGGGCCTCGAACCGTAGATGTTGCGATTGATCCAGCCCGGGCGCAGGATCTCTCCGTCCTGCCGGGGGCGGTGCGCGTCCTCCTGTGCGCAGCCCTCCTGGATGCGCCGCAGGCGCAGTTCGTGCAGGTCGGTGGCGCGGGCGGTGATGGTTTCAAGCTCCCGCCAGCCACGGTCGGCGGGGTTCTCGACGCCCGACACGTGCCATTTGCCGGTGTATGCCAGGTCCCATCCGGCGTCGCTCAAATCTTCGGAGAAGCAGCGCATGCCATCGGCCAGGCCGTCGCTGAGGCGCGTGTTGGTGCAGATGTTGTTCCAGACATCGTGCTGCGATGGGTAATGCCCGGTCATGAAGCTGGCCCGCGAGGGGCAGCAGTGCGCGGTCTGGGTGTAGTGGCTTGTAAACAGCACGCCCTCGTCGATGATGCGCTGGACGTTGGGCGTGCGGCAGGGGTGATCGGGATGGATGACATCCCCGCGCTGCTGATCGGTATGAAAGATGAGCACATTTGGCGTATCGGCCATGGTGAAGCACCCGCCTTGAGTGATAGTGACGGCGCGCGGATGCCCTTCGCCGATAAGCAGGGGAGACCTGCTTCGCAGCGCGGCCGTGTCGTAGCGTCCACGGTTCGCCGTTACGACCATCACTCCGCAGAATGTTTCACGTGAAACATTCGTTCGATAGTGGTGGTCCCGTCCCCGATCGCGCCATACGCCGACGTTGAACACTCCCAGCAGATCATGGTCGCGCTGGAGGGGATCGGCGAGCGTTGTGTCTGTTGAATGGACATCTGTCAGCCCTGAAAGCACGTTCCCCGATCGGGTGCATCCCATTCCGTCCCCGACCACCGAATGCAGGAGGTGGGGCGATCAGGGCCGAAGAGGCTCGTGAGAGCCGAATAGCAGGGGTAAGGAGATGTCAGGATGCGCACACGGACAGCAGTTCTGGTGGGGCTGGCTATCATGACCGCAACCGGATATGCGGTGTCACAGACGCCGAATGCAACGAATCTGCGCGGTGAATACCGCAACGGGCAGGTCTTCCTGCAATGGGACGAGGCGGACGATCTGTCGGGCGTGCGCTTCCGCGTGCTCGGGTCGGACGCGCCCATCACCGCCGCGAACGCGGATGACGCGGATGTCCTCGGCGACTACATGCGTCCCGGGTCATCCACCGACTGGTGGCTCGACCCGCGGACCTATGGAAAGCCGCTGGAGCGGCTCCCTGAGGACCGGCGCGAGATCGTCGTCGATGGCTGGATCATCGAGGAAGGCGGCGAGCGCCTCGAACCGGGCAACGGCCTCTTCGTGCACACCGTCACCGAAGCGACCGCCGGTGAGCGCTACTACGCCGTTGTAAGCTGGCCCGAGGAGGCAGTGGGAGAGATCGGTCCGGTTGTCCCCGGCGAGAACTCTCTCACCGAGCCAATCAGCGGAGAGGTCGCGCCGATCAAGCCCATCTGGCAGGGCGACCCGGCGAACAAGCCCGGTCAGGGCGCGGGCGCGGACATGCCGATGGACGTCGCGCTGCATGCGAAGACCGGCCGCGGCGGGATGGAGTGGCTGGTCTTCGGGCCGGAGACTCTCGGCTGGCGCGAGAGCCTCGCGTTCAAGTTCGGCGCGGGTATCGCCGGGGGCGATGCAGTCCGTGTCGCGCCGACCGATCAGCACTGGATCGACCGCATGTTCCCGGAGGGCAATGACGGCTGCCAGCGGCTCACACCGGCGGTCCATACCTTCTGGTCGGGCTACAATGACAAGATCTACGATCCGGAGTTGATGGATGAGGGCACATGCGTGATGTAC
Organism: uncultured Armatimonadia bacterium; assembly: GCA_964484945.1. Lineage (GTDB taxonomy): Bacteria > Armatimonadota > Zipacnadia > Zipacnadales > UBA5352 > UBA5352. The sequence continues at coordinate 16,848 of CAZAHB010000087.1, read as the reverse complement.
GGCGAGCGCCGGGTGCTCTGGATCGTGGACTGGGCCCAGGGCTACTTCGGGACCGACCCGATGCGCACGTACGCCGCGGGTGGATCGATGGGCGGCTGCGCGAGCTTCAACATCGGCTTCCGCAACCCCGACGTCTTCGCGGCCATCGCGCCGCGCGTGGGGATTACGACCTACGCAAAGGGCGCGGGCGGCGACAGCGAGCGCAGGATCGACGACGTGATGGGCTCGATGGACGCGCCCACCGAATACGGGATGACCGTCCGCAAGTGGCTGGACTCGGCGCGCTTCGCCCGGGCCCACGAGGATGAGGCGCTGCCCTTTGTCATTATGGCCAACGGGCGGAACGACGGCTCGATTCCGTGGTGGATGAACCCGCCCTTCTACGAGGCGATGCAGGACGCCCGGCAGGGCCTGATCGCCGCGTGGAATGAGGGCGAGCACGGCTCGACGGGCAAACGCCTGCCCGACGACATCCGCGAGCGCATGAGCTTCAACTGGATGCACCGATTCGCGCTGGACAGGAGCTACCCCGCCTTTACGAACTGCACCGCCAACGATGACCCTGGCGACGGTCCCGCGGATTCCGGCGATCCGGTTGGGTACATCAACCGGGGCCTCGACTGGGAGGTCCTCAAGGACGAGAAGGACGAGTATGTGGTGAAGGTCACCTGGTACCTGGAGGACACAGCACTTCCTCTCCGGGTGGACGTGACGCCCCGCCGCGTGCAGAACTTCGTGCTGGAGCCGGGGGAGAAGGTGGACGCGGATGTCTACTGCTTCGTGTGCAAGGGCAGCGTGGGCAGCCGGGTGCTCACCGCCGATGAGCACGGTCTCGTCACGTTCAAGGGCATGAAGCTGCTCGGCCCGGCCGGCGCGCGGCTGACCCTCACCCGCCACAACGAGAACGCGACCAAGGGCCTCGGCGCGGGGTTTGGGGGATAGTCACGGCCTCGGCATCGGGGCCTGAAGGAGCGGGGACGCTCTTCGGCGAATCATGCACAGTCAATCCGAGATCGACGAGCCCATTGGAGGCTGTCACGATGGACAAAGTACGCGTCGCGATCATCGGCTGTGGAGGCATCTCCCGCGCGCATATCAACGGTCACCTCGCCGAGCCGCGCTCGGAGATCGTCTACTGTGTGGATGTCGATGAGGAGCGGGCAAGAGAGAAGGCCGAGAAGGTCGGCTGCGAATGGCACACGGAGATGGAGGCGATCCTTGACGAGGTGGACGCGGTGGACATCTGCACGCCCGTGCATCTGCACGCTCCGCAAACGCTCAAGGCTGCCGAGGCGGGTAAGCACGTGCTCACCGAGAAGATCATGGCGCGGGACCTCGACGAGGCCGAGGCGATGATCGAGGCTACCGATGAGGCGGGCGTGGTCTTCATGGTGGCCTTCGTGCTGCGCTACCGCCCGGAGTTTCAGAAGCTGCACGACCTGTGCGTGAGCGGTGAGCTTGGGCTCATCCACCAGGCCTTCTGCTCCACGACCATGTTCATGGCGCCCGATGCGGTGAAGGACTGGCGCAAGACCGTCGAACAGTTCCCGATGGGCGCGCTGATGAGCCACGGGTGCCACTACGTGGATCAGCTTCAGTGGAACGTTGGCCGCATCACCGACGCGATGGCGATCGGCAATGCCTTCACCCTCGGCGACATCATCCCCGGCGGCGATGACACCGAGTGCATGGTCATGCGCCACGAAAATGGCGCCGTAAGCGCCTACGTGGAAAGCTGGGCCACGCCGCACCGGATGCAGGGCATTCGGATGGAGATCTACGGCAAGAAGGCCTCCGCGCGGCTGATCTACAACAACGACGGATCGCGCCAACTGTGGAAGTCCGACGAGGACGGGATGAACCTGGTCTGGGAGTTCGACCCGAACAGGGAAGACCACATGGATGTGTTCGGCGGCGCGAAGGACATGCAGGGGCAGATCGCGCACTTCATCGAGTGCATCCTCGATGACAGGCAGCCCATGACCCACGGTCGCGAGGGCATCAAGCCGATGCAGGTGATCGCCGCGGCGACCGACGGCGGCCATGAGGGCATGCTCATGAACGTGCAGGAGTACGTGGCGGAGCGGAAGTCGTAGGCAATCGCGTCCGCACGGCAACGGCGCGCGTGGGTGTCGGTGGCTCCGTTCAGGAACCAGGCGGTGTCGCGCGTCGTTCGGTACTCTGAGGACCAACTGGTTTCATCCCTGCCATGGAGGACACACTGATGAAGCGTCGCCTGCTCGTACTTGCGGTCGCAATTACATTCGTGGTGCCTGCGCTCGCGCAGGACGCGTATCAGGACACCTACAAGGAACTGCTCGTCTCGCACTATCCGTTCTACGAGACCGCCACCAGTCGCTTCGCGCCTGTCTACCCGGCGCTCGCCCAACAGATCACCGATGATTTCGGGATCACCGAAGGAATGTGCGTCGATGTGGGCGGTGGTTCGGGGGCGCTGTCATTCGCCCTCGCCGAGAAGACCGATCTCACCTTCTACGTGCTCGACATTGACCCGTGGGCAGTGCGCATGTGCAACTATGCGGCCATGGAAGAAGACATGATGGACCGCGTCTCCGGTGTCCTGGGCGATGCGCAGGACATGCCCTTCCGCGATGAATACGCGGACCTCGTGGTCAGCCGCGGCTCGATCTTCTTCTGGCCCGATCAGCTTGCGGGCGTGAAGGAGTGCTACCGTATCCTCAAGCCCGGCGGTGTCGCATACGTCGGCGGAGGATTCTCGCGCATCCTCGATCCGGAGATCCGGGAGCCGCTGGCACGTTGGAAGCAGCGCGCCAACCGGCAGGGCAACATCGAGGGCTGGCGCCCCATCAATGAGGACCTCGTGGATCGCGCGAAAGCCGCCGGTATCGAGAACATCACGCTCGAGCCTGAGCCGATCGCCGGCTGGTGGCTGACCATCCGCAAGCCCGCCGAAGAATGACCGGGGTCTGAGGCCAAAACCCGAAGGCAGGGGGCATGGACCGAAACACGGCACTTGTTCGCCTACAGGACGGAGGCTTTCGCCACACGAACGCGCTGGCTGCTCGTATGCCGGCCTGAGAGCGTTCAGGTCCACCAGGTGGCGTCTGTCGCCACCGACAGTGCATGCTGCCGGGGGACGCTCGTGATGGGCGTCTCTATCCTGCTGGCACCACTGGTCGCATCGCTCGCGGCGAAGGCTGAGGATGAGCGCCGACTGAACGCGGCCGCCATGGCGGTGGAGAAGAGGGCACTGAGGAACCTCCCTGAAGCGCTCGGGGAGGTAGACTTGAACGGGCGCGCTTCTCCTTCGACACTATTCCTGCGCCGGACCGAGGCATCCACGGGCTTCTTTGAAATCCGCGCCGGCGACATGACGCCCTTTGCGAGCGGGACGATGGTGGCCGGTCCCGACACCGCTCTCGATTACGATACTCCCGAGGACGCCCTGGCGCGCCTCAGCGAGTGGCTGCGCCGGCATGACGCTTTGACCGGTCAGTAGCGACGATTTGGGGCGGCACCTCTATCTCCTCAATGCCACACTCCGTGCCTGAGGTGCAAGAATCCCTCATGTTGCAGGCCCACCCCGGCGACACGCCGAATCCCGGACATGACAGTCCATTGCTCAACAGACGCGGTTGAGGAGAGATCGTGGCAATGCAGGGCACAATTAACACCCAGGCACTGATGCTGACTGAAGATGTCGAGCGCGAACTTCGCTCCGCGTTGAACCGCATGACCGATGAGAACTGGATTGCGCGGATCTGGGACGCGGAGGCCGAACTGTGGTCATCCGATCCGGACGCTCAGAGTGAGATCCGCAACCGCCTCGGATGGCTGCACCTGCCCACTCGAACTATGCCGAAGATACAGATGCTGGCCGATTTCGCCGACGAGGCGCGCGGCGACTTCGAGCGCATCGTCCTGCTTGGGATGGGCGGAAGCTCGCTGGCACCGTGGTGTTTCGCCGATATCTTCGGCAGCCCCGAGGGCTTCCCGCCGCTGACCGTCCTCGACAGCACCGTCCCCGGCGAGGTGTGCGCGGCAACCGGCGATGCGGCTCCCGAGGACTGTCTGTTCATCGTCGCCAGTAAGTCCGGCAGCACCGCCGAGACGCGCTCATTCTTCGAGTACTTCTGGAGCCAGGTCTCCTCAGCCAGGAGCGATCCCGGCGAGAATTTCGTGATCATCACCGATCCCGGGTCCGAGTTGCTGGACGTCGCCGATGACCGCCAGGCCCGCGCGGCCTTCGAGAACTGGGAGGACATCGGGGGGCGCTACTCAGCGCTGTCATACTTCGGCCTGGTCCCGGCGGCGCTCATGGGCCTGCCGCTGCGCAGCATCCTCGAGCAGGCCAGCGCGATGGCGGGCGCGTGCTCGCCGGAGGTGCCTGCGGATGAGAACCCCGGTGCGGCACTGGGCGCGATGCTGGGCCGCTGCCACGAGATGGGCCGCGACAGGGTCACCTTCATCACTTCCGAGCGCCTCGCGACCTTCGGCGACTGGGCCGAGCAGCTTCTCGCCGAAAGCACCGGCAAGGAGGGCAGGGGCCTGGTGCCGGTGGTGGGCGAGCCGCCGCTGGAGCCGGATGCATACGACGATGATCGGGTGTTCGCGCACATTCGCATGAAGGGTGATGACACGCACGAGGAACTGGTGGAGGAACTCGCCGCGCAGGGCCACCCGATCGTGCGGATCACCGTTGAGGACCCGACGAGCATCGGCGCGGAGATGTGGCGCTGGGAGTTCGCGACCGCTGTCGCGGGCGCGATGATGCAGATCAATCCCTTCGATCAGCCGAACGTCCAGGAGGCGAAGGATAAGACGAAGGCGGTGCTGGAGGAATATGAAGAGACGGGTGAGCTTCCCGAGCAGGACGCCGATGTGATCGAGGGGCTGCTCGGCGCGGGCAACGTGCGGGGCGCCGTTGACGATCTGGTGGACGCGATCGAGCGCCACGATTACTTCGCTATCATGGCTTACCTGCAGCGCGATGAGGTCGTGGATGACGCGATCGCGCAGATACGGTCCGAGATCGCGACCGAGAAGGGCGTCGCGACGACATTCGGCTACGGCCCGCGGTTCCTGCACTCGACGGGGCAGCTTCACAAGGGCGGTCCGAACACGGGCGTCTTCCTGCAGATCACCTCGGAGGGCGGGGAGGACGTGGATGTGCCGAACCGGCCCTTTGACTTCGCGACGCTCAAGGACGCGCAGGCCGCCGGCGATCTTGCCGTGCTGCAGGAGCGCGATCGGCGAGTGATGCGCGTGGACCTCGGCGAGGACGTCGCCGGGAACCTCGGGCGGCTTGTCGAGATGATTGTGGAGGCGGTCTGACGTCAGGAGATGGGGGAGTGGGGAGCGGGAACGACCTTTACGGCCGGAAATCGAGAAGGGGGAAACGGGAACGGCGCAGGGCCGGTGACGTCGTTCCAGTTGCTGACGTACGCTGATCCGCGCTGCCGTGCGCTGACCTTAGCTGACGTTACAACTCCGGGTCCTCCCAGATCCGCGAACGTTTTCCCGACCGCCGCGCCCGAGGCTTGGACCTGATCGATCCGCGGCTTTCGCGCGCGCCGATCGAGGGTGGCGTCTTGTGGCCGTGCCGCGCGAGGTACTCGTCGTCCACGATCTCGCCGATGTAGTCGCCACTGAGGTCGTACGCGACATCGCCCTTGAAGCGCCCCACGTGCCGGCCCTTCGCGTCGTACAGTTCATCGCCCTGTCGCCAGCCGGCGAACTCGCCGGACGCTATCTTCCACAACGGCTTTTGTTCCATCTGACGGCCTCCTTACAGATACCTGTCGAAGAAATCGAACGCCAGGTTGCCGGCGAATGCGTGTGGGCCGGGGTGGAGGTCCACCCACAGGTCATCCCCGGCGCCCACGGCGGCGTAGATCTCCTTCAGTGCTTCGATGCTCGCGAGTTGGTCGTCGATATAGAAGCATTGATCGTGCATCCCCGCCTCGACCAGCAGCGGGCGCGGGGCGATGAGTCCCGCGATATCATGCGTGTCGAAGTAGCGGTAGATCTCCGGCACGATCTGCGAGCCGCAGAAGTTCGCGCGGTTCACGCCGAAGCGCTCCCACGGGTTCAGGTAGCCGATGATGTCGGCGGCCTTGATGCGCGGCTCAGCGGCGGTGGTGAAGGTCGTCTGCGTGCCGCCCTGCGACAGGCCCATCATCCCGATGCGATCCGGATCCACCTCATCGCGCGTCTCAAGGTAGTCGATGCAGCGCTGGAAGTCGAAGATGTTCAGCGTGAGCGTGTAAAAGCCCATGATCGCGCCGCGGATGAAGTGCACGTTGCACTTGTCGCGGGTGTCGCGCACCATCGTGCCCTCGCTGGAGCGCTCGCCGAATACGCGCAGGTCCGGGCTGATCGTCAGGTAGCCGCGCTGCGCCATCTGCCACGCGTAGTCGTAGTTCATGCGCTCGATGTCATTCACATAGCCGGGGTTGGTGCGGTTGCCCGCGACCGGCTCCTTGCCGTACTGCCCGTGCCCGTGGCTGCAGAGGATCGCGGGATTGGAGCCGTCACCGACCATATCCGCCGGGCGCAGGACCACCGCCGGTACGGACATGTGTTCCTCGGCGTCGAATACCACGCGCTCGCGGATGATCCCCTCCTCTTCGACCGAGGCGATGACTTCTGCTTCCAGCGGCACCGGGTCGGGCCACCGTCCGAGAAGCTCCATGAACTTCGGGTATGCCGCGTCCTTCCACTCGTGAAAGTCCGCGCTGCTTTCTCCCTCGAACTGCATCTCGGGAGTGTGCTCGGCTGCGAGTTTGTCGAAGTAGTCGATCATCGAGAAGTTGCGGTTAGCCATGGCGCGAACTCCCTTTGGGGCGGGCTTTACGCTGTGTATGCATGTTGACCGAGTGGGCGCCGGATTCCTTCGGAGGGGACGGAATGGCGGGCGGAGAATAGTCCTCGACAGCACTGACAGCAATTTAGCCGGCAGGGGCAGACATTCTGCTAAGTAGTGCGGGCGCCCTCGCCCGCACATGGTCAGAAGAATGCTTTCGGGGGGCTCATCCATGAGCGACGACGTAACCCGAGACTTCAATATCCGCAATCGTCGGGGGATGCCACAATGGGAGAAGCCCGGCTCCGTGTACTTCATCACCGCCTCCGTATGTGACGGTTTCGGGCATGATCTGACGCAGGAAGGCGCGGCACGAGCAGTCTGCTCATGCATTCACCATGACGATGGGATACGTTACGCTCTCAAAGCTTACGTTGTCATGCCCGACCATACGCACGTAATGCTATTGCCGATGATGCGTGACGGTGGCTTTGTACCGCTCAGCGAGATCCTGCAGTCGTTGAAGGGCGCCTCAGCGCACAAGGTGAATAGAGTGCTCGGCAGAAACGGGAGCGTCTGGTTGCCTCGGACTCACACGAGAGCGGTCCGCAACAGGCGCGAGTATAACAGCAAGTGGTGGTATATACGGCGCAATCCCGTGCGGGCAGGACTGGTGGAGGATCCCGAGGATTGGCCATGGGTGTGGCCACAGCCGGAGTGAGCGGCAGCGCAGTGGTGCAGTTTCGGCGGATCGTCCGGAGATTTGCGTGCCGGCGAGGGCGCCGGCACTACTTAACCTGGGGCCCGCATCCGCGCGACATATTGAGGCTCGCAATTCAGAACCGCCACCAGAGCAACATCAGGAGGCCTTCACGATGCCAACTCGCCCCAACATCATCCTGATCTTTCCCGACCAGTGGCGCGGGGATTGTCTCGGCGCGATGGATCATCCGGTCGTGGACACGCCGTTCCTCGACGACATGGCCGGGAAGGGTGTCACGTTCAGCCGCGCCTACACCCAGTGCCCGTCCTGCATCGCCACCCGCGCGAGTCTCGTCACCGGCCGGACGCCCAACTCCACCGGGCGCATCGGCTACAGGGACTGTGTACCGTGGCGCTATGAGGGCACGCTTACGCACCGCCTGCGCGATGCGGGCTATCAGACGCTGTGCGTGGGGAAGACGCACTTCTACCCGCAGCGACTGCACCTGGGCTTCGAGGACCTGCGGCTCTACTCCATCCAGCAGCACGATCCGCACTTCGTCAGCGACTACCACCGCTGGCTGAAGCGCGAGACCGGGGGGCGGGTGAAAGACACCGCGCGCGAGATCACCACGAACTCGTGGATGGCCCGCCCGTGGGAGCACGAGGAGCATCTGCACCCGAATTCGTGGACCTTCGAGACGGCGATCGAACTGATGGACCGCCGCGATCCGACGCGCCCGTTCTTTATGCAAGTCAGCCCGCACCGCCCGCACCCGCCGATCGACCCGCCGGTGGAGTACTTCCGGCAGTACGAGGGCCGCGAGATGCCGCCGGTGCCGGTCGGCGACTGGGCGGAGCGCTACGAGGAGCCGCTGACAGCAGTCGATGCGAAGTCCGGGACGATCCCGCGGCAGAGGCTCGAGCGCAGCCGCTGGGGCTACTACGCCCAGCTTACGCACCTCGACTACCAGATCGGCCACATGCTGCACTGGATGGGGCGGCGGGGGTGCCTGCCGAACACATGGGTTATCTTCATGTCCGACCACGGGGAGCTTCTCGGCGATCACAATCACTTCCGCAAGGTGGTGCCGCTGGAGGGCTCCGCGCATGTGCCGCTGGTCGTCCTGCCTCCGCGGGACTGGGACGGCCCGCGCGGGGTCACCGTGGACGAGCCGGTCGCGCATATGGACATCATGCCGACGGTGCTCCAGTGGGCGGGTGTGGACATTCCCGAGGACGTGGAGGGGCTGTCGCTGAACCCGGCGATGCAGGGTGAGTCGATGCCGCGCGAGTGGCTGCAGGGCGAGCACGCCGCGGGCTTCGGACAGGCGCACCAGTTCGTCACCGACGGCAGGGAGAAGTACATCTGGTTCACGCAGTCGGGCGAGGAGCTTTTCTTCGACCTGACCGAGGATCCGCAGGAGGAGCACGACCGCTCCGACGATCCCGCGTACGCCGACCGCGTGGACCTGTGGCGCACCCGCCTCGCGCAGGTGCTGGCCGAGCGCGGTGACGATGACCTTTCGGACGGGGAGAGCCTGCTCCCCGGCACGGGCCTGCCGAGCGCGCGGGAGTGGCTGCTGGAGACATAGGGAGCCGCTACTCGACGACAAGTGCCATCGTTTCCATGGACTGCATCATGTGGCTGGCGGTGAACTTTCCGGTGTCTCCGGCTTCCAGCTCCGGCTCCGCGCCATCGGGGGCGTTGAAAGTCTTCAGCCGCACCTTCAAGCCCGGCGTCGTCGGGACCGCGTACTCCTTCAGGCTGAATGTGTGCTCGAAAGCAACCGGCTCATCCGCCACGTTCGTGTAGAAGAAACCGAGGCGCCCGTCCTGCGCCCTCCACGCCCCGGCCTGGATCGCGGGCATCGTCACGATGTCCTCCGTTTTGGAGAGCCACTGGGTGGTCACATCCGGCACCTCGCCCTCGACCGCCGGCGGGCGCAGCATCTCGCCGAACGCGAGAAAGTCGCGATAATCGCGCCGGATCTCCGCCAGGGACTTCAGGTATGCCAGAAGCTCCGCGTTCTCGGGCTTGAGCAGCAGCAGTGAGTTGATCCGCCCCATCATGGAGCCGAAGACGAACGCCTGCCCGTGCTCCATGCGGAACGCGACGGGGTTCTCGACCTCGCCGAGCCGCCCGAAGGTCTGCGTGTAGCCGCCGTAGATGGCCGCGTAGAGCGGCACCTGGTTCGCGCCGACGATGTTGCACATCAGGTGCCCGTCCAGCCCCGCCATGTATGGCTCGGCATGGCTCTCGGTGGTGATGATGAACCGTGGGTTGATCTCCCGGCAGCGCGCCCGCATCTGCGCCAGAAGCTCATCGTAGCCGAGGGCCCAGAAGCCGCCTCCGCCGACCGGGTGACCGTGCTCCTCGCTGAAGCACAGCCGGGCGCGTGTCGCGCCGATCTGGTCGAGGTAGATCCCGTCGGTGCCGAACTCACCGGCCAGGCGCGTCGCCACGTCGAGCATCTTCTGCTGCCACTTGTCGGACGCCGGGCACATGGCCGCATGCTCCTGCCCGTGCCAGCCCTCGATGTAGACCGAGCCGTCCGGTCGCAGCGCCGCGGCCTCGTATCCGTTCTCGTCCTTCCACGAGGCGGTGTCAATGTCCCACAGGTGCCCGTTCACGTAGGGCATGATGTGCACACCCGCGTCCTGCAGCGCCTGCACCGCATCGCCGAAACCCGGCTTGACGGGAAAGTACTCGGGATAGTTGTCATCGAACGGGATCTGATGCCAGACGTACCAGTGGAGCACCGCCGGCATCTCGAACGCCGACTGCAGCTTCGTGCCCATCTCCGTGACCCAGTCCGGGTCACCGGTGGGGCGGATGCACAGCGAGCAGTCCTTCCACCACTGTGCCATGTCATCGCGCTGCGCGATCGGGCCCCTGCGCGTCCAGAATTGCCCCAGCGCCCACGTGCGGTAGATCTTCCCCGCATCGTACCAGTTGCCGTCGAACGCGCCCACGGCGACCTCGTATGCGAGGTTCCCCTCAGGCGCGGGCACACCCATCCCCGCAGGCTGGGTGGTAATACCGAAGTCCACGGTGCCGCCAGTACCGTTGAGCGCGCGAAGCTGCTTGACGCCCGCGTTCGGGTCATGCGCGGCGTAGTAGAGCCCCGCGCCGTCACGCCACCACGTTAACATCTGCGCGAATGCGCCCTGGCTCGGGTAGCGGCCCCGGTAGCCCGCCCCGGGCATCGGAAGATCGTGAAGCTGCCCCCAGTCGCGCGGCACGCACAGCGTGCCCTTTGGGCCGACGCCGCTGATGCGCGGGAAATCAACCTCCCAGATGCCGAAGTCCTCCGCGCGATTCTCCCACGCGATAGACCAGCGGGAGAGGTTCGAAGCCCGGCTCATCTGCACCGCAACCGTCACATCCACCGCGTCCGACCGCTCGCCGAGGTCGCAGCCGATCCAGCGAAGAGACAGCGTGCCGCCCTCGGCGTCCCAGCGCGTCTCCCCGGCGGATCCGGGCCGCACCGTCCGTCTTTCGCCCTCGGTGCCCGCGCTGAAGACCAGTGACCACAGGTCGCCGGTCTGTGCGCCGGGGGCGATGAAGCTCGCGTCCGTGTCGCCAAAGCGCCCGATCTGATCCAGACGGATGCCGTCTTCGCCGCGCGACAGGCAGACCGCGATTCCATCGCCGGCAAAAACGCAGTTCGTCTCGCTGAAGTGCATCAGCGGAGAGGTGTTGGGCGTGCCGTCCGGTGGCAGATGCAGCAGGTTTTCCATCCGCCGGACGATGCTCGAGGCCGCGTCGAGGTATGCCTCGTAGCTGCGCAGCGCGGCCAGCGAGTGAGACGCATCCTCCGCGCCGGCCAGCAGCCACTCCCCGGCCTCCGCGAGCCAGTTCATGACGGGCCTGATGTTGCGCGGAGGCTGGTTGGGATCGCGCCGCCCCGGACCGCCGCCGAGATGCCCACCCGACAGGTCCTGCTTATCCCGCATGAAGCGTCTGATAAGCTCGATGTTCTCCTGCAGTTTCGGGATAAACACGCTCACGTCCCAGCGCGAGGAGAGCCGCTCGATCCGCTCGGCCAGCGCCTCCGGCGAGCCACCCGAGGGACCGAGGTAGAGGGTGGCCTCGTACTGTCGCTCGCCGCCTCGGAATGTGTGCCACGGGCCGTGGACGTATACCCCGTGCCCGGACAGGCCCGTGTGGATGCCGTAGAGGTCAGGACCGATCAGCCCCAGCGCGACCCGGTCGGTCATCAGCGCTCCCCAGCGCGCGTTGCGCAGCGAGTGGATGTTGTGCTCATCCACGAACTGCACGCTCTCAAGCGGCGGACTCCACGCCACGGTGTCGAAGACGGGCTGCTCGGTCCTGTGGTGCATCTCGAATACATGCACCTGGTCCCAGGCCGTCGATCCTTCCTGGCGCACCGTCGCGGTCATCTGCACGGTCGGGGAGAATGCGCTGTAGCGGAACGTGTAGCTTGCCTCCGGCTGCCCCTTCACGGGAGTGGCGTCGTCGCGGCAGTATTGGGCGGTCGCGCGGATGACCACCTGCAGCGGCCCCTCGCTGAGCACCCTAACCCGCGGATCTATGTCGTTCGTGAGGTAGAACTGACCGCGATCCTCGGCGTACAGGCGATCGTTCATGCGCATGGGGAGCGTGCCATCGTCGGCGTACTCCACGGTGCCGAGCATCCCGCCGGCGGACAGGTCGTGATGTGCCGCGAACCACGGGGTGTGGACGATCAGTTCTCCACCGGCGCGCTCGACGCTCAGCCTTTCGGCCCCGTCAGTTGGCTGGGGGACGCCGAGGGTTACGCGGTACGATCGCTTCGCACCATCGGCGTAGTCGCCGGGCACCAGCCACGTCACCTGCGCCTCGCCGCCGCGGATATGCGTCTGTGAGGGAACTGCTTCGCCGCTGTGTGCATCAACAACGCGCGCGCTCCAGTCATCGGCGGGCAGATCCCATTCGAGGATGTCGCGGGCGGCGTCGAGGTCGATCGGAAGCGTGGCGATGGTGTCGCTGGTGGCTCCGTCCGCGGTCAGCGCGACATCGAACGATGGCTTCTCCCGTGCGAACGCCATGCCCGCGATGACAAGCGCGGCGAGGGCGCAGCAGGTTATTCGCGTGTTCATCGCAAGACTCCAGTCCGTGGCGGTGAATGTGAGCGTGTGACAATTCGCCATGAAAGTTACCCGGACCTCGCGAGCGGAAAGCGGCCCGGCGCTCCGGGAAGAGCGCCGGGCCGGGTGAGGAGGGACGCGGGATTCCGAGCGTCAATCGGTCATGAGGGCGTTCGCCAGCGCGCCGAGCCCCTCGGCATTCTCGATGCGCAGGACCTCGAGATCGCCCGTCGCGACACTGACGGCCGCCACGACCTCAACGACCTCTGGCGCGCGGTCGACCTCACCGATGCCGAACCCTTCGCGGAGATGCTGAAGCAACCGCTGAACCATATCCGCAGTCACGTCCTGCTCGCGGACCTGGCCCAGTGCTTCGGCCGCCGCCTCGACTGAGGTCGCTTCCGTGGTGAGGCTCCCAACAAGGCTTTCCACGAGCGGTTGCGGCCAGTCGATGCGGCTGTCATAGCGCGCTCGGAGCAGCGCGATGACGAGTCGAACAGCGCGGTGCGCATCATCCTCGTCGCGACTCGCCACGGCTTCCTCGAGAGCCTCGCCTGCTGTGGCGCCCAGGAGACTGCGGGCCGCCTCACGGACCTCACCGGCGTTGGCGAAGTCCGGGGGGGCCGCCTGACCGGCCCGCGATGGGGGACCGTGCTGCTCGCGGAAGCGGTGGCATTCCTCCGCCACCTCGTCGGCTGTTTCCTCGTCCTCAGGACCTGGCTGTTCCTCTTCGCCACCCTCGGGGCCTTCGGCACGGGCAAGTCGGGCGCACCACGCGGCCAGAGTGCTGTCCGCGTTCACATCCGCTCGCGAGTTGCCCGCGCGCAGTCGCACGCGGCTCATCAACTGGCCCACGTCGGGGACGTGCGCTTCGACGGTGACCGGCACATCCGCAGGGAGTCCGTGAAACTCGTATTCGCCGGTCTCATCAGTGGTGCCGCTTGCGAGTTGCTCGCCATCCGGCTCAGTCAGCACCTCAACGGGGCAGTTCGGCACCGGTTCGCCGTCTGTGTCCGCCTGCGTGGCCTCAACCTGCGCGGTACCCGAAGTATCCGGTGCGTAAACGGTGCCGCTGACGCTGGCCGTGCCGATGGTTCCCGGGTCGTCGGCGGGTTGTCCGCCACCACCCCCGCATCCCGCAAGCACGATCGCAGCGGCTGCAACTATTGTCAGGAAGATCATATTGCTGATCCGAGACATCGTGTCCGCCTCCTCAGGTGGTTTCGAAACTTTGCGTATGGGCATTGTCCCCCCAAGTGCATTCGAAAGCAACACGAGTGGCGGAATTCGTATAGTGAGAATAAACAATTATCTGTTGAGGCTGACAAAAGGAGGCCATCGTGGTATGCTATGAAGGATCATGGACCTCAGAGAAGAGGCGGGACGGAAAGAACTCGGTCGGCGCATCCAGACCGCCGTCGCACAGGCGGGCTACTCATCATTGCCGGCCTTTGCAGAGGACCTGGGCTGCTCGCGCGCGCTTATCTACCAGTACGTCAGCGGCGCGGTCCTGGTGCAGATTGATCGCCTCAGCGCCATCGCGGAACTGACTGAGAAGCCGCTGGACTGGTTCGTGGTGGATGACCCCAACGGGAACGCGGGGGAGGTCGAAAAGCTGCAGCAGCGTGTGGCGGATCTACGCCAACGGTCGGAGAACCTGGAGGCCGCGCTCGCAGAGGCACGCGGCGAGCAGATCGATGCGATCCGCAGAGCCCGCGAGACCCTGTTGGAAGCGCTCCAACAGCTGTGCCGCGCACAGCGGCAGGCCGGTGACATGCCCGGTCTGATCCGCAGCGCGGCGCGTTGCGTGGATATTGCGAGATCGGTGGACGATCGTTGCGCCGTGATGGGCGCCCAACTGCAGGCCGGTCACGCGGCATGCGAACGTGGCGAGCGGGATGACGCCGAAGAGGCGCTCCAGACGGCTCTGGAGATGGCGCTGGAGCTTGGGGATGAGCGGGTCGAGATGTCCGCGCGCCAGGAACTGGTGCGTGTGTGGCAGAGCGCCGGTCGGCTGAAAGAGGCGAGACAACAGGCCCGGGAGATCGCAGAATCCCAACGATGGTGGCCACAGTGGTCGGGGCTGGTTGCACAGGCGGCCATCGATGAGCAGCAGGGAGATCTGGCGGGTGCCGAGGCGCTCCTGGACGAGGCCGAGCGCGTGATAGCGACGACCGATGCACCGGTCGAGCAGGTTCGGATGGCGGAAGTGTATGTCCAGTCAAACCGTGTGAACGTCCTCCTCGCCCGGGGATGGTATGACGAGGCCGCGGCGGCAGCCAGAAGCTTGCAGGCAATGGCTTCTGAAGCGGGATTGCCCGACCAGGTGCGCGAGGCGACACTGGATCGCGCCATCGCGGCGATGCGCACGGGGCAGTTCGGTGTGGCTGAAGAGCTTCTGGAGCGCCTCAGTGAATCGGCGGAGATGTCGGGGGACCGGCGGATGAAGGGCCTCGCGAAGGTTTTCGAGGCCGAGCGGTTGACCCGCTCAGGCAAGGCGGTGCAGGCGCGGCCGCTCGCCCTGGACGCGATTGAGGAGGGCAACGGTGCCGTGAACGGACAGATCGTGGCGGAGGCGGAGCGAGTCCTCGGCATGGCCTGCCTTGCCGACGGGCTTATCGAGGACGCGGACTACCACCTTGAACGCTGCCGCCGCCGATCTGAGCGCCTCAGGCTCCGGCGAGTGGAGGTCGCTGCGCGTCTGCAGCAGGCGCGGGTGATGATGGCGTCTGGTGACGGCGGTGCGCGCGCCGCTTTCCGGGAGGTACACGAAATGGCAGTGAGGTTGAACTATACCGATCTGGCCGGAGAGGCGGCGGGGGTGCTCGATTCAGACAGCGAACCAAGTGCAGAGCAGACGGGATCAGGGCCCGGGGAGGACGCATGATGAGGCTAACGACGTGGACCACATTTGCGAGCATTCTCATCGGCGCAGCGCTCGTGCTTGCCCTCGCGGGGTGCGGCGGCGAGACGCTGGTTGCGTACACGGGAGGCGGCCTGCCTCCCGGGGAACCGGACATTGGTGGCGTTGTGGTTGCTTCGGCTGATGGTGATGTCGCGGCTGCACAGGCATCCGGAGACGATGTGCCGGAGGACCGGGAGGCTATCGTCGGAGCCGAGGTCGGGCTGGTCCGCGGGCAGCGGGTCGTGGGCCGCGCGGTTACCGGTGAGGGCGGATACTTCCGCTTCCAGCATCCGGCGACCGGGAACTATGCAATCGTGGTCGAGCCACCGGAGGACCGTGTTGACCTGCGGGGCGCGCGCCGGAATGTCAGCCATGTAGGGGGACAGCAGACCTTCGTGACCATAGAACTGCCGCGGGCCGATCAGGCGGCGGTTGATCCCGGTCCGGGACCGGGGCGGTAGGCGGGGTCGCCGAGCGACAGCGGCCCCAAAGAGCCAGGTCCTCTGTCAGATGAGCCGATGATCCACGGAGGATTGCGGGGCCGCAAAGCGAAGTACGCCTCTGACACGGGAGCGGCCGGGAGCTACCGGCTTCGGACCACACGGAGGCAGAATGATGGCACTGACAGTTGCGTTCATTGGGACGGGAAAGAAAGATGAAGAGGCGTCGCTGAGCGGATTCGCGATGGCCTACAGCCACGCCGAGGGCTACGAAAAGCTCGAGGGTGTGGAGCTGGTTGCGGCATGCGACCTCGTGGACGAGAACGTGCAGGCGTTCGCGGATACGTGGGGGATCGAAGAGACCTTCGAGGACTATACCGAGATGCTCGCGCAGGTGGAGCCTGACATCGTCAGCATCTGCACCTGGCCGCACCTTCACGAGCAGATGGCCGTGGACTGCGCCCGCGCCGGCGTCGGCCTGATCTACTGTGAGAAGCCCATGGCGGACACCATCGGCGGCGCCCGCCGGATGATGGAGGTCTGTGACGACGAGGGCACTATGCTGTGTTTCAACCACCAGCGGCGATACGGCGCTCCGTTCCAGATGGCGAAGGAGATGCTGGGCGAGGGGCGCATCGGCGAACTGGAGCGTATCGAGTGGGGCGGGGCCAATATCTACGACTACGGCTCCCACAACTTCGACATGGCGCAGTTCTTCAACGATGAGACGCCCCCGTCCTCGGTGATGGCGCAGGTGGATTACCACACCGAGAGCTTCTGGTTTGGCGCGCACAATGAGAACGCATGCGTGGCCCTCATCAAGTACGAAAACGGCGTGGACGGCTTCGTGGCCACGGGCGATGTGCAGGACGCTGTTGCGTGCCACAACCGGCTCATGGGCACCGAGGGCGTCATCGAGG
>CAZAHB010000086.1:0-21552 GCA_964484945.1 uncultured Armatimonadia bacterium | reverse complement strand
ACGGGCACGACAACCGCGCCCGAGTCTGTCACGATGATGTCCTGCAGGGCGCCGCAGTAGCCGTCAAGGATCTGCTGTCGATCCTGCCAGGTGCGGCCGCCGTCGAGGCTGCGGATCGACCAGACGTCAAGCCGCGCCTGGGTCGCCCGCCCCGCGTCATCATCCCAGTTCCAGTGCCAGTTCTCGAAGTCGCGGTAGATGTAGACGATCGCGCCGGACGGGGTGCGGACGGCGGTGCCACATTCGAGGTCGCGGGTGGGCTTGCCCGGCCCCTCGCCGTCGTACATTGTCGCGAGGTGCTGCCAGGTGGCACCATCATCCTCGCTGATGCGGACAGTGCCGCCGTCATCGCTTGTCAGGTGCAGCAGTTTCCCGTTCTCCATTGGCACCAGCGCCCCGGCGGCGGTGTCGTGGGCCAGCCACTCAGCCGGGGGGTGCAGGCGGTAGCCCAGTTCACTGAACGACGGGCGTGCCGCCGGGTCATCCGCGCAGGCGGGACTCGCGGCCAGGCACAGCGCGACGATGCAGGCGGCGATCAGCAGGTCCGTCATCTCTGACACCTCGCTTGGACGGCAGTCTCAGTGTCGGGGTATTCGCGCGGAAAGGCCGTGGGGCCTTCAATCCGCCTGTGGCGGAAGCGTGGAGAGGAAAGGGCGGCCGTAGTCGAGAAGGAGCGCGCAGAGGAGGGTCAATCATGAGAACACGTATGCTCATGCTGCTGACGGTGGTCGTGACTGCCGGCGTGGTCAGCGCTGCTGAGTTCACGCTCGTGGAGGATGGCGCCGCGCGGGCCGTGGTGACGCTGGGCGAAGATCCGACGGATGTCGAGGTGCTTGCGCGCGACGAACTGATCCATTACATCGAGCGAGCGACCGGGGCCACGCTGCCGGTAGAGGGTGAGATGCCCGGCCGGGTAGAACTGCGCGTGCGCGAGAGTGAGAACATGCGCATCGGGACGGATGTGACGCCACAGTCCGTTCGCATCACCGGCTCCAGTCCGATCGCGCTGTTGTTCGGCACCTACCGCTTCTTGCAGAACCACGCGGGCTGTCGCTGGTACGTGCCCGGCGAGATCGGGGAGGTCGTCCCGGAGGCGGAGACCCTGACCGTCCCGCTGGGGACCACCGCCACCAGCCCCGACTGGAACCTGCGTAGCTTCTTTCTGCGCAACGAAGAGGGCTACTGGTGGGGCCTGCGCAATGGCCTGAACGCGTGGTACCCGAAGGACTTCGTGGACAGCCTCGGCACCGGCACCGAAGATGACCTGATCTACAAGCAGCCGGGCACGCGGGGCTTCCACTCATGGGCCGCGATCCTCGACCCGGACGACTACCGCGCCGAGCACCCCGAGTACTATGCGCTGGTCAACGGCAGGCGCGTGCAGGGCGGTTTCCATACGGGGCAGATCTGCACGACCAACAAAGAGGCACTGAACCTGATCGCCCACAAGGCGCGTACGTACTTCGAGGAGAATCCGGGCGCGCGGTATTACTCGGTGGCGCCCAACGATGGGTACGACTGGTGCACCTGCAAGGACTGCATGGCGCTGGAGGAGCGCCTCGGCGGTGTGCGTTACTGGCAGGGCGGAGATCGGATGATCACCAGCACCCGCCAGGTGGAGTTCGCGAACCAGGTCGCCCGGCGGGCGCTTGACGGGCTGGACAACCGCGAGTTGATCATCTTCGCGTACGTAAGCCACGCCCCGCCTCCGACGGGCACCTATCCACACGAGGGCGTGACCGTGTGGCTGTGTCACTACCTCCCGGCCTGCTACGCTCACTCGTGGATGGATGAGGGCTGCCCGGATAACGCGACGTTCCGCGAGTACGTCGAGGGCTGGGCGCAGTGGGCCGACCGCATGGGCTACTACGCCTACACCGACAAGAGCATGTGGAAGGGCCTCCCGCGGCCGGTGGTCAGGCCGATGATGCGCGACCTCAAGGGGCTTTACGACTACGGCTGGCGCCGATACGTTGCGCAAAGCTCGGCCCGAGGTTTCGGCCAGAACGGTCCGCTGTACTGGATCACCACGAAGATGCTGTGGGACGTAGATGCGGACGTGGATGGGCTGCTGGCCGACTACTTCCCGCGCATGTACGGCCCGGCCTCCGAGCAGATGGCTGCGTTCCTCGCGTCGCTGGAACATGCGATGCTGAACCCCACCGTGCACTTCACGACCGCTCCGTATGACGTAGGGCCGGAGGTCTTCACGCGCGAGGAGATCGCCGATGCCCGCGAGCACCTGACGAATGCGCTGGACGAGGCGGAGACTGAGGATCAGCGCGCGCGGGTGCAGGCTCGCCTCGACAGCCTCCACGCCGCCGAGGTGAAACTGACGTACGGATGGGCGAAGCAGGAATACATCGAGACGGGGGATCGCGCCGCGCTGCAGGAAGCCGTCGAGGCCGCGGAGGCCCTGGTCTCCCGCGACAGGCGCAGTGCTGAGCGTTTGCGGCGAGAAATCGCGGGGCTGGAGATGCTGGCTGAGCGCGGGCTGATCCTCGACGGGGTCGGCGCACCGACTGAGCTTGGTGGCAGAGAGGCGTGGAACACTGATGAGACCGGCCCTGGTGACGGTAAAGCCGGCTGGGTTGCGATCGAGGTGCCGCGGGCCGATCACAGTAAGCCACACCTGCTGACCGTGGACGTGTGGGGCAAGTCGAAGGGGTTCACGCCGGTCATCTGTGCCGAAGGTGGCGGGAAGGGTACCGCATCGGGTGGTATCTGGCCTGATCTCGAGCGCGTGAGCGGCGAGTTCTCCGGCAGGGAGCAGTGGGACACGCTGGTCTTCCGGGCCGAGCCGGAGCAGTTCGACCCCGAGATCGAGGGCGCGAAGCTCGGCTTCGGCGGCGGGGACTCGCAGATCTGGATCTCGGACGTGAAGTTCGAGCCGGTGGAGGGTGGTAACTGACCGTCACGGACTGAAGCACGCTGAACGACCGCAGGCTGGAAGCCTGCGCCACATGATGGTCAAAGTGGGGCAGGCATATTCCCTCCCGCCGTTTGCCGGTCTGCCGGGTATGTTCGCAGCTTGGAGGTGCAAGTCCTCTACCCAGCCAGATGGAGGCGAAGGGTGAGCGAAGCGCAAGGGCGGCATCGCGAGGTCTCGTCTGAAGGAAGCGTGGAGCGCAGCCGCGACTCGACGAAAAGGAACCGGATAGAAGGCAGCATCGTTCGGACGAGCGGGCCGGCGACCGCGAAGTCCTCAATCCATCAATGTCCGGTGCTGTAAATCCGGCGGGTGTGCGGCGAAGGCGGTCGAACTTACCCCGGGAGGTCTGTGTCGTGTCCGCTAAGGTGTATCTGGACTGAGGGCGCCGCGAGGCGCCCTGACCGCGGCACAGAAGTCAGCAGCGGGCATAGTACCTCGGCCCAGAGTACGTACCGGGCGAGGGAAGGCCCCAACGATCACAAAGGCGAGTAGGAGCGCGTATCCCATGGGCGGACGGCGGCAGAAAATCCAGTATCAGCCGGCCCTGTTCGCGGAGAGTAGGGGTGAAGCCCCGATGGCCGCGGAGCAGGGGGTCGAACCACCTGTGGCGGGATGCGAATCCGAAAGCCGGGCTGAGGACGAACAGTTGATGAAGCAGGTCGTAAGCCCCGAGAACGCCCAGGCTGCAATGGGGCGGGTCATATCCAACCGCGGTGCGCCGGGAGTGGACGGAATGACCGTCGATGAGCTTCCGGCCTGGCTGCGGACGAACTGGTCCGTGCTGGGGAGAGAAGCCTGCTGGACGGCAGCTACCGACCACAGCCGGTGCTTCGGGTGGAGATACCCAGGCCCTCGGGCGGGATCGACCGGGTCAACCACGATATGCTGATGGGCCGGCTGGCGAATCGCGTGTCGGACAGGAGAGTGCTGCGCATCGTCCGAGGGTTTCTGAACGCCGGGGTGATGGAGGACGGGCTGGCAGGCCCGAGTGACGAGGGGATTTCGATTTGACAAAGGGGCGATAGCGCATGAAACGATGGATGATCATCGCGATGGTACTGCTGGTCGCGGGGGGCGCGTGGGCGCAGGAGGATGCGCCCGACCCCGTGCAGGCGAGTCCCGAGTGGGGCGATCGCTTCGCTTTCGGGATGACCGTCAGCTTCCCCGGTGACGAGCCACTGACATTCCGCATCAAGTCGGAGCCACTGCCGGATCTGGGCCAGGGCGGGCCGGTGACGGAGCTTCAACTTGGTCCGCCGCTCGACCTGTGGGTGCTGGGGATGGACGGAAACCGCATCGACGCCCCCGGCGCGCGGCTGCTGCAGCCCGATGGGCAGAAGTTGGAAGCAGCACCGTCCGGCCACTGGCGCGCCGATCGGCCCGCACCTGGCTACTATGAACTGACCGTGCCGCCGGTGGGGCAGCCGTGGCGGCTGTGGGCGGCCTTTCACCCGTTCATGGTGCGCCTCGAGGCCCCTGTGCCCGTCACTGTGGGCGAGGAGCCGGGCGCGGCCTTCCTCCATCCCTCCGGTGAAGAGCTTGAGCTGACCGAGCCGGGCGAGGTAGTCCTGGGCGATGACGAGGACGCCGCGTGGGCGGCGTTTCTGCCCTGGGACCTGTTCGAGCCATCTCAGCCGCGTGTGGAGATCGAGGGTGAAGCGTACCTGGAGCCCGGCCAGACGCTGAAGCTCCGCGCAGTCACGGACGACCCGGATCGGGACGTCGAGCGGATCACCTGGCATCTGCCCGGAGGCGAAACCGTGCAGGGCGAGCGGTTGGAGCTTGAGCCCGCCTGGGTCGAGTCGTGGACTGCGCGCGTGGAGGTCGAGGACGCGCTGGGCGCAACCGCCTCGGCCGAGGTCGAGGTGGTGCCACCCCCTCTGCATGAGGCGCAGATCCCCGGCCTGGTGATGGTGCAGGCGGAGGATTTCGCGCAGGAGGGCAAGGGGAAGGTGTACGTCACCGATCGCGGATCGAATGTCGGCGAAATGATCACCAAGTGGCATCAGGACATGGGCCACTGGGTCGAGTGGACGCTGTCGGTGCCCGAGGACGGACGGTATCTTCTCTACGCTCGCTACGCCACCGGGAGCCGGAACACGCGCCGGGCGCTGACGATCGACGGCGAGTCGCCGGATAAGGCGTATGACGAGATCGCTTTCGCGCACACCGGCGGATACGGTCGCGCTCCCGACAACTGGCGCGCAAAGAAGCTCGGCCCGCCGGTGACACTGCGCGCCGGTGACCATACAGTGCGGATGACGAATCTTGGCGACGGGTTGGCGCTGGACTACATCGCGCTGGTGCCGGTAGAGGAGGGGAACTGAGATGAAGCGAACGGCAGCGACGTGTTGGGAGCGACGAGCGACGAGCGGGCGGCGGGCGATACGGCGGGTGATTACCGCCGCCCTTCTCGCCATCCTGACCCTCACCGCCGCGCATGCCGAGCGCGAAAAGTTCATCCTGCCGCAGGATACGCCCGAGCCCGTGCAGATGTGGCGGATGACCAACGATGCATCATGGCGCGACTGGGCGAACTACCACATCCGTAACTGCTGGAACCCCGACGGGCGGTATATCTGCACCGTGCGCTACCGCCAGTACGATCACTGGCAGGATGGCGGGCCGCGCGTGCGGGTGATCGACACCGCCACCGGCGAGGTCGTGAGGACATTCGAGCGCTCCAATACGCCGCGGTGGGCGCACCATCACAACTGGCTGTTCTTCGTGCAACTTGACGAGGACGGTGGCCTTTACAACATCATGCGCTGGGACCTCGACAGCGACACCGTCACGCAGCTTCAGGGCCACACGAATTATCTCGGCTGCACCGACTACCGCGACGAGTACATCTACGCCAGCCGCGTGACGCTCGACGACGGATCCGGGATGCCCGGCGCGCGCGTGCCCGTGGACGGCGGTCCGCCTCAGGCATTGGAGGTCGGCGGGCAGCTTGAAGGCAACCCCGAGCACCCGAAGGTGTACACGCGTATCAGCAACTACTTCGAGCCCTTCAAGCCCACGCGCGTGTTCTTTGACCCGGATGGCTCGAACATCGGCGTCGCCAGCACCTGCCTGCAGCAGTGCCACCAGTCGTGGTCGGGTGGCGGTGGGTGGTACCTGTTCGGCAATCAGCCGATGAAGGGTCGGCGCTGGGATGAGCCCTTCCCCAGCAATCAGCACTACCTCGCGGCGGTCGCGGCCGCGGATATCTGTCGCGGCGCGAAGACTGACCGCTATCTCGTCGCAAGTGGCGCGACCCGCTGGATCAACTTCGCGGACCTGCGCTCCGGCGGTGGATATACGGTGGTGCCGGAGGCGCTGTCGTATTTCCACGACTCCGAGCAATACCAGTACTCCGGCGACAGTGCGTACTACGACAATGACGCCAAGGGCAGCCCCGACGGGACCAAGATATGCTTCGTGAGCACCTATGACCTGCGCGATGGGCCCCTCACGCACATCGCGAAGACCGCCTCCGAGGAGACCGGGCCGGGTCTGCACGTGAAGTCCACAGAGGGCTTCCCCGAGAGCGGGCGACTGAGCGTCCGCAGTGAGATCATCGGCTACGAGAGCAAGACCGAGACGACCTTCCTCGGCCTCACGCGTGGCGTGTACGGCACTGGCCGCCCGTACCTGAAAGAATGGGACGATGAGCGACTGCAGAAGGCCAGCGAGTATCCGGGTGACCTCCGCGCCGGATGGACCGTCACCTCCTTCGATGCGCGGCTGATCGACGAAGACAGGGTTGCGCAGATGGAGATGCCTCGGCGCTTCGACCGCGAGGACTGGGCGGACAGGGACACGCCGCTGATGTGGCAGAGGCGCACGGACGTGTACATCGCGGTCTGCCGCGATCCGGATCGGCCGTGGCTGAGGCGACCGGGGGACCGTGTGCAGCTGATCCCCGGTGAGCTTCACTTCGAGACCGCCGGTTACCGCATTCTGCGCGACGGCGAGCCTGTCGCGGATGACCTCGTAGCTCCGGGCGCGAGCATCGAGCTTGAACCGGGAGAGTACACCGCGGTCGCAGTCGAGCACTCCGGGCTCGAGAGCGAGGCTTCGAACGATCTGCGCCTGCGGGAAGCGGTGACGCTGAACGTGCTGGCGGAGAAGCCCGAGGACTTTTCGTGGACGCGCGATCGCTGGCTGATCGGTGAGGAGCGCGTGGAGAAGGAGGCCGCGATGGCCGCGCCGGAGGCGGTGCGCGAGATCGTGCATCGCTACGACGGCGTCATCCACCGCGAGTGGTACGAGGATGGCGCGCTGGTCCGGCGACATGATATCGACGACACGGGCTTCGCGGTCAGGCGACTCTTCTACGAGGACGGCAGGCTGGTGCGGCGCGAGTACCACACAGCGGAGTACGGTCTGCAGACGTATGAGGACTTCGACGAGGACGGCTTCATCACGCACGACGGCTTCAACCGGAAGGGACGGCCGTGGGACGAATGGTGGTATATCAAGGGCACGCCGGTGAAGCACTGGACCGAACGCGGTGGCCACCACACCGCCTCACCCGAGCGCGGTGGGACCTACATCAAGCAGGGGATCGACTGGGTGCACCTCGGGGACGACGAGAAGTAAATGCGGCGGTGTCAGGAGGGGCCGGGTGATCTCGAGACCGACCCCTCCGAACGGCTGAACGACGGCCTTACTCTTCCTTGACGAGCCACATGCGGTCCACCCATACGGCCTGTACCTCACCGGGGCGTTTCGGCGGCGCGACCCAGACGTACATCCGCCCGGTCAGCGGGGCCTCTGCGATCTTACAGGTCTGATAGCCCTCGCCCTCGATGTCCTCGAGGTTCACCTTTGTCCCACCGACGTGCTCGCGGTTGGCCCGGTCGTAGACGCCGGCGCTGAAGGCCGGGCCCTCCTCGGCGCTCGCGTCAACGCGGACCGAGGCGTAGATGCTGTAGGTTTCGCCATCCTCGACTGTCCCGGCCAGGTCGCGCTGGATAGCCCATTCATGGTGCTCGCCGGGCATGCGCACCGCGACTGAGTCGGACGCCGCGTCGTCATGCTCCAGCTTCGCCCACGTGCCCTCGTGCGCCAGTCGCATGCTGTAGTCCTGCATGTCGATCCAGCGGTCATCGGCGAGATCGTCGGTGCCGGGAGGTGGCGGGCTTTCGGTGCGGCCGAGATCGACAGTGCGGGCTGCGAAGGTGTCGATCGAGCGCCCTTCGGCGATGTTCGTGATGCCGTTGGCCTTCGCGATGTCCATGAAGGCCTGCGCGTTCTGTGCGTAGTCCCTGGGGCCCGACCACTCGATGCCCTCCTGCCGCGCCTGGGCCTTGAACTGCTCCCAGCGCATCGCGAAGACGTAGCGGATGGGCAGGCGGGCGACCTGCACGCGGCTGAGCATCTCCGGATCGTCGGCCACCGCGGCTTCGGCCTGGTCGAAGAGCCCCCACGCCTCTCCCATCATCTCGAGGTCGAGGAAGGGCGCGTTGAGGTTGCCCGAGATACGCAGGTAGTAGTCGGTGGCTTCCGCGGTGTCATGCAGCTTTGTGATGTACTCGCGGATGAACGGCGCTGCGTCGCCGTAGTAGCCGTTCACGAACTCATCAATGAGCGCCTCGGTGTCGCGCGACGGATCCCACAGCAGCTTCGCGAGCATCCACGCCTTGAGCTTCGCGAACTCCCCGCCGGCTGACTGGTAGTTGCCCTGCTCGAAGAGCCCTTTCACGCCGTGGTTCACGAAGAAACGGACGTTCGGCGCGAGCACGCGCAGGTTCGGATGCGGGATGATGTAGGGGCGGAAGCTGGTCACGTAGTCCCACACGTAGAGCCGATCGCAGATCTCGTTCCAGCCGCGGATATCGTCGCCGAAGGTGGCGTTTATCTCACTTTCCAGTGGGTGCAGGAAGCTGCACTCGATCGAACACAGCCGGACAATGACTTCCGGCAGCGGCGTTACGTTCTTTGGCGGTGTGCGCGTGTACTGATAGGCGAGCGTGGAGATCGCGACTTCCGGATAGTCCGGGCCGACGCGGCGGGCGATTTCGTTGACGAACTCCAGCAGCGGCCCGGCAGGAGAGCCTTCGCGTTTCTCAATCGCCATGCACTCGTCGCAGAGGCAGTGCCGGTCCCAGTCATTCTGTGACACAGACGCGATGGACGGGCCGGGGTTGGCGTCGAGATTGCTGCGGAGGCGCGATTCGAGCTTGTTGAGCACCTCGGGGTTGGTCAGGCAAAGCTGCGTGCGCACGTCAGGCCCGCCGAGTCGCTTACCACTGCGCTCGCTGAACCACTCGGGGTGCTCGGCGAAGTGCGAGTTCGGGATCAGCCGCGCGAATGTATGCACGAAGCCGACGTACTTGATCTTGCCGCCATGCTTCTCCTCGAGGCGCGGGCGGTTGCCGTTGGACTTGTTGCGGCAGGCCCAGTCGCCGTCGAAGGCGTCGTGCCAGAACACCTCGCGGTACTCCAGCGGCGGGATGTATTCCACGTGCTGGTCGGGGACGGTGAGGCCGGGCTTGTCCGGAATGAAGCTGGCATCCGACGCCCACCAGCGGCAGCCGACGGTGTCCTCCAGGAAGGTATAGACCGAGTAGAGGGTGCCGCGCGGGCGGTCGCCGGCCAGTACGAGATCGTCGCCGACGGTCTCGATGACGATTCCGTCCGGGGACAGGTCATCGTAGGGAAGGTTCGGCGCGACCTCGCGCGACGCTCGACCCGGGCCGACGTAGAGGCCCGGACCGTCCACGGGCGAGGCACTCTCGGTGACCTCAAACTGGGCGCCGGTGACCTGACCGAGGAAGCTCGACAACTCGGAGGCCGCGTGTTTCTCGGCCACCGTGGCATCCGGATCGACCACGACGGTGTAGTCGGTCGCGCCGTCGGCGGCAAGCTGCATGTCTGCGCCCGCGCCGAGAGCGGTAACTGCGATGATCGTGAGCACAACGGTGAGTACAACGGTAACGCGTTTCATGGTGCATTCCTCCAGGCCATGATGGGTGTAGGGTCTAATTCGCGGGGAAGTCGCCCGAGACCTTGACCTGATAGTGGTTCCTCGGAGGTCGTGGTGCGCCGCCCGGCTGATAGGTCCCGAAAAGTGATGAGCGCGATCGGCGGATGGGTGTTTATCCCGGAAGCTCGAAGCTCCACAGGTGCGCCTCGCTGGTGTAGTAGAGCCGACCGTCGATCACCGGCCCGCCGACCTTGAAGTCCGTCGGCGGCCGCGCCACGACCTCGTGCTCGAAGCTCGCCGGATCGACGCGCACGATCGCCGTGTGGAAGCACGCGTAGATCTGGCCTCCGTGTGCAAACAGGTGCCGCTCGACTTCGTGATGGGAGAAGTCCTCGCTGAAGACGACCTCTCCGGTAGCCAGATCCAGCGCGAAGAGTACGCTGCCCTGCGCCAGTCCCCACACGCGATGCCGTTTATCGCACAGGGAGAGGGGGTTGGGGGGTAAAGGCCGCCCTCGGCGCAGCCACACGACAACCTCCCCCGCCCTCATACACGACATTCGGGCACCCCCTCCCTTGGCGACAAACGACGTCGCCTGACGGGAGGGGGAAGTAGGCCACGTTATCGGACGACGCAATCGTTTCGTGCTTGCGCTCACAGTTGTGTGCTCCCCCTCTCCCGCAGGCGATGCCGTTTATCGCACAGGGAGAGGGGGTTGGGGGGTAAAGGCCGCCTTCGGCGCAGCCACACGACAACCTCCCCCGCCCTCATACACGACATTCGGGCACCCCCTCCCTTGGCGACAAACGACGTCGCCTGACGGGAGGGGGAAGTAGGCCACGTTATCGGACGACGCAATCGTTTCGTGCTTGCGCTCACAGTTGTGTGCTCCCCCTCTCCCGCAGGCGATGCCGCTTATCGCACAGGGAGAGGGGGTTGGGGGGTGAGGTTGCCGTCCTCATCTTCGTCACCTCATCGCCAGCGTCCGCTCCGCGCCCACCCCCGACGCCACGTCGGTCAGCTCGATCCGCCACTGACCGGTCGGATCGTTGAGCGCAAACGGGATATCCGCGGCGCCCTCTCCGCGCTCGCAGAGGATGTTCTGCGAGTACTCGCGGTGCGCCTCATCCGCGTCGGGCGCGTAGACGTCCATGCGGACTACGTGCGTGTCCGCGCGGCCCGCGGAGACGCTCACGCTGGTCGCGACCTCCACGGTTGAGCCGGCCTGAACTGCCTCGGGCACGTCGGCATCGACCCCGGTCACCTCGTAGGGCAGCAGCGCGTAGACGCTCGGGTAGCCGCGATCGATGGTTGTCTGCCACTGATCGATGCGGCCCTCGCCGACGCGCTCGCCCGCGCGGATGTCATACACGACCGCGGGTTCGTCGGTCTGGATCTGCAGCGCCTGCTCGCCGACGCCGCGGATCAGGATGTCGCGCTGAACCGCGAGATAGCGCAGCGGTCCGGAGCCGAACTGCACGGTCTCCGTCGCTGTCGGCAGCGCTCCGTCCTCGGTGGTCACGGAGGCAAGCGGCTCAACGCCACCGGCCCGGGCGGCCGCGACGAGCACCTCCTGGATGGGCCTGACGCCCTCTTCGAGGCGTCGGCCCTCGTAGGGCTCGACGGTGGCATTGAGGAGGACCGTGCGCCCCGCGCCGAGTTCGTTCACGATGCAGACGGGGGCGCCAGCGATCTCGCCAAGGGCGGTGCCGGAGGTTGTGGTGAGGCCAGATTCGAGCGCGCGGAAGTGGACGCCGTCGAGGTCGAGCGCGACATCGCCGATGGCGCCGTTGAGCGCGGTATCGCCGGTCTTCGACTCGGCGAGCACGGCCTCCATCCCTGCCTGGGAACTGATGCCCAGCAGGTCATCGAGCGGGCGGCTGTCTCGGATCCGGCCCTGGCCGGAAAGGAGCCCGGCGCGCCCGTCCACGATCAGCGTTCCGCCCGCCTCGACGTACTCGCGCAGAATCTCGGCCATGCGGTCGGAAACGCAACTGGTGCGCGGAAGCACCAGAACGCGGACGTCATCTGCCGACAGCCGGCCCTCGACGATATCGTCGAAGGTGATATGGCCTGGCTGGTAGCCTGCGTCCTTGAAGGCCCGCAGCAGTGCGCTGTGTGTGCCCCGGAAGCGCGCGCCGCCGGCCCAGCCGCCGTCATCGGCAAGCTGACCGTAGAGCGCGGACGCGAACAGGTCCCGGTGGGAGTAAAGGACCGCGATCGGCGACTCTTCGCGCCCCGCGTCCAGCAGCAGCTTGCCGGGGCCGGTGCGGCACTCTTCGAGCGCTTCGAAGAACCACTCGCCGAAGTGGCTCAGCGACAGGTCGGGGTTGAACGGAATGTAGTCACAGCCCCAGGAAGTCCACCACCACACGGAGTTGTCTCCCGCGAGCAGGCAGGACCACGGGAACGAGTGCCAGCCGGCCTCGACGTCCGCGACGTTGTTGCCCCACTTGCCCGTGAGTGCATCGCCGCGCTTGAAGGACCGGACCAGTTCGCCCTGGAGGAAGTGGCTGATGTAGGTCTGGTTGAGTTCGAGATTCTCAGTCAGTTTCGCGAAGTCATAGCCCATCTTCCAGTTGTAGCCCAGGAAGCCGTCCCAGCCGACCTTCGTGTCGGGATCCTCGGACTTGACGAAGCCGGAGCCGGTCTCATGCATCACCGCGAAGGCGGTGTCCATGAAGAGCTTATGGTCGATCCATGGCGCGAAGCTGTCGGTTCGCTCTGCCGCTTCCTGGATCGTGATGGGCGTGATCTCGGAGAAGTCCGCGTAGTCGGTGCCCCACTCCTCGTTGAGCGCGTCGATGACGCCGTAGCCGGAGCGGAGCCAGTCACGGAAAGC
The DNA here is from genome assembly GCA_964484945.1 of uncultured Armatimonadia bacterium. Taxonomy (GTDB): domain Bacteria; phylum Armatimonadota; class Zipacnadia; order Zipacnadales; family UBA5352; genus UBA5352. The sequence goes on along the minus strand of CAZAHB010000086.1, from coordinate 8,862 downwards.
CGCGATGGAGTGCTCGGTGTGGCAGCCCTCAAACTCACTGCGGATCAGGTAGTTCTCGTCACCGAGCGTATACGCCGGCGGCGAGTAGGGGGCGGCCTGCGCGCTGGTGGTGGTGATCTTTTCCTGCTCGTTGTGGATGTACTCTGGATCATGCATGCACGGGATGCGCTCGTTGTCCGAGTTGGCGGTGCCCGCGTAGCGCGTGACGTAGGGGATGAAGCGCAACCCGGACATCGCGCTGACCGCATACTCACGCGCGGCGCCGCCTGACGAGTAGCCGCCCATGTGGCACAGGTCGCTCATGCCCGCGCCCTCTTCGTAGCAGATGCGGTCCGTGTTCTGCAGCACCGGGTCGCCACCCGCGTAGGTCCACACCAGTCCGGTGAAGTCGTCGTAGGGGTAGGGCACGCTCATCGTGAAGCGCAGCCGCTCGCAGGCCAGTTCCTCCCCGCCGCGCATGACTGCTACGTCCAGCATGTGCGAGGGCGTCACCGGCCGCGGAAGGTCGAGTGTCACGGATGCATCGGCCTGCGCGGCGGTCTCAGCCTGCGCGACGACGCGACCATGGATGTCCCGCGCGGTCCACTGGATTCGTGCGCCCTCAGGCGCGTTCACCAGCGTCGCGGCGCACTCGACCTGCCCGCCCTCGGGCATATCCACCATCGGTGGCGCGGGGTCCTCGATCACGGTCGCGGGGGAGATGCCCAGGTCCGTGATCCGCGCGCGCTCAGCCTCTGCGGGCGCATCGAGAACCTGCGACAGCATGCCCACCGTCTCACCGCCATCGTTCTGCACGATCATGTCCAGATAGTAGCTCCGGCCGGTGGGCAGTTCGGCGGCAGTTGGGTCGGGAGCCTGTTCGTGCTCCTCGATCGACACTACCCGGCCGAGGTCATCCTGAGTGCGCACCAGCACATTCGCGCCGTCGTCTGGCGCGACCGCCATCTCGCGCCCCGCAGCCGCAAGGGCAGCGCGGGCGGCAATGGCGAGGCAGTGGTCCGTTGCCGCGTGAAGGCCCTCGATCGCGTCATTGCGCGGGACCAGCGAGGAGTACTTGTTGAGGCCGACGTTCAGATGGACGATGCGGCCCTCTCCGTATCGCCAGGTCCTGATCGGCGGCTCACCGTTGCGACGGCCGCGATCATTGTTTCGGTATCCCGGAATCTGCTGCCAGTCCGGGAATGACTTCAGGATGATCTCCGCCAGGCCCGGATCCTCGCTGGCAAACAGCTCCTCGGGCCAGTCCTCGACCACTCCGGGCGGTCCGCTGAGCATCAGGCCGGCGCCCTCGGCGACGCGCTGCATGATGGCGTTGCGCGCCACGCTGGGGACTGCCTTGCCATTGATACCGCCGACGAGGTAGAGGTCCATCGTCTCATCCTTGGCAAGATCGGCCGCCTGTCGCACCGCAACGCCCTGCGGGAGCGGTCCGATGCCGGTCGTGCCCTGATAGGGCCACGCGCGGGAGTAGACGAGGCGATCGTTCGAGTCGAAGTAGAGGTGCTCGGCGTCCATCTCCAGCCGCCGGGCAAGCTCCATGGTCTCCCATGCGGTCCAGCGGCGGCAGAAGATCGTGGTCCGGATCGGCTCACCGGGAAGTTGGGCCGCCCACGGGAATTCGAGCGACTCGGGGTTGGGCCGCCACAGTTCCGCGGGCCGATCGAGCATGTCCTGCCCGTGCTCGCGCAGTTTCTCTCGACGCTGCTGGTCCATGGGCATAGGCGGGAGCGGCTGCGAAAGGTCGCCCGCGGCCATCTGCCCGATCTGCTCGGCCTCGCTGTCGGCGCTGCGATTGAAGTACGCGCGCGCCTCCTCGGTGTCCGGGAAGAGCGGGTAGTCATACAGCCCAAGCGCGAAGTCCGTCGACTCGGAGGGGAGATTGAGTGTCGTGTCGATTCCGTAGCTGCCGACAGGGATCGTTATACTTTCGAACGCGTCCGGAGTGCCGACCAGCAGTCCGGCCGGCCCCTGTCCCTCGCGCCCTTCCGTCAGGTCTTCGTAGAGCACCCAGCGCTCCTGCTGGAGGTCGAGATTGACCTCTTCGCCGGCTTCGCGAGTGCCCAGCGTGGTGGTGACGGCGCGGTTGCGCGGCTCTGCGTACCCGGTGGGGTAGCAGGTGAGGACCATGCGCACGTTCTCGATGGGCTCCTTCGGCTCGTAGCTGCCGAACATCAGCAGCTTGTCGGAGCCGCTCGCCAGCGCGAAGCGGAGGGTCGCGTGGACCTTCGGGGTGTCCCAGACGTACTCCACCATACCGTCCTGACCGCCCTCGCGGATCACATTGATCTCCGCGGGGTTGTCGTGCAGGCTCTCGTCATCGAATTTCCACTTGATGAAGCCCTGCCAGTACCAGTTCGGCTGCGAGGGCTCCCTCATGCCGAGCGTGATCGTGTCTGACTTCCACGCCCACCAGTTGGATGTCACTTCGCCCGGGGTTTCAGGATCGTGGATGACGTCGTAGTTGAGTGTGTAGTGCGCGGCCTCATTGGCGTATACAACCGCCTGCTCGACGCGCTGGCCCTCGGGTGTCTTCGATTGCCTGGGATCGACCCTGGTGATAGCAACCGCGGCGAACAGCGGCGCGGTCGTGATCATCGCTACGAGCGTGGCGACGGTCAGTGTGCGGATTGTGCGCATGTCAGGTCTCCTCCAGTCAGCGGCATCAACGGCGCCCCTCCCCTGAGCTTGCGGGGCAAGCTCCTTCCCCTCCCCCTGCACTTCGCTGCGCGAAGTGAGGCGGGAGAGGGGAAACGACGTGGAATGACACCTACTGCTCGGGCCAGACGACCGCATCTACCAGGCGCCCGTCGCGGAGCAGCTTGATCATGTGCGGGTTTTCCTCTCCGATGTCGGGCAACGTAGCTCCTGAATTCGCCGTGGCGAGGCGCGAGCCCTTGTCATCGACCACGATGATTCCCCCCTCGCCCGTCACGCGTTCGCCCTCTACCGCCAGCGCCTTCGGCAACCGTGCCACGATCGCCGCGGACTCGCGCCGCAGCCGGAAGGACAACGCATGACCGCCTTCCACTTCGACCGGGTCGATCTCATCGCCGGTGAGCAGGTTTACGTAATGATGGTCCGAGTCCGGCTGAGCTGCAAGCAGGGGCTGGCGAACACGGGCAGTTTCACGGAGAACAGGTATGAGTCCTCCACTGCGAGGCATGCCGTTGCCGTGTCCATTCCGGGAAGGTCGCGTGCTTCCTGCCAGAGAAAGCCCGCGTGGAAACACGCACACCGACGGGAGGAACAGAGCATGGCTCACAGCGCAGAGGCCCCCCTTCGCGTTGGGGTGATTGGATGTGGCGGGATCGCCGGTGCGCACCTCGCCGGCTACAGGCTCGTGGATGAGGCCGAGTTGGTGGCCTGCTGCGACGTGGTGGCCGAAAATGCCGAGGACTTCGCCGCCCGCGCGGGTATCACTGACACGTACACCGACTACGAGGACCTGCTCGCCCGCGATGACATCGACATGGTGGATATCTGCGCTATCGACGAGGTCCACGCGCCGGTCGCCATCGCGGCGCTTCAGGTCGGCAAGCACGCGCTCATCGAGAAGCCCTTCGCGATGAGCGTCGAGGAGGGCGAGGCGATCATCGCCGCGGCCCGTGAAAGCGGCCACAAGGCGATGTGCGCCCAGAGCCTGCGCTGGCACCCGAAGTGGCGGGCGATCAAGCGGTTGATCGATGACGGTCGTATCGGCCGGCCGGTGTACGTGCGCTATGCCGGGCCATCGACACCGTTCTGGACCCGCGATCAGACAGACGCCTACCGCGACCGCCCCGCCGAGTGGCTGCTGATACACAACGGGATGCACGCCTTCGACCTGATGACGTGGCTGCTCGGGAGCCTGCCGGTGCGCGTGCATACCCGCTCGCACCCGGGTCAGGAGTGGCTGCCGGTCCACGAGTACGTCACCTGTGTAACGCGCTATGAATGCGGGGCGATCACCCATACCGAGCAGAACCGGATCATGCAGCCGCCGCGCTACCCGCTGGGCAATGAAATCTACATCGTGGGGACGACCGGGACGCTGGATAAGACCGACCGCCTGACACACTCGGGGGATATCTTCAACGAGGACGGCTACCGGCTGCTTGCACCGGGCAACAGCTACCAGCTTACTGACCCGGATATGCCCTTTGCCGGTGAGATCCGGGACTTCGCCCGGGCGGTATTGGATGATACCGAGGTCCCGATCCCCCTGGAGACGTCGCTGCGCGTGCTGAAAGCAGTCCTTGCCGGTGCTGAGTCGATGACGACGTCAGAGGCGGTGCAGATCGATGAGTGAGCGAATCCGATGTGCTGTAATCGGCTTCGACTACGGCCACCAGGGCGCATTCGCGACTGCGCTGATGGATAACCCGAATGCGGAGATCGTCGGCGTGGGGGACATGCCCGACGCGCCGGAGGAAGCGGTAGATCGGGGCACAACACTGTCCCAGAGGTGCGGGGTGCCATACTTCGACGATCCGTGGGCGCTGATGGACGCCGTGGAGCCCGGGGCCGTATCGCTGTGCCTCCCGCCCGAGCGCAATCCGGAGGTAGTGGTGGAGATGGCCGCACGCGGGGTGCATGTGATGAGCGAAAAGCCGCCGGCGGTGGACATCGCGGGCACACAGTCGATCGCGGAAGCCGTGCGTGATGCGGGCATCCGCTTCACATTCGGCTACCACGCCTCGCGCTTCGCGCGGCCCGTCGCGCGCGCGATCGGCCAGGTGCGCGGCGGGGAGGTCGGCCAGGTCCGAGTGCTCAACGGCACGCACCTGCAGGTGAAGGGCCCGCGCTACACGATATCGATAGAGGAGGCGAAGCGCCGCCGGGAGGCCGGGGAGCCGTCCGTGGGCGAGCTTGCGAACTTCGGCGGCTACATCTTCCTGGCTTTCAGCGCCTACGCCGACGCGCCGGTCTCATCCGTCTACTGCGAACAGGACGCGTTCTTCTACGAGAGCTATCAGATCGCGGAGATCGAGGATCTGTCGGTGATCAGCCTGGAGTACGCCAATGGCGCGGTTGGCACCTGCGTGGTCGGGCGCACCACCACGAAGTCAATGCCGACCACCGATGTCCGACACGAGGTGATCGGCTCTGACGGAGTGCTGCACGTGAACGCGATGGACGAAAGGATCTTCGTCTACGGGGAATTCGAGGACACCGACGAGTTCAACCGCGGCGGGTTCGACACGCCCACCTACGGGCCCGAGTCATGGCGCCTCTACGCGGACGATTTCATCCGCGCGATAATCGACGACCGCGATCCGGAACTGACCGCCGAGGACGCGCTGGAGTTCCAGCGGACGCTCGAGGCCGCGTACGAGAGCGCGGCGACGGGTCGTGTGATCGAACTCGGGTAGCCTCGGCCTGGCCGTTGACGGAGGACCGTGCGGGGGCCCCGTGGAAGTTCTCTGCACACGTGCGTGTCGCGCGCAGAGGGGAGAGCCTGCCATGCGCTATCTGTCAACTGCCTGTCTTATCCTCGCCCTGACAGTCGCTGCGACCTCCGGCTTCGCCGCCGACCTGCTTGTGAACCCCGGCTTCGAGCAGATTGACGAGGAGAAGGGTTTTCCGGTCGGGTGGGAGCCGACCTACTGGAGTAATCCGAACGGGACCATCGAGACCGCGGATATCGCGCGCACCGGCGAGCATGGCGTGGTCCTCCGCGGGATGCCCTCAGAGCAGATCACTGACCGTGGCGGCAAGAACAATCACCTCGTCATGCAGGAGATCGACATCTCCGGCACCCGGCGGCTGACCCTGACCGCCCACGCGCGCATTGAGGGCGACGGCCTCGCCTTCGTGTCGATGATGACCCATGACGCCGAAGGCAACCGCCTGCAGTACTCCTCCACCCAGCGCTACGCCGGCTTCGAGGGCTGGGAGCCGATCGTCTGGAGCTTCACCACCAACGGCGACACAGAGAAGCTGCAGATATACCTCCGGAACGGGGGAGAGGGCGATGTCTACTACGATGATGTGAGCCTCAGCAGCCCTGAAGACGTGCTGGACAACGGCGCGATCGCGGGGATCGTGAACGCTCTCGTGGGCGGGCGCATCAGCAGCTTGAAGGTACTCGACGAGGGCCGGGAGCGTACCGAGTGGCGCGGGATGTACGCGGGAGGTGTGGCCGGGGTCGTGGTCCCGGCCGAGGGCCACCCCGGTGTGCTGCGCGACCTGCCGTGGGAGATGGACGTTCTCGAGCCCAATCGGAAAGTGGCACTGCGGCGGACGATCCACGACGGCGACATGGCGGGGTTGGCTTTCGAGAAGACGCTGTCGGTCGCCGAGGGTTCGCCGGCGTTGCAGTGTGACCTGGCCGTGCGTAACGAGGCCGAGGAGGCTCGGACTCTCACGCTTCGCACACAGGACTGCCTTCCGGAGGACGCCCGCACGTTCGCGTGGGACAGCGGCGACGCGGAGCGCGTCTACCACCACGCGGAGGACGTCCTCAGGAGCAGGCTGCGTATCGACGATCTGGCGGGCGGCTGGATCGCGGCGGCGGACGCGGATGGCAACGGCCTCCGCCTGGACTTCGACCCGAGCCTGGTGGCGGAGGGGCGCGTCGCCATCGAGCGCGATGTGCGCATACTTGAGATGCACTACCGGCCGGTGGAGATCGCGCCCGGGGAGACCTGGCAGATGAGCTACTCGGTGGCGGCGATCAGTGGCGAGGACCTCGCGGAGGGGGCCGCCGAAACCACGCCCGAGCAGTTGCCCCTTCCTCCGCCGGAGATCGTGCGCTATCCGGCGCTGCAGGGCATATTCCCCTACGGCGAGTACTTCCGCGGCTACTTCGACGCAGTCGGGCCCGTTCGGGACTACGTCGCCGACCAACTGGACACATACGTGCGGAACTCCTTCAACACGTGGATTATCTCCGAGAACATCCTCCTGCACGACTTCTCCGACGGCGAGTCCTCGTGGCGGGCGGAGATGGCCGCCGAGCGCGGGATGCGCCTCTTCCCGAAGGGCAACTTTCTCCGCGTCTTCGAGCAGCAGGAGGGCGGGGGGCGGCGCGAGGTCTACCCGGGCGATTACACCCGCCAGGAGGCCATTGCGCGCATCGAGGAGCGCGGGCACACCCTCGAGCGGCGCAGACGCTTCGCTGACGTCCATGGCGAGCACATCCTCGCGTATGACCTGGCCGATGAGCCGGGACCGGAGCACATCCACAACTACATGGTCGTGCAAAGCATCTTCCGCGAGATCGACCCGCACCACCCCGCGGTCACGATCCTCAACTTCAGCCGCACGGAGTTCATCCCGTACATGCCGGTGTACTACGGGGACGAGTACGCGATCCGGAAGAGCGGGCGCGACCCCTGGAGCGTCTTCGGCATCATCCAGTCCGCCGCGAAGCGCACGCCCGGCCCGGTGTGGGTGATGCTGCAGGCCTTCGGGGGCCTGCCGGATTACTCATGGCACCTGCCGACCGGTCCGGAGATGCGTCTGATGCTGTGGAACGCTATCGCGGGCGGAGTGAAGGGCATCACATTCCACGGCTCGTTCTCCCCGCCAACCTGGCGGGTGAACAAGTACTACTTCTACACCGCGATCGACTCGCTCGGCGCGAAGACGCCGTGCTGGGACTCGATGGTGGAAGTCGGTTCGCAGATCACCTCCATCGGCCCGGCGATGCTCGACTGCCACGTGGACACGTCCGGTGCGTTCTCCCTCGAGTGCGAGGAGCTTGAGGACTACCGCGGGCAATACACCGGTCCGGCGGTGCGTCTGGGCGTACTCAAACAGCCGAGCGAGACCGGGGGGCGCTTCCTCGTGGCGGTCAACCAGCATCTCGACAGCCCGCACCAGGCGCGGCTGCTGATGCGGGAAGGGACCTGCCCCGAGGGCGCTGTGCTGACTGACCTGCATGATGCAGGGGAGCCGGCACCGGCGAGTGAGCCCCACGATCTCACACTGGCACCGGGCGAGGGCCGGATCCTTTTCTGCGGGAGTCCGGCGAGGGTCGGAGACGTCGTTGAGTCCGTCGAGGCGAAGCGCGCGGAGAACCTGCAGCGCGTCTTCGGCCTCGACGCGAAGATTGCGCGGGCCAACGGCATCGACGTGGCTGATGCGGAGGCCCTCGCCGATGACGGAACGTCCGCCGAGGCGCTCGCATTGCTTCGCGAGGATCCGGAGATGGAGCGCATTTATGCGTCGCTGGCGAAGCTGGACGAGGTCCAGGAGCTTCTCTCACCGATCGCGCAGACCTTCCGTGACAACTGGGACGTCGTGGTGCCGCCGGAGGACCGGGAGGGCGTGGGCGCCCGGGAGGTCTGGCAGAATACGCAGGACCAGCGGATGCAGCAATACGTGAATGAGGTCGCCGAGGCCTTCCTCGACCGCATCACCCTCATGCGGCGCATCAAGACCGGTGAGGCCGCGGATGTGAGCGATGAGGTCGAGGCGCTCGTCGAGCGCGCGGAGCGCCTCAACGAGCAAGCGATCGCATACGTGCAGCAGAAAGCCCGGGAGGCCGATAAGTAGTCATGAAGCGATTGGCGGGGCGGATCGCACTCGCGATACTGGCACTGGTGGTGTCGGCGGGATTGGGGCTGGCGGTTGAAGTAGAGCACACCGAGTTCCGTCCGGACGCGCAGTTCCCGGAGCTTCTCCAGTACTTCCGCGAGGGCTGGGGAATCGTCGATGAGCTTGGGCAGGCGCGGCAGTACACGGACGTGGTGCGACAGGGCGCGTACCTGCACGCGTACGTGCGCAACACCGGCGATGAGCCGCTGGAGGTCGAGACCGTCGTGCTGGCGGGCATCGACCTGGCCGAGCAGCTTGCGCCGCGCCACACGGTGCACGCCGGGCTCTCTGCGCCCAGCTTCAAGCTCAAAGGCGAGGAACTTGCCGCGCCTGCGCTGC
>CAZAHB010000085.1:0-21723 GCA_964484945.1 uncultured Armatimonadia bacterium | reverse complement strand
ACAGTTGTGTTCTCCCCCTCTCCCGCCTGCGAGACGTCGTTTGTCGAGCAGGTCCTAACCCCAAAGGGGTCGGAGAGGGGCCCAACCCCGAACGAAGTGAGTGGGTCGGTGAGGCCGTCGTGAGCCGTTGACGCGGGCAACCTACAAAATTCGGTCGCACCCTGCGCCAATCCGCCCTTTGCGCTCAATCACCACGTACGGTATAATCACCCGACCGGCCGACCTTCGTGAGAGCGTACCTCTCACGGTCGGCACTTCCTGCTGTGCGGAGGGACCGCGCAGCCACCAGTCCAGAGGAAGGAGGTGAGTTCAAGTGAGCGAGCCTACCCTATACGAAGCGGCCTACATCCTGGATGCATCGCTGTCGGATGAAGAGGCCGAGCAGGTCATTGACGTCATCGAAGCGGCAACCGAAGAGGCAGGCGGGGAGGTCGTTGGTACCCGCGATTTTCGGACCCGCCGCCTGGCCTATACCATAGATGGCCACACGCACGGCACCTACAAGCTCCTGTATTTCTTCGGCACCGACGCGGCCGTCAAGCATGTACGGTCGGAAATGTCGATGCGTCAGCAGATCGTCCGCTCCCGGGTCTTCGTCGCCAACCCCCACGCGATCATCGGCGGTCTCGAAGATGAAGAAGAAGAGGAGGAGGCGGCCGAAGAGGCGGAGGCCACCGAAGAGGCGGAGGCTGCCGAAGAGGCGCAGGCTGAAGCTGAAGAGGCGGAGGCCACCGAAGAGGCGGAGGTTGGAGCTGAAGCTGAAGAGGCGGAGGCCACCGAAGAGGCGGAGGCCTCAAAAGACGAGGACGCGGCTGCTGGAGAGGCGGCAGAGGAGCAAGCTGCCGAAGCGGCGCCCGCCGAGGAGCCGGAAGCTGACGAGTCCGAGGAGAGCGAAGCCTCCACCGAGGCACAGGACGAGGACGCAGACGTCTCGGAGGAAGCCGAAGAGGCCGAAGAGGCCGAAGACACGGACGAGTCCGAGGAGTCCGACGCGACCGACACCGACGAGTAGATCCGCTCGTGTGAGCGATGATCGATGTGTGCGTCATGCACACGCAGGCAGCGGAGGGCCTCGGCCCTCCGCTGTGGCATAAAGGGTAACTGATCCACGCGCCGAACAGAGGCGCTCAGGGAGGGCGAAGACACGTGATTAACAACGTGGTGCTTGTCGGCAGACTCGGCAATGACCCGGAGCTTACCTACACTCAGAGCGGGACCGCTCTGTGCAAGTTCCGGCTGGCCGTCAGCAGGCCTCCGCGAGGCGACTCCAACCAGGAGGAGACGGACTGGCTCAACATCGTCTGCTGGGACCGGACTGCCGAGAACGTAAACCAGTACCTCGACAAGGGAGCACTGGTGGGCATCGAAGGCCGGATCCAGTCGCGCTCATGGGAGCGTGAGGATGGCGGACGTGCCTACGCGGTCGAGATCAATGCGTTTCGCGTTCACTTCCTCGAAAGCCGCAAGGAGGCGGAGGCCCGCCGCTCATCCCGCGGCGGAGGCGGCCGGCCACCTCAGCAGCAGTCCGGTGGCGGCGCCCAGCAGCAATCCGGCCCACCCCCGCAGCAGCAGGCTCCTCAGCAGGGCGGGCAGCAGGACCAGCAGCAGGACCAGCAGCAGGGTGGTCCGGACATCGACTGGACCATGGATGAGGAAGAGGATCCCTTCGGCGATCAGTAGCTGATCGTGCGTGGAGGTGCAGCGGTAAATGGACAGAAAGCAGCCTGTCTCAATAGGCGTGGACCTTGGAGGGACCACCTTCTCCGTCGGTGTCCTCACCCCTGATGGAGAGCTGGTCGAGAAGCAGGACTATGATACTCCCCATGCGGACGATGAGCCGCTGGCACTGGCCGCTGTGGCGGCGGCCGTTGGCGGGATCATGGAACAAACCACCGTCAAGCCCGATCAGCTTATGGGCGTGGGCGTGGGGATCCCGGGACCGGTGGATCCTGACGCCGGTGTCATCAAGCAGGCACCGAACATGCACGAACTCGACGGCGCCAACGCCGTGGAGATCATCAGCAGCGAACTCGACTTTGGCGAAGACGCCGATGTGCCCGTTCTCATCGCCAACGACGCGTTCTGCCATACCCTCGGCGAGTTGCGCTACGGTGTCGGTCGGGATGTCGACAACCTCGTGATGTTCACGCTCGGCACCGGCGTCGGCGGCGGCATCGCGCTGGATAACCAGGTCCGGCGCGGCCCCCGCCAGATAATGGGCGAGGTAGGGCACATCATCGTCGAACCCGAGGGCCGACGCTGCGGCTGCGGCAACCACGGCTGTCTGGAGGCCATCGTGGGCCGCGACGGCATCATCGACCTCGCGGTCCGGCTGCTCGAAGAGGGGCGCGAGAGCGTCCTTGCCGAGCGGGGTGGGCGCTATCACGAAGAGCTTTCTCCGAAGATCATCGCCGAGGCGGCCGAGGACGGCGACGAGGTCGCGCTGCAGGTCATGCGGGTCACCGGACATTATATCGGTGTGGCGCTGTGTTCGTGTATTGTGCTCACCGATCCGGACCTCATCGTGCTGGGCGGCGGCATCGCCAACGCCGGAGATGTGCTCTTTGACCCGATCCGCCGCACCGTTCACCATCGCAGCATGATCAGCGGCTTCGATACGGACAGGATCGTGCCGTCTGAGCTTGGCGGCGACGCGGGCATCATCGGCGCCGCGGCGTTGATTGTCGATGAGGTCGGGTGACGAGCTGACGAAGTCCAGACGGGCCGTCGGGGGGCGGATACTACCCTGAAAAGGTTGACTGAAACCTCATTTAGGGTATACTAATACCCGATATGGGTAACGACGGATGTAATGAGATCGGGACGGGCATAGGGACGACGCTTTTCGGCACCGTGCGGCGGCGTGTCCTCGGGCTGCTGTTCCGCGAGTACGGGCGCGACTTCTACCAGCGCGAGATCGTTGACGCGGTCGGGTGTGGCTCGGGCGCGGTCCAGCGGGAACTGGGGCAGCTTGCGGAGGCGGGCCTGATCACGCGCGAGAAGCGCGGGCGTATGGTGTTCTACCAGGCGAACCGGCAGTCACCGGTTTTCGAGGAGCTTCGCGGCCTCGTGATGAAAACCAGCGGCCTGGCAGACGTGATCCGCGAGGCGCTGGAGCCGGACGCGGACAGGATCGAGGTCGCGTTCATCTACGGATCGATGGCTGAGGGGACCGATGACGCCCACAGCGACGTGGATGTGATGGTAATCGGGGACCTCACGCGGCGGGAAAGAGCGGGCTCGTTCATCGACACCCAGATCAGCCTGAACCGCGAGGTCAACTCGGTCTACTGGTCCGCTGACCGACTGAGGCAGAAGCTGCGTGACGGGGAACACTTCGCCCGCGCAGTTATGAGGGGGCCCAAGGTGTTCGTGATGGGGGATGAGGATGAGCTTCGAAGACTTGCTGCGGTCGAGGCGCCTGCGTCCGCATGAGGCGACCCCTGAGGAGATTAGCGGTCTTCTCAGGAAGGCAAAGCGCGACCTTCAGCACGCGCGAGTGGCCGATGATTCGGAAGACTGGCGGTTCATTGCAGCATACAGTGCAGTCCTGTCGCTCTGCACGATCCCGGTTGCTGCATCAGGATACCGCGCAACTGGACCGAGGCACCACGTGACGATTATCAAGGCTCTCCCCGTCTCTTTCGGACCTGAGGCGGTCAAGCTGATGAACTACCTCGACGACTGTCGAGAGCTTCGGAATGAAACGCTGTATGAAAAGCCTGGTCTGGTGTCTGTGGAAGAAGTGGAGCAACTGATATCGGTCGTCGAGAAGCTCCGCGAGTTCGCCCTCGCCTGGCTCGTCGAGGAGCACCCGGAGTTACTGCCCGAGGAGCAATTCGAAGAGTAACCGCGCACAAAACGCACCTGCCAAACGTTAACATAACTGATGAACAGCCGCGCTGCGGCTGCCGGGGCGCATCCGGCAGTGGCGGCCTGTGGCATTGTACGCGCATTCGAAATCATCTCGCCCGAAGCCGCGCATGGGCATTGCCGACCGTGGTTCGTACCGTCGTTTTTGAAACCGATGACACGACAGATAGCCGGTGGGCTTGAAGAGAGGCTTTACGCGTCGGATGAATTTGCGGCGCTGACCGACCTCGTCGAGGCGGGCACCCCCGTCGCGGCAGGAGGCGTCAGCGGCGCAGGTTCAGCACTGCTTGTCGCCGGGCTCTCCGCCGCCGGCGGCACCACGATGATCGTCACCTACAACGATGAGCGCGCCCGGCGCATCGCCACGGACCTGCGCGCGCTGCTCGGTGATGACCAGGACAACCCCTCGGATGTGCTCGCCTATCCCTCCATCGCCTCCGCGCTGTACGACGGCGTGACACCCGATCGCGGGCAGGTCGCCGATCGCCTCACCGTCCTCGAGCGCCTCTCCGCCGGCCGGGACGTCATCGTCGTCACCAGCGTGCAGGCGCTGATGCTGCAGACGATCCCCCGCGAGGCCATGGAAGAGGCGCGCCGCGAAATCTCGGTCGGCGATACCATCGACCGCGATGCGCTGGCCGCGGGCCTCGTCGATCTGGGCTACGAGCACGTGGACCTGGTGGATTCGCTGGGGCAGTTCTCGGTCCGTGGCGGCATCATCGATATCTCCCCACCGACCATGCCCGGGCCTGTCCGCATCGAGCTTTTCGGCGACGAGGTCGAGTCGATCCGCCTCTTCAGCGCCGAGACCCAGGTATCCCTCGACGAGATCGACCGCGCGGGGATCGGTCCCGCCGGCGAGATCCTGCTCACCGAAGACGCCGTCGCGAACGCACTGCCGAAGATCAAGCGCGCCTATCGCAAAGAGCTTGATAAGCTCAACAAGGCCGACAAGAAGCGCGAGGCCGACCGGCTGCGCGAGCGCCGGGAAGAGGACCTGGAGCTGCTCGAGAACCTGCGCCCGGCGCCGACGCTTGTGCACTATCTGCCCTACATCTACTCCGAGCGCGCCACGCTCGGCGACTATCTTCCCGATGAATGCCTCGTGGTGGTCGATGAGCCGGTGCGCATCGCTACCCACGGCGAGGGCTTCTTCGAGGACGTCCAGGACAGCTACCGCTCGGGCGTGAAGCTCGGCCGGCACCTGAGCCTCCCCGAGACCGCCTGCATTCCGTTCGAACAACTCGCGGCCACCCATCTGTCGGTGCCGCCGCACCTCGAAGAGCAGCGGCGCATGATGTACCTGGGCATGCTCCGACGCGATGTCCCGTGGAACGATGGCGTGGCCGAGGCGAGCTTCTCCACCCCGCCCGTGGACAGCTTCGGCGGCAAGTTCGATCTGCTGGTCGAGGGCATCAACGAATGGCAGCGCGAGGGCGAACACCTGCTGATCTGCTCCAGTGAGCCGGAGAAGGCCGCGGAGGCGCTGACGGGCCGCGGTCTGGACGATGTAGCTCTCACCAACGGTGAGGCCACCCTCGAACCGGGCAAAGTGAAGATCGCCTCTCTGGAGCTTTCGGGCGGCTTCAAGCTTCCCTCGGCCGATCTGGTGGTCATGACCGGAGCGGAGATCTACGGCTGGCGCAAAGTCCGTCAGCCGAAAGAGACCAAGTACCGCCGCGGCTTCTCACTCACCTCGACCCGGGACCTCGACGAGGGCGATCTCGTGGTCCACATCACCCACGGAATCGGTCGCTACCAGGGGCTCTCCAGGCAGACGATCGGCGACATGGAACGCGACTACCTCGTCATCGAGTACCGTGACGGGGACAAGATCTACGTCCCGGTGACCCAGCTTGACCGGATCCAGCGCTACGTCGGGCCCCAGGGCAGCAGCGCCTCGGTGGACAAGCTGAACGGAAAGCGCTGGGAGAGCGCGAAGAAGAAGGCGCGCAAGTCCACGCGTATGCTCGCGCGCGAGTTGATGAAGCTGTATCGCGAACGCGAGCGGGCGAAGGGCTACGCTTTCGATGAGGACTCGCCGTGGATGAAGGAGCTTGAAGCCTCCTTCCGCTTCGAGGAGACGCCCGGGCAGATGCAGGCCATCAAGGACGTCAAGCGCGACATGGAGCTTGAGCGCCCCGCCGACCGGCTGATCTGCGGCGATGTCGGCTTCGGCAAGACCGAAGTGGCCATGCGGGCCGCGTTCAAGGCCGTCCACGACGGCAAGCAGGTGGCCGTGCTGTGTCCGACCACGGTCCTCTCCCACCAGCATCTCAACAGCTTCCGCGAGCGCCTCGGCAAGTACCCGGTCGAGATCCGCCTGCTCAGCCGCTTCCGCACAACCTCGCAGCAGCGCAAGACCATCCAGCAGCTCAAGGACGGCATGGTGGATATCGTCGTCGGGACCCATCGGCTGCTCGGCTCGGATATCGGCTTTAACGATCTGGGCCTGATAATCGTCGATGAGGAGCAGCGCTTCGGCGTCGAGCAGAAGGAGCGGCTGAAGAAGCTGCGCACGACCGTCGATGTGATCACGCTCACCGCCACGCCGATCCCGCGCACGCTGAACATGGCGCTTTCGGGTATCCGCGACATCTCGGTCATCAACGATCCGCCCGCGGGGCGGCTGCCGATCCGCACCTTCGTGCGCGAGCGCGACACCGACTTGATACGCGAGGCAGTTGTGCGCGAGGCCGAACGCGGCGGGCAGGTATACTTCGTCCACAACCGCGTCAAGTCGATCAGCCACGTCGCCTCGGAGGTCCAGCGGCTGTGCCCGGAGGTCGATGTGGCGGTGGCGCACGGACAGATGGACGAGGACGAACTCGAGCACGTCATGATGGCATTCTACCGCGAGGAGTTCGATGTGCTGGTATGCACCACCATCATCGAAAACGGCCTCGACGTGCCGAACGCGAATACGATGATCGTCGATGACGCCGACAACCTCGGCCTGGCTCAGCTTTACCAGCTTCGCGGCCGTGTGGGCCGATCGAACCGCCAGGCCTACGCGTACCTGCTCTACAAGTATCCCGACCGGATGACCGAGGAGGCCGAGGAGCGTCTGCGGGCCATCGAGCAGTTCTCGGAGCTTGGTTCCGGGTTCAAGGTCGCGCTGCGGGATCTCGAGATCCGCGGCGCCGGCGATATCCTCGGCGGTGAGCAGAGCGGACATGTCTCGGCCGTGGGCCTGGATATGTACGCCCAGATGCTCGCCGACTCGGTGAAGGCGCTCAAGGGCGAAGCGGTCAGCGACGAGGCTGAGGGCCATCCATCGCTGGACCTGCCGCTGGAGGCGGTCATCCCCGCCGACTACGTCCCCGGCGAGCGCCAGCGCATTTCGCTCTACCGCCGACTGTCGTCCCTGTGGGAGGACGAGCATGTCAGCGCGCTTGAAGAGGAGATCATCGACCGCTACGGTCCGATGCCGACACCGGTTCAGAACCTGATCGCCATCGCTCGACTGCGCATCGCGTGCCGCGAGGTCGGCATCATCGACGTCCGCGCCCGCCGCAACCGCGTGCGGGGGAAACTCAGCAAGCAGGTCGCTCTCAACCGCCGCGAGCGGCTTGTTCTCGATGAACTGTACCGTGACACAGTCAAGGGCAAGCGCCGCAGCGAACGCCCGGCGCTGAGCAAACCGACGTTCGACGCGACTGAGATCACGTTTACATACTCCGCAAAGCAGCCCGAGAAGGTGCTGGAGGGGCTGCAGGAGATCATAGCGAGGCTCCGCGATCGTCTCGACCAGGCACAACAACGCGACAGGCAGGCCGTGGGTGAGACTGCATGAGTGAGCCACAGAAAGAGGATGCACCTGACATCATAGAGGTCGGTGTCCGCTTCCGACATAACCCGAAAGTCTACTCCTTTGCAGCCGAGGGAATCCGCCTGAGCATCGGCGACAACGTGCTGGTCCGGTCGGAGAAGGGTGTGGACATGGGCGAGGTCATGGAGGTCAACGGGCCCGTCTCCGATGAGCGGGCCGAGAACCTGATGCCCGTGGTTCGCAAGGCCACCGAAGAGGACCTCGAACACCTCGCCGAGCAACAGGAGCGGGAGGAGCGCGCTCTCGAAATCTGCGGCGAGAAGATCGAAGAGCACGGCCTTCCGATGAAACTGATCGATGCATCGCTGTCCTTCGACAACACGCGTCTGGTATTCTACTTCAGCGCGGACGGCCGGGTGGATTTCCGCGCGCTCGTGCGCGACCTTGCGAAGACTTTCCGGCTGCGCATCGAGCTTCGACAGATCGGTGTGCGCGATGAGGCGAAGCTGCTGGGTGGGCTGGGCCCGTGCGGCCGGCCTTTGTGCTGCAAGACGTTCATGCGGGACTTCGAGCCGGTCGGCATACGCGTGGCAAAAGATCAGGGCCTGGCGCTCAATCCCAACAAGATCAGCGGATTGTGTGACCGACTGATGTGTTGTCTGCTGTTCGAGCATGACGCGTACTGCGATCTGCGCGAGGAATTGCCGTCTCGCGGTGACCGCGTGGGGACCGAGCATGGCCCCGGGAAGGTGCGCGAGGTGCATTTGCTCAAAAAGCAGGTTGAAGTAGAATTGGAGGACGGCACCGAGATCGATCTGGATGTCTGTGATCTGTGCTCGCCCGATGAGCGACCGTGCTCCGATGAAGGCGAAAAAAATGACGGGTCGCAGCGAGGATCCCGGGGCGGTGGATCGGGGGATCGCAAGCGCTCCGATGAAAGCAACGGGTGCCGCGGCGGCGATGCGAATGACGGAGGGAAGAGCTGACCGATGCCCATTTACGAATACGAGTGCGGATCGTGCGGCGAGACCTTTGAGCTGCTGATCAGTCGATCGAAAGCGAAGAAGAGCCCGCCGTGCGAGCTGTGCGATTCGCCGGACACACAGCGCATAATGAGCGGCTTCTGCGGCCGGAGCGGATCATCCGGCGACAGCGATGGCCCATCGAGCGTCGGCGGCGCCTGCGCGGGCTGCACGGCGAACAGTTGTGCCGGATGTAATGTGTAACGCTCACCCCACCCGACCCTCGTCCTTCGGGAGAGGTTGGCGTTCGGGGCGGCGACCTATCCAGCCGGCAGACACATCAATGAAGCGGGAGAGAACTGATGGCGACCGAAGAGCAGCGCGACAGCAAGTTTTTCATTACCACACCGATTTACTATGTGAATGACAAGCCCCACATCGGCCACACGTACTCCACCACAGCGGCCGATGCGGTGGCCCGCTATCACCGCATGCGCGACGAGGACGTGCTGTTTCTCACCGGAACCGACGAGCACGCCCAGAAGGTTGTCCGTGCCGCCGAGGACGCGGGGCTGGACGCGCAGTCCTTCGCCGACCGCGTTATGACCTCGTTCCTCGACATGTGGGACAAAATGCACGTGAGCCACGACCGCTTCATCCGCACCACCGAGGAGGAGCACAAGAAGGTCGTCGGGGAGGTGTTCTCCCGCCTTATTGAGCGCGGCGACATCTACAAGGACCACTACGAGGGCTGGTACTGCGTCCCGTGTGAGACCTACTTCACTGAGGATGAGTTGGCCCCCGACAACGTCTGCCCCGATTGCGGCCGTGACGTCGAGCGCCTGACCGAGGAGGCGTACTTCTTCAAGGCCTCCGCCTACGGGAATGAACTGGTGCGCGAGATCGAGGCCAATCCCGAGCGCATCCTCCCCGAAAGCAGGCGCAACGAGGTGCTGTCCTTCATCCGCGGCGGGCTCCAGGACACATGCGTTACCCGCGCTAACCAGGGCTGGGGCGTGCCCGTGCCTGGTGATGAGGAACACGTCATCTACGTGTGGTTCGATGCACTGATCAACTACCTGACCGCGGCCGGGTGGTCGCTCGATGACGAGAAGTTCAACGCCACCTGGCCCCCGAACGTGCAACTGATGGGCAAGGACATCCTGACACGCTTCCATGGCAGCCTGTGGCTGGCCATGCTCATGGCCCTGGATATCGAACTGCCCGAGATGCTCTTCGCACACGGCTGGTGGGTCACCGCCGGCGGCGAGAAGATCAGCAAGTCCAAAGGCAACGTGGTCGATCCGTGGGCCGAGGTGGAGCTGCTGGTCGAGGAATCAGGCTGCACCACCGATGTCGCCGTTGACGCGGTTCGCTACTACATGTTCCGAGAAGTAACATTCGGACTCGACGGGGCATTCTCTTCAGAGGGGCTGCTTGCCCGGTTCAACGCCGATCTGGCCAATGATCTTGGCAATCTTCTCAATCGCACGCTGCCGCTTATCGAGCGATACCTCGACGGGACAATCGATCAGCCCGGGCCGGGAGCAGGCGAACTGGCCGCTGACATCGACAAAGCCGTCGCGCGGGCCGAGAAGTGCTGGGCAAGCCTGGACCTGCGCGGGATGCTCGAGGGCGTCTGGGAGCTTCTGGGCGCGGCGAACAAGTTCGTCGATGAGCGCGCCCCGTGGGATCTGCACAAACAGGGCAAGAAGGTCGAGCTTGCGGCGGTGCTGTACGACATCGTGGACGTGATGCGCGTCGGGGCGCTGATGATATATCCGGTCATGCCCAGCGTGGCCGAGGAGATCTGGCGACAGATCGGGCTCGACACGATGGGGATCGAGATGTCGTGGGATGACTGCCAGGCCGGCAAGCTTCCGGCCGGCGCGCAGGTCAGTCGGGGACGACCGATCTTCCCCCGCATCGACCTTGACCGCGTGCGCCAGCGCGTCGCCGCTCAGACTGAAGAGGAAGAAGAGGAAGACACCGAGATGATCAGCTATGATGACTTCATGGAAATCGACCTCCGCATCGCGGAGGTAGTTGACGCCGACCCGGTTGAGGGCACCGACAAGCTGCTGAAGCTTGTCGTCGATGCCGGAGAGGATGAGCCGCGCCAGGTCGTCGCTGGACTGGCCGAGGAGTTCTCGCCACGAGAGTTGATCGGCGAGACGGTCGTGCTTGTGGCGAATCTCGAGCCCGCGACCATCCGCGGCGTCGAATCGCAGGGAATGATCCTCGCCGCCGGAAGTGACAGGCCGCTGGCTCTGATTGTACCGGACCGCGACGTAGAGCCCGGAGAGAGGGTGCGCTGACGTGGGGGACCTGCAGGAGAGCCTGTATATGGGCCCGATGACAAAGCGCCAGAACGCTATCCGCATAGTGATGATTCTGCTGGCGATCGGTGTCATCACCGCGCTCGTGGCGATCGGCGGCACGAACAGCATTGCCGTTCACTTCTTCTACGTGCCGATCATCTACGCGGGCTTCGTCTTCGGTGACATCGGCGCGATCGTGACCGCCATCCTCGCCGCCGTCGCGTGTGGGCCGTGGATGCCCGCCGAGATCGCCGTGGAGGGCTCTCAGACCCAGGCCGTCGAGCAGACCTGGTGGGATATCGGTCTGCGCACCGCCATCTTCTACGTTATGGGCATCTTCGCCTCACGTGTGTCCTTCGCGATCCAGCGGCGGGCCCGCGAGATGAAAAACCTTTACGAGGTCGCGCGGACCGTCTCATCGTCACTGCGCATCCGCGAGGTCCTCGACACCATCGCCAATCAGGCCGTTTCCGCCATGGACGCGCGCGCCTGCAGCATCCGGCTGCTCAATCCCGAGACCGGTGAGCTTGAGCGCGCGGCCTCATCGGGCCTCAGCGACGAATACTGGGACAAGGGGCCCGTCACCGTTCCCGACAGCGGGATCGACGAACGCGTCCTCGAAGGTGAAGCCGTCGGGATCCGCAACGCGCAGACCGACGAGCGCTGGCAGTACCCCGATGCGGCACAGCGCGAGGGCGTCACCTCGGTGCTGAGCCTCCCGCTGCAGGCGCGCGAAAGCATCCTCGGCGTGATGCGCATCTACTCCAAAACCGAGCGCTCCTTCTCCGACGAGGAGATCGACCTGCTGGGCGCATTCGCCCACTCGGCGGCGGTCGGAATCGAGAACGCCGAACTGTATGAGGAGAGCCGCAGGGCCTACTTCGAGACGATTCGCGCCCTTACCATCGCCATCGAGGCCCGGGACTCGGCTACGTACTCGCACTCCGAGCATGTGACGGAACTTGCCGACGAGCTTGCCGTCGAACTGGGACTGAGCGAACACGAGCGGGAGACGCTGCGCTTCGGCTGCATCCTCCACGACATAGGCAAGATCGGCATCGAGGAGCGCATGCTCGACGCTCGCGACAGCGACGATGCCGAGCACGTCTTCTACCGCATGCACCCGCTGATTGGCCGCTCGATCCTCAAGCCCGTGAGCTTCGCGAAGGATTTCCTGCCCATCGTCGTCCATCACCACGAGCGATGGGACGGCCGCGGCTTCCCGGAGGGCCTGGAGGGTGAGGAGATTCCCTGCCTGGCGCGACTGGTCGCCGTCGTGGACGCTTACGAGCGCGCGGTCAATCCCACCGAGTCACCGATGCCCATCGGGCCCGAGGAGGCGCTGCGGAGTATCCTGCGCGGCTCCGGAACCGCCTACGATCCCGATATCGTGGCCGTCTTCGCCCGGATGATGCGCGAGAAGATCGAGAAGGGCGATGTCGAGGAGGTCACCCAGCCCGAGGAGACCGTCGATATCGACGAAATTATCGAAAACGCCCTCAACGGGGCGCTGGAGGAGACCGATCAGGAGCCTCAATCCATCGACGAGGATCGCGATGAGGAGTGACCGCATGCGCACCGCCGCGAAGGTCGTCGTACCACTGCTGGTGTTGCTCGCGATCCTGGCGGTGGCGCGCGGAGCGATGATGGTCCAGCCGCCGGCCACAGCGGAGGAGCTTGAGCAGTTGACCGGCACCGATTGGTTCGCCGTCAGCATCCTCGGCCAGCCCAACGGCTACGCCCGCATCGAAAGCGACGTCATCGACGGTGAGAACGGTCCGCAGTTGCGCGTGACCGAGGAACTGAAGGTCCTCGTCAATATCCGCGGGCAGCACCTGGAGGCCTCCAAGTCGCAGGTCACCATCCACGATCAGCAGCTTCGCCCGATCAGCATCGAGATGGTCAGGAACGAACTTGGGCGCGCGTCCGAGCTTTCCGCGCATGTCGAGGGCAGCGAGATGGTCGTGCGCACCGGCTCCGGCTCCACCGAGGACGGTGGCGCGCCCGCAAACGCCGGGCGCCTCGAAATACCCGAAGACTTCGCTTCCGACCAGATCATCGCACTTCGTCTCAACCGCGGCGAACTGCAGCCGGGCGACACACTCAGCTACTCCGTCTACGATCCCGAGGTCGATGTCATCGACCGCCACAACGTCACGATCGCCGAGCGTAAGACCGTGGACGGCACCGAAGTGACGGTCGTCGAGGCAGCCAGCGAGAAGCTCGGTGTTGAGGTCGTAAGCTGGATCGACGACGCCGGCCGGCTGGTCCGCCAGTCCGTCCCCGGTGTCATGCAACTGACGCTCGAGCGCGTCTCCGAAGAGGAAGCGCTGGCGAGCCTTGCGCCCTTCGAGATCAAGAACACCATCGAGGTCGAGGAACATCTGCCGCTCGTGCGCAGCCTCAAACAGGTCCGATTGCGCGTGCAGCGCGACGTCGGCCCGGCCGCGGAGCTGCTGGCTCAGACCCCCCGGCAGCAGATCACCGAAGACGGCAGCGACGCCATGGTGACCACATCGCGCGAGCATCCGCCCGACGAATCGCTGCCGCTGCCGATCACCGGCGACCGGATGGAGCCGTACCTCGCCGCGACCACCCAGGTGCAAAGTGACGCCCCGCGGATCATCGAAAAGGCCCGCGAGATTGTCGGCGATGAGACCAACTCATGGGCCGCGGCGCAGAAGCTCTGCTCGTGGGTACACCGCAGGATGCACTCGGTCTCCAGCGATCCCCGCCCGGTCACGGCGCTGGAGGTGCTCGACTCGATGCGCGGCGACTGCACCGAACACGCCATCCTCATGGCCGCGCTCGGCCGGGCGGTCGGCCTCCCCACGAAGCTCGCGACCGGTCTGGCGTACGTCGGCGGGGAGTTCGGCTACCACGCGTGGACCGAGGTCTACGTCGGGCGCTGGGTGGAGATGGACCCGTCGTGGGGCGAGATGACCGTGGACGCGGGCCACATCCTCGTGTACTCAAGCTCGCTGGATCAGGCCTCATTCGCGCAGGCCAGTCTCGCGACCGGCCGCACCATCGGCGCGATCACCATGCAGGTAGAGGGCTACACGACCGCAGATGGCCGAGAGGTAGAGGTAGGCGAGCAGCAATGAAACGAGTTATCGCACTTCTTCTGATGACGCTTGCTCTTCCCGCAATCGCCTTCTGCCAGGCCGATGACGCGCCCGCTCAGCAGCCCGAGGGCGACGAGGCCGAGACCGAGGGCCAGGTCGTGGTGCTCAAAGCAGTCTGGCCCGACGCCGACCTCACCAACACCAGCTTTCGGGTCGCCGAAGACCTGCGCATGCAGAAGATAGTGGACATTTTCCCTGCCCCCGACGGCACCGCCATGGCCGTTCTCCGCCCCGGCGAGTATTACGTCATGGCCGTTGTGGACGCCAATGGGAACAACGAGGTCGATGCCGGCGACGGCTTCGGCTTCCACGGCGTCTCCGACCTGTCCGAGGGCTCGCGCCCCCAGCCTCTGAAGGTCGAGGAGGGGCAACTGAACTCCGCGAAGATCCCCATCCTCCTCACCCGCACCGAGGACGGGCGCCTGACGCCGCTGACCGCCACCCGCGAGAGGACGCGGGGCACACTCACAGGTGAACTCAAGGGCGTCACCGGAGCGGGCAAATCCATCCTGCTGCTGGCGCTGCCGGTTGAGATGGACACGCGCCCGGTGGTGACCGTCGTCGGCGCGGATGGCGCCTATGAGCTTCGGGTCCCCGCGGGGGATCACACACTTGTCGCGCTGACCGATTCCGATGCGAGCGGCACCGTCACCGCCGGCGACATTCTCGCCACGCGCGGCTACGGCGGCACTGAGCCCGTCTCCGTCGAGGCGGACGCGACCGCTACCGTGGATCCGATGGACATCTCCGCGGACTGTGCGGTCCCGGCCGAACTGCCGCCTGTTATCGCCGGGCGCATCACGAGCGCCGAGGTCCCCGACAGCGGCCAGGCTTCCGTGGCGTTCTGCACCGATCGGGGATTGCGCAACGAAGCGTTCTCCGTCGCCGCCGGGGCGGATGGCGTTTTCGCAGCAGTGCCACAGCCGGGTACCTACTACCTCCGCGCGACCATCGACAGGGCAGCCGACAGCAAGCTCGGCGTCGGCGACATGATGGGCTTCTACGGTGTCACTGACCTCTTCGAGGAGCAGCCGGCGTCACTTGAAGTCACCGAGGGCATGCTGCTGACCGATCTCGAAATCCCAATCAGCGCGTACATCAACGAAGACGGCCGGCTCAGCACCTGGACGGGCGCAGAGAACGAGCAGGGGCGCTGACTACCGAAGCGAGGCGCGCAGCCGGGCATGACAGGGCGCTCTGATGCGCCTGGTTGAGCCGCCAGGCTGCGCGCACCACCAATCACAGGAGAGTGACGCATGGCAGTTGATCTTCTCAAGGACAGACGCATCGCCGTGCTTATGGGAGGGCAGTCCGGAGAGCGCGAGGTCTCGCTGCGCTCCGGCGCGGGTGTGCTCGAATCGCTCAAGCGACAGGGCTTTGATGCCCTGAAGATCGACCCCGGCCCGGACCTCGTCGCACAGCTTCAGGATGCAGGCGCGCAGGTCGTCATGAACGTGCTGCACGGTGGCGCGGGTGAGAACGGGTGTGTCCAGGGGGTGCTGGAGTGCGCCGGCTATCCCTACACCGGCTGCGGCGTGCTCGGCAGCGCGCTGACCATGGACAAAGTCCAGACCAAGCGGATCCTCGATGCCTGCTCGATCCCGACCCCGCAGTGGATGCACATCCACCGGGCGGCCGATCCAGAGACACTTGCCGACCAGGCCGTCGAGCGCCTCCGCCTCCCGGTGGTCGTCAAGCCGCGCGACGAAGGCTCCAGCCTCGGCGTCTCCATCCCGAAAACGCGCGGGCAACTTGTCGATGCCATCGCGGCCATGCAGCAGGATTTCGGGGAGGGTCTGATCGACCGCTTCATCGACGGCGTGGAGATCACCATCGGCGTTGTCGGCGTGGGGGAGAGCACGCGCGCGCTGCCGGTGCTTGAGCTTGTACCAAAGCGCGAGTTTTATGACTACGAAGCGAAGTACACCAGGGGCATGACGGAGCTGATCGCTCCCGCGCGGATATCCGATGAACTGACCGCCCGGAGTCGGCAGGTCGCGCTCGCGGCTTTCGAGGCGCTCAGTTGCGAGGGCCTCGGCCGCGTTGATATGCACATCGACAACGAGGGCGGATGCTGGGTCCACGAGGTCAACTCAGTGCCGGGCATGACCGAGACCTCGGACCTGCCCCACGCCGCGGAGGCCGAGGATGTCTCCTACGACGAACTCGTCCTGCAGATCCTGCAGACCGCGACCGCGCGGATGTGACGTCGTCCGGAAGGGACCCGACATGACCATCACACGCTTCGTCCTTATGGCCGCCACTTTCGTGCTGTGCGCCTCAGCAGGCGCCGCGATGCCCCTCGCGCTCGATGGCGGGCCGGCCGCGAAGATCGTCCTCCCCACCGACCCGACCGCCACCGAGCAGTTCGCGGCGGAGGAACTGCAGCGCTACGTTGAGCAGATCTCCGGCGCCACGCTCGCAATCGAGCGGGAGGGTGAGGTTCGGCGCGAGCGTATCCTGATCGGCCGCACCAACGCGGCCGCGGATGTGCGGGCCGAACTCGGCGATGACGAGCCGGAGGCCTTCGCGGTCCGCACCGTCGGCGATGACCTGATCCTCGCGGGGGCCTCCGATCGGGGCACGATCTACGCGGTCTACGACTTCCTGGAGGATGACCTCGGCTGCCGCTGGCTGGGCCCGGGGGAAGTGTGGGAGGAGATCCCCGAGCAGGCCACCATCGACGTCGGTTCCATCGATCGTGTCGAGCAACCTGACATGAAGTACCGCCGCCTCGCGATGATCATCCCGGCCGACCGCGGCGAACACTACGCCAACACGCTCAGTTGGGGCGTCAAGCAGCGCATCAACATCGGCTCCGGCTGGCCGCAGAAAGAGCTGCCCGAGAGCTTCGCGAAGCGCGGCGGCTGCCGCGCGTGGATGGCCCCGCACGTGATCCACAGGGTCCTCGACCCCGACGAGCACTTCGCCGAGCATCCCGAGTGGTATGCGCTGCGTAACGGCAAGCGCGCGAAGGCCGATCGCGGCGGCTTCCAGCAGGTCTGCACCACGAATCCGGCGGTGGTGTCGGGGGTCGCGCACGGGCTTGACGAGATGTTCGACGCGCGCCCGGAGGTCGACTTCATGGGCCTGGGGCAGGGCGACGGCGTGAATTTCTGCCAGTGCGACGACTGCGTGGCGCTCGACACCGGCGAACTGTGGCCCTACTCGCGCGAGTTGCCGGTCATCACCGAGCGCTGGATGACATTCTGCAACGATGTCGCGCGGAAGCTGCAGACCACGCAGCCGGGCAAGAAGGTCTACACGCTCGCCTACCACCAGACCTTCCGCCCACCGAACCCGGAGACGTTCACCATCGAGCCGAACGTGATGGTGCAGGTGGTCAACTCCCGCCCGAACTACGTCTGCTTCGTGCACCGGTTCGAAAACGAGAACTGCCCGCACCACAACAAGTTCCGCGAGGGGATCGAGCAGTGGGTCGAGATGACCCCCGGTGGCGTGATGGTCTACGAGTACAACCCGCACTCCACCTTCTGCTCGATGCCCTACCCGGCGGCCGCGAAATTCGTCGATGACATCGGCTACCTGGGCGACATCGGCGTCGTAGGCTACGAGGGCCAGTCCAGCCCGAGAATCTGGGGCACCTATGGGATCAACCACTACGCAATCGCGAAGGCCACCTGGGACACCGACACCGACGCGGATGCGCTTGTGGATGACTACTGCGAGCACGCCTTCGGCCCGGCCGCAGAGCCGATGAAGCGCTTCGTGCGCACCGCCGAGGAGGCGCTCATCGCCGGCGACCACATCACCGAGGGCGTCTGGACGTGGATGACGCCCGAGGCCATCGCCCAATGCCGGGAGCACATGGACGCGGCCCACGCTGCAGCGCAGAATGCCGATGCGAAAGTGAAAGCGCGCCTCCGCGAGTGGGAGATCGGCTTCCACTACGGGGAACTTGGCTCCCGGGCCTGGCGGACGGCCGAGCAGGCGCTGGCCGAGAACGATCCGCAGGGGCTGCAGGAGGCCATCGACCTGGCCAACGAGGCGGCCGAGCATCTCCAGGCCGAGCGGGAGACGGAGCCTCACTACGCCGCCATCGCGGGCAAACTCACCCGCGTCTATGCCGCACGCTGGGAGCGCTCGCTGCGACAGATGTCACCCGAGGATGCGCCGACGATCGATCTCGGCGAGGAAATCCGCGAGCTTCCGAAGACCTGGCGGTTCTCACTCGACAAGCAGGACGAGGGCCGGGATGCCGGGTGGTCCGCGCCCGATTTCGATGATTCTGACTGGGATGAGATTCAGATCGGCGATCACTGGGAGGACCAGGGCTACGACTACGATGGCGTGGCGTGGTACCGAACACCGGTGACTTTCAGCGAGGAAGAGCTTAACGGGCCGCTGCAGCTTGGCTTCGGCGGCGTGGACGCCGAGGCGTGGGTATACCTCGACGGGAAGCTGCTGACCCATCACAGGGGCTGGGATGTGCCCTTTACGGTCGAGGTGCCCACCGATGCGCTGACCGTCGATGAGGAGACCGTCCTGGCCGTCCGCGTCTTCGACACATCGAACAAGGGCGGCATCTACGGCCGTGTCGTCCTCGCGCGCCCGAAGTAGCCCACACGATCGATTGCGACAATCACCGCCCGGGCCCCCGCGGCCGGGCGCTCTCACGTGATATGAATGACCGAGATAATCGACGCGCACACGCACATCTTCCCGGAGAAGGTCGTTGACCGCGCGATGGAGCGCCTCAGCGACATGTACGACGCCGAGCCGGTGCGCCGGCCCGTGCTCGATGGGGTCGTCGCCGAGATGGACGAAGCCGGCGTCGATCGCTCGGTCTACGCGCCCGTCTCCACCCGCCCCGACCAGGTCCCGTCGATCAACCGCTTCGCCCTCGGGCTCGTAGACCACCCGCGCGTGATACCCTTCGGCGCACTGCATCCGCGCTACGAGGATGTTCCCGGGGAGATCGACCGCCTCATCGAGGGCGGGATCCGAGGGGTGAAGCTCCAGCCGTACTTCCAGGGCTTCTCGTTCGAGGAGCCCGAAACCCGCGCGATGTTCGAGGCGATCGGCGACCGTATCGTCGTCCTGATCCACGGAGGTCAGGAGATCATGCAGATCGAGGACCCGGTGCCACACGGCGAGGCCCTCGCGCACCTGGCGGCCGACTTCCCGAACCTGCGATTGATCGTCGCCCACATGGGCGGATATAATATGTGGGAGGGTGTCAGCGACCACCTCGTCGGAGCGCCCGTGCACTTCGACCTGTCATACACATTCGACTACGCGCCGGACGATGTGATCGCCGATATCTGTTCCCGCCACGGGTGGGAGCGCGTTTGCTTTGGCAGCGACTTCCCGTGGCAGAGCCAGCGCGCGGCGCTGGCGGGCCTGCGCCGCCTGAAGCTTGATGATTCGACCTTCGCGGCCGTGGCCTCGGGGAACCTGCTGCGCCTGCTTGACCTGCCTCAATCCAACTGACACAGGGAGACCAACATGGACTGGAAGCCTTTCCTGATTGCATTCTCGACCGTTTTCGTGGCTGAGCTTGGCGACAAAACCCAGATCGCCGCATGTTTCATTGCCGCCGACCAGCAGAGCCCCTGGCTCGTGTTGCTGGGAGCGAGTCTGGCATTGACGCTCGTAAGCGCGATCGGCGTCGTTGTGGGCCACTGCCTCGGCGGACAGTTGCCAGCAGAGACCATTCGCTACGTCGCCGCCGCGCTCTTCATAGTCATGGGCGTGTTGATCGGCTTCAACGTGATTTGAGCGGTTGTACGCGATTGCGGCGAAGGCCCTCCGAGGGGCCTTCGCCGCTGATGGGTTTTTCGCGTTATACTCGGCTACCGCTCGGTCGCCGGACCGTTGGGGACGAGGCACAAGAATTCCAGCGGCTCGACCCCGGTGTTGCGGATCTGGTGCTTTTCATTCGGCTCAAGCAAAAACGCCGTATCCGGGCCGAATCGGGTCACCTTATCGCCGTGGACGACCTCGCCGACCCCGCGCACCACGTAGACTTCGTGCTCCCACGCGTGGCAGTGATGGGGCGTATGCCCGCCCGGCTCTACCACAAACCGGCGCATCGCGAAATTCGGCGCGTCACACTCCTCTTCGGCAAGCAGCCACTGAATCTCCACACCTTTTGCGCCATCGGTTTCGACCACACTACAATCACAATGAACGACATCGACAATGTGCACCTGCGTGCACCTCCCTGGTACGGTCTTGAACAAAGACAGTTTTCCCCGTCCTTCCAATTTCTCCTTGAGTTATCTTCAGACTTACTCTCCCGGGCAGGTTCCGAGGCCCCGCGAATCGAACTGCCATTCCACAGGCACCATTCCTTAATCTACGGGAAGAACATCATGACCCCGCGAGAATCGTTGATCCTTGCGCTCGAGGGCGGGCGGCCGGAGGGGTTGCCGCCGCACTTCGAGCTTGTGTACAAGCGTTGTGAGGAATTCTACGGCCGCAAGCGCCTCGAACGCGCCGACCTCGAGGACATTGAGGGCGCCGAGCGCGAGCGCCTGCTGCGCGAGAACGCGAAGATGTGGGCCGAGATCTACCAGCAACTCGACTGGGCTATCTGCACCGGCTTCTGGAGCCTCGATGTCGAGGACCAGATCCGCTCCTTCGACTACTTCCGCGAGTACGCGGGCGACTCGATCATGCTCTCGGCGTCGATCGACGGCACCGTGGCCATCCCCTCGGGCACGAAGATGGTCGATGCGGCGATCAACCTCTTCGACGACCGCCGGGAGGAGCTTGACGCCCGCGAGCGCCGCATCGATGACGCCATCGCACTGGCGGAGCGCTTTGCCGAGGCCGGGGTCGAGATCATCCTTATGTGCGCGGATTACTGCTTCAATGATGGTCCCTGGCTTTCCCCGCCGATGTTCGCGGAGTTCGTGACCCCGTTCCTTCAGCGCCAGGTGGAGGGCTATCAGTCGCTGGGCCTGTATGCCGCGAAGCACACCGATGGCGACATCATGCCCATCATCGACCAGCTTGTCGGCACCGGGATCGACGCGCTGCACTCGCTGGATCCGATGGCGGGCGTGGACATCCGCGAGGTGCGCGAGCAGGTCGGCCCGGACCTGTGCCTGATGGGGAACGTCAACTGCGCTCTGGTGCATGCCGGCACACCCGGCGAGGTGTATGACAGCGCTCTTTATTGCCTTGAACACGGTGGTGTGGAGAACGGGGCGTACGTGTTCTGCACCAGCAACTGCATTTTCGAGGGCGTTCCGCTGGAGAATTACGATGCCATGTTGCAGGCGCGCGAGGATTTCGGCCCACCCGGCGCCGATCACCCCGAGCCACCGTCGGAGATGATGTGACCGTCCGTCCTCGAGTATTGCCGTCTGCAGGACGGGTTGCAACTACAAACGACAGACGGGCAGGGATGCCCGTCCTGCAGAAGGCAAAAGGCAACGGCGAGTGTCCGGTCGTTTGCCGTCGCTTTCGTTGCTTTTGTTGCTTTTGTTGCTGCTGTTGCTGTCGTTGCTGTCGTTTGTAGGACGGGCTTCCAGCCCGTCGCCGTTGTCGGAATGAAGGACAGACGGGCAGGGATGCCCGTCCTGCAGAAGGCAAGAGGCGCCCACAAACGGCGATCGTTGGTCGTATACCGTGGCTTTCGTTGGCGCCGTTGCTGTCGTTGTTGTTGCCGTTGGTCGTTTGTAGGACGGGCATCC
>CAZAHB010000084.1:0-22113 GCA_964484945.1 uncultured Armatimonadia bacterium | reverse complement strand
GTCATCTCCGACTTCGTGCTCCACCCCACCTTCCCCGCCGAGCATGTGGACACCCAGCGAGGGATCATCGAGCGGGAGATGGCGATGGGCAACGATCAGCCCGGCCGGCGGATCTCCAGCCTGCTGTACGAGACACTCTTCACGACCCACCCGACGCGTTACCGCGTCATCGGCTACCCGGAGGCGTTTGATGAACTGACACGCGAGGATCTCGTCGCCTATCACGAGCGGATGTACGTGCCCGACAACATGGTCGTGGTGGCGGTCGGGGACTTCGACGGAGAGGCGGTCAGCGCTCAGCTTCGAGAAACGTTCGGGGCACTTTCGCGCAGCCCCCGCCCGGCAATGCAACTCGCGCAGGAGCCCCGGCAGGTCGCAGCGAGACGCCGGGTTGTCGAGCAGGAGGGGCTGCAGCGGGCGTACCTGCGGATCGCGTGGCCCACAATCGATCTGTTCGACCCCGATCTGTATGCCCTGGATACACTCTCGGGCTACCTGACGGCCGGCGAATCCTCACTGCTGGTGCGGAAGCTGCGCGACGAGATGGGGCTTGTTGACTCGATCGTCAGCTACTCGTCCACACCTGCCTACGACGCGGGCTTCTTCGCCTTCGGCGCGACACTGGACCCAAAGAACCTGCATCGGGTCGAGGAGGAGATTGTCAGCGCCCTCGAACAGATCAAGCAGCAGGCCCCGCCCGAAGCTGAGATCGAGCGCGTGCGCAAGCAGGTGGAGGCATCGGAGGTCTTCGGCCAGGAGACCGCGGAGGGGCGCGCCGAGACGCTGGGCCGCAACCTGATGCTCACCGGTGACGAGCACTTTTCGCGCCGGTACGTCGAGGGCATCCGCGGGGTCACCCCCGATCAGGTGCGCGACGTTGCGCGCGAGTATTTCGCTCCGGAGCTGATGACAGTCGCGATCCTGCGACCGCCTGCCGAAGCTGAAGAGGGGGCCGACGAGGATGTCGCCGCCCAGGAGGTGCGGACACACCAGCGGACGCTCGACAACGGCCTGCGCGTGATCGTTCGCGAAAACCACGCCGTGCCGGCCGCGAGCATCACGACCGCGACCCTGGGCGGGCTTCGATACGAGAGTGCCGAAACCGCGGGCATTACGTCCCTGATGGCGCAGATGCTGGTGCGCGGGACGGCGCAGTACAGTCGCGCGGAACTCGCCGCGAAGGTCGATCGCCTCGGGGGCAGCCTCGAGCCCTACTCGGGGCGCAACTCATTCGGACTGGAGGCTCAGTTCCTCGCGGGCGACCTCGCGGAGGGGCTGGAACTGACGCTGGACGCGCTGTTT
Organism: uncultured Armatimonadia bacterium; assembly: GCA_964484945.1. GTDB lineage: Bacteria > Armatimonadota > Zipacnadia > Zipacnadales > UBA5352 > UBA5352. The sequence goes on along the minus strand of CAZAHB010000084.1, from coordinate 20,811 downwards.
CATCCGACATTTCCTGAAGATGAACTCAAGCGCGAGCGGCAGCTTGCGCTGGCCGGAATCGCACAGCAGGATGACCGCGTTACAACCGTGGCGATGCGCGAACTGCTCGGTGAGCTTTTCCACCGCCACCCGTACCAGTTCCTGCCGGCGGGGACCGAAGAGGCAGCGCGTGGCCTTACCGCGGCAGATCTCAAAAGCTTCCACGACTCATACGCCCGGCCGGGCTCGACCACCATCGCGGTAGCGGGGGATGTCGAGGCCGAGGCGGTGTTCGACCGGGTGGCAGAGCTTGTCGGCGGTATCTCCGGCGGCGACCCCGAACCGCCGCGGCCGCCCGAGGAGCCGCCCATCGAACAGCAGCGTGAGCGCGTGATCGAGCGCCCCCAGCAGCAGGCGGTTGTGAGCTATGGCTTCCACGGCCTGAGCGTGGATGACCCTGCCGCGGATGTGCTGGATGTGCTCGACGCGGTGCTGTCGGGTGCCTCGATGCCCGGCGGGAGGCTGCACGAGGCACTTCGCGGCCAGCAGCTTGTCTACTTCGTACACGGGATTCCGCTCAAGGGGCTCGATCCCGGCGCGTACATGATCATGGCGGGAACGGCGCCGGACCGCGTGGGAACCGTCCGCGAGCAGATTACGTCGATTATCACGGACATCGCCTCACAGCCGCCGTCCGATGAGGAGATGAAGCGCGCCCGGCAGATGGCGGTGGCCGCTCACCGGATGGGGCTTCAGACGAACGGTGCGCTCGCGCAGACGATGGCGCTGGACACGATCTACGGTCTGGGCGCGGACCACTGGGAGGACTACGAGGAGCGTATCGGCGCGGTGACCGCCGAGCAGGTGCAGCAGTTGGCACAGAGGCTGCTGGACCTCGATCGGTCGGCGGTCGTCGTGACCACGCCCCCGGCTGCACAGAGCAATGAGGGTTGAAAGAACAGATGACCGACGATGAGACACGCGGGGCAGGTGTGGGCCTGATGACCGCACGGGATTACTCACAACTGGTCGCACGGGAGATCTGCGACGCACTCTCGCGCACCGACGATCAGCAGGTCGAGACGCTGCTGGACATGATCGAAGAGGCCGAGAACATCTTCGTGGGCGGCGCGGGGCGCAGCCTGATGATGATGCAGGCGTTCGCGATGCGTCTGATGCATATCGGTTTCAGCTCCCACGTGGTCGGGGAGACGACGACTCCGGCGGTCGTGGCCGACGATCTGCTGATCGCCGGGAGCGGCTCGGGCCAGACGCGGATGACCCTGACGCTGGTTGAGGCCGCCGCGGCGCGGGGCGCCCGCACCGCGGTGATCACCGGGCACCCGGACTCGCCGCTGGGCGAGATGGCCGATCACTGCGTGCATATTCACGCGCCCGTGGTGTTCGTGAACTCGGAGCGGCCCACCGGACAGCCGCCCGGCACGCTGTTCGAGCAGTGCCTGCTTGCACAGTGCGACGCTATGATCCTGCAATTGATGCACCGACTGGGCATTACCGAAGAGACCATCCGCCGGCGACACACAAAGTTCGAGTAGGAGTGTCGGTCCCGCGCGACGAAGGACGAAACATGACAACGCAGTCTGACCCCGGAAAAACTGACACCATGGCGGCCGCTGACGCGGAAGACGGATCCCCCCGCAACCGCACCAGGCTCATCCTGATCGTTGCCGCCGCGGCACTGGCGACGATCCTCGTCGTGGGCGCAATCGCCCTCGCCATCGCGACCTCATCGTGGGTGGAGAGTGGCGAGATCGCGCCGAACGTCACGATCGCGGGCGTCGATGTGAGCGGTATGACCCGCGAGGAAGCGGTAGCTGCACTGCGGACGAAGTGGCTCCCCTCATTGCCCGAATCAGTAGCTCTGACCTTCCCGGGCGGAGAGTGGGAGGCCCGCCGACAGGAACTCGGCGTCCGCTTCAAGCTCGACGTCGCGGTACAGAAGGCAGTGCGCGTCGGGCGCGAAGGCGGCCTGGTCGATCAGATCAAGGCCCGTCTGGCGTCCGGGCGGAGAGCCACCAACATCGAAGTGCCCGTGGAGATCAACCACGAGACCCTCGACGAGGCGATTGGCGGACTCGCCGAGGTCGTTGATCGCGATCCGGTGGATGCCGACTACACGGTGAAGGGCCAGGAGGTAGAGGTCATTCCCGGAGTGGTCGGGCGGCGACTGGATGTGCAGGCTACCTTCGAGGCCGTAAAGGATGCCCTCAGTGACCCGCAGGCGAAGACTGTGGAGGCCGTGGTCGAGACCACCAGGCCCGCCGTCACCGCCGAGGATCTCTCGCACATCGAGATCGTGCTGGCCGAATACTCGACACCGTATCGCACGTGGCAGACGGACCGCACGCACAACCTCAAGCTTGCTGCGGAGAAGCTGAACGAGCACGTCGTCCATCCCGGCGAGGAATTCTCTTTCAATGACGTAGTTGGCGAGCGACTCGCCAGGGACGGCTACCGCGCGGCGCCAATCTTCATCAACGGAGATGTCGAACCATCAACCGGTGGCGGCATCTGCCAGATCGCGAGCACGCTGTATAACGTCTTGCTGCTGGCGAACGTGGACATGATCGAGCGGCACCACCACTCGCGCCCGGTCGATTACGTGCCGACCGGTCGCGACGCGACCGTCTACTGGGGCGTGTACGATGTCAAGTTCAAGAACAGCCTCGCACACCCGGTTCTGCTTCTGACCGATGTCTCGGACGGGAAGGTCACGTTCAAGATGCTCGGCAGCCGGGAAGATGACGCGGACGTGGAGATTATCCGCGAGGGCCTGAGCCGAATCTCGCACGATCGCAAGGAGATCGAAGACCCAGAACTTCCCGAGGGCGAGAAGGAAGTCGAGGAAGAGGGGCGCGACGGCTGGCGCGTAACGGTCTACCGCAAGGCCACGCGTGACGGCGAGGTCGTCCGCGATGAGAAGCTGCACACCGACTACTACCGGCCGCAAAAGCGCGTAGTGCATATCGGTACGAAGTCGCCCGAAGATGGGGAACTGCCGCCCGACGCAGAGGCCGAGACCGAGGATGGCGGGGCGGAACCGCCCGATAATGGCGAGGCCGAACCAGTCGATGGCGACGCGATCGACGACGCGAGCAGCGACGCAACCAGCCGGACATCAGTCGCGGTTCCTGATCTGCGGGAAGGTTGATCGCCACCGAACGGCGAACTTGCGCTTGACTTTGACGGGTACGGTCAATATACTGTCGGCGGACAACGTGGATTTTCGGTTGTACTCTTCGCGAAACCGGCTATTGCTTCGCACCAGAGGTGGTTGCCTGTGCGGGAACGACGCCAGGGGCGCACCATTGTAATTGTCGTTGCGGTCATCGCACTCCTCACGTCACTCATCTTCCTGGGGAACATTTTCGCACAGCCAGAGGGTGGTCCGCCTGCCGGTGAGATGGAACCGGGGGCTCCCGGACCCGGCATGGAGGGCGAAATGGGTATGGGCATGGGCATGCCCGGCGGGGGCGGCGGTGGTGGCGCTGAGGGAATTGCCTGGACCGAAGAGGACATGGACGAGGACCTCGAGATGACCTACGACGAGTTCCTCGACAGGACCGGGCGCCAGCCCGCCATGATCCCGGACAATTTCCTCTACACCGAAGAGGACGAAGCCAAGGAGAACACCGAGAACCAGTGGATGCAGCTTCAGCGGGTCTACTCTCGCCGCGAAGGTCCGGCGGCCGAAGCCGGCGTGGCGGGGAAGCCCGGCTACGGCCTGACCACGCGCATCCAGCGAGAGATCGCCGTGAAGGAAGCGGAGATCGCCGACGTTCGCTACCTGTACGAAAAGGGCCTGAACAACTTCTCATTCGAGATCGGCTACCCGCAGGTCGAGCACAGCGCCATCCGGCCCGGGACGACCTCGGTCCCCATCCAGGTCGGCGTGATCATGAAGGTCAAGCCCGGGGTGGCACAGCGCTACCCGAGCCTCGTTTATCGCAAGCTCAAGAAGTACGACTTCTACGGTGAGGACCGTCAGATCTTCCGCATCCACGATTACGAGGGCGGCATCTGGAACCCCAAGGAGATCTACCTCTACAACCAGGCAGCCTCCGAGTGGAGCAGCCTGTGGGGCCAGAACTCGGTCCAATTGACGCTTTACGATGCAGCCGGCGACCAGGTCGTCTCCGGCACCCAGTCTGCGGGCCACGGTGCCGGCATCCTGGCGGATCTGCTGCACCCTGACGAACTGGACTACCAGCCCAGGCACGAGACGCGTATCCCGCCGAGGGACAAGTCCTTCGAAGGTGGGAACCTCAACCTGACCGGGAAGAAGGGCTGGTACTTCAGCTTCAGCTTCACGGTCCCGCTGTCGGATCTGTCCGGACTGGATCGGGCGGAAGCCGTGCTGATCGGGGCTGGTGGCATCGAGGGCTCAAGCGGTCAGACGCAGGCGCCGCCTCCCGAGCAGACCAATGAGTTCAGCGGATCACGGGCCTCAATGCAGTCCGGTGGGGAGGAAGCCACCGGGCGCGCGCGCCGAGGCGTCGCGATGTCCGGAGCGCAGATCCCCCCGACCACATTCACGCCCGGCTTCTAAGCCTACCCGCAACACGCAGACTCCAGGCGCGCCGTGGAACTCCCGCGGCGCGCTTCTGCCTTTGCTACCACCCCGCAGGTCCGCATTTCTCGCGCCACGAACCTATATGTATCATGCACGACACCTGCCTGGAGGTCACCCCCCAATGCGCCTGAAATCGCTGTGCGTCATCACGCTCGCTCTCTTGTGTTCAATGTTGCCGGCGCAGGACGAGCAACCAGCACCTCAGCCAGTTGAACCTGAGCCCTTCACGTTCTCACGTCCCTGCGACCCGGTGCCGAAGGTCGATCGCCACACCTCGATGATCGCGACATTCCCCGACGCCGGTGGCCCGGCGCGTCCCGGCGAGAAGGGCTACTACGGACTGGTGGCCGATCACGCCCGCGGGATGAAACAGGGCCAGGCCTACCTCGGACCATGGATGGCCGACGGTGCAGATGGCGGCGCGCTTGACCTGTCGCAGAACGCCTCCATCGCCCACTTCCGCGGTGGGCTCAATCTGAACTCCCGCCGCGGGATGCTTGAAATGTGGGTCAAGAGCGTCGATGGGACGGATCTGTGGTCCGATGGCAAAGGGCACTGGTTCTTCGACGCCCGCGCACAGAACCGATTGCACTCCCGCAACGTCGGCCTGCACAAGCTCCCGGACGGCACACTGGCACTATACGATACCCCGCGCCTGCGCACGGATCCCGCACGCACCCTTACGTATGACCCGGGCGAACTCGATCCGTCCGTCTGGCATCACATCGCCTCGGGCTGGGACAATGTCGAAGGGCGGCTGTGGCTGACGGTTGACGGAGATGGCGTCACCGGCGAGATCGAGCCGTCGGGCGTGACGCTTCCCTTCTACGTGCTCTTTCTCGGCAGCTCCGGCCATGATGCGCACTGGCGACAGCCACTGGGCGGGCTGATCGACAGCGTCCGCTGCTCTGACTGCACGCCACCTGAGCGCGACCTGATACCCGAACGAACCCATGCGGCAGTGGACCTGGAACTGCTGGCGCGCGTCGAAGACTCACTGCGCCGGTGGTTCGGCTTTCAGAGCAGTGTTCAGGACGGAGGCTGGGGGAACTGCTACACCTGGCCGACGATGCTCTCGTGCCCAACGGGCGCGCGGCAGAATGTCTGGCCGGACAACTTCGTCTCCAACGACAAGGGCCACGTGGGGCGCGCCGGCACGTGGGCCATCTACGGATCAGAGATCCTTGAGGACCCGGAGATACTGTCGATCGGCCGCGAGATGGCCGACGCCTACCTCGCCGCGCAGATGCCACAGGGCTGTTGGGCGGCGAAGTACTACGCGACACCCTCCGGCCTGGAACTGTTCTACCCTGAGATCACGAAGGTCAAGCTGCAGGACCAAAATCAGGTGCACCCGATGTACATCCTCCTTTACATGCACCGACTCACTGGCAATGAAGCATATCTCAAAGGAGCCATGCGCACCGGCGAGTTCCTGATCAGGGCGCAGAATCCCAACGGCTCGTGGGGCCACAGTTACGATCTTGAGCGGGAGGTCGGCATCACCCATCACGGCGACCCGAACGGTGGAGAGATCAACGATCTACCCTGCAACGATGGCATGGACGCGATGCTGTTGATGTATCATGCAACCGGCGCGGAGAAGTACCTGGATGCATTCGTCCGCTGCGCAGACTGGCTTTTGGAGGCGCAACTGGGACCGCCGACATTGGGCTGGGCATTTCAGTATACCCCCGAGAACGAGCCCGCCTGGGCCCGCTCCCACGAGCCACCATCGATGTGCGTGTCCGGCACGTTCCACGCGTTCAAGGCGCTCAAGCAGGCCTACCTTGTTACCGGCGATGAGCGCTACATCGAGGCCCCGCGGAAGGCCATGGAGTGGCTGAAGAGGATCTCCGACGATGAGGAATACTACTTCTGGTACGACTACGAGACCGGCGAGCCGATCGCGGCAGACAGGGGGAAGATCTACCAGATCAACGATCCCGAACAGTTAGCGACATTCCGGAAGATCTCCACGAAGGTCACGTATTTGCGGAAGCGCTCATACAATGTCAGCGGGGCGCTGGCCGAGATCGACCGCCTCAAGCAGGAGGGTGTGCCGGAGGACTTCGCGACACCGCCCACGCCCGAAGAGATGGCCGAGGCCCTGCCGGAACTGGCAGAACGAATGGAGGCACTACTGGCCCGCCAGCACGAGTCGGGCGCATTCATCAGCAAGGGCCAGGGCGACCGGTCGCGGGCGGGGAACGTGGTGTGGGTGAAGTTCAGTCCGCTCCCGCAGATGCTGCGCTACGTTGAGTACTGTCGCACACTGCTCGGAGAACTCCCCAGCCAATATCGCGGTGACACTACTCCACTCCGCTGCGCCTGGCCCTCGCGCGACTGGTACGATACGCCACTGCGCGATGGAGAGTAAGCCCGAAGGGGACCCGGGCGCCCTGCACCGGCGTGCGTGGAGGTCTCATGCGCCGCACAGCGAAGCACGCTGCTGAGGAGGATGCTACACATGATCATCGACTGTCACGTTCACGTGCAGGGACACAGGGGTACTCCCGAGGACCGCATGGGCTACCTGCTCGACTACGCCGATCGCATGGGCATCGACCGGATGTGCCTGAGCCTCGGGACATCGCGCGACCGCAGGCCGGACATGGACGTGGTGCGCGAGTCCAACGATATGGTCCGCGACGCGGTGGAGATGAACCCCGAGCGCTACATCGGCTTTGCCTTCCTCACCCCGTGCTTCCTGCGAGAGGCGCTGCACGAGATAGACCGCTGCACCGCCGACGGCCCGTTCCGCGGCATCAAGCTGTGGGTCGCGCTGCAGTGCAGTGAGCCGAACCTCGACCCGATCTGCGAGCGGGCCGCTGAGCTGAACGCACCGATCCTCCAGCACACGTGGATGAAGATCACGGGCAATCTTCCGTACGAATCGACGCCCCGGGACGTTGCGAAGCTCGCGCGACGGCATCCGGATGTGGACTTTATCCTTGGCCACTCCGGCGGCAACTGGGAGATGGGCTACCGCATCGTCCAGGACCTCCCGAACGTCCACGCCGAACTGGCCGGGGGCGATCCGGAGATGGGCCAGACCGAGATGGGTGTGGCGATGCTCGGAGCCAACCGCATCGTCTACGGCTCCGACGCGCCCGGGCGAAGCTTCGCCTCACAGATCGCCAAGGTCCACGGGGCCGATATCTCCGACGAAGACCGCGAGAAGATCCTCGGCGGCAACATGCAAAGGATCCTCGGACTGTGAGGCTTCTCGACGGCGTCATCGACTGTCACGTACACCCCACCTCCGCGCAGGGCGAGGGCCCGGAGCGTTGTGCCGAAGAGATGCTGCGCTTCGCGGACCGCATGGGCATCGAGTGGCTCGGCACGAGCCTCGGGCCGAGCTTCCACCGCCAGCCCACCGAGGCGGAGATAGAGACCGACAACGATTTCAACGCCGAGTTGATCGCACTACATCCGGATCGCTTCTTCGGCTACGTGAACCTCAACCCCAACCGCCTCTTCCACTCGCTGCGGGAGCTTGACGCGCGCGTCGCCGAGGGTCCGTTCGTCGGCATCAAGCTGTGGATCGCGATGTGCTGCGACCATCCGAACATGGATGCCATCTGCGAGCGGGCGGGCGAACTGGATGCGCCGGTGCTGCAGCACACGTTCTTCCGGGCCGGGGGCAACCTTCCCCACGAATCGAGCCCCGCCGACCTCGCCGCGCTTGCCGCGCGCCATCCGGGGGTCACCTTCATCGCCGCCCACGCCGGCCTCAACTGGGAGCGAGGCATCCGCGCCGTGGCGGACTGCCCCAACATCCTGGTCGATACCTGTGGCTTCGATCCGGAGATGGGGTACACGGAGATGGCAGTTCAGTGGCTCGGAGCAGACCGTGTGGTGTACGGCTCGGATGCGGCAGGCCGCAGCTTCGCGTCACAGCTCGCGAAGGTGTACGGTGCAGACATAACGGACGATCAGAAGCGACACATTCTCAGCGAAAACATGAGGCAGGTGCTTGACCTGTGACAACTTCCACCACCATCATCGACTGTAACGCGAACCTCGGCCAGTGGCCCTTCCGCCGCACAGAGTACTGCACGCCGGAGGCGCTGCTTGAGCGGCTTTCGCGCGTGGATATCGATCGGGCGTGGGTCACCAGCCTCGACGCGGTCATGCTCAAGAATGTGGCAGCCGCGAATGAGCCGCTCGCGGAGGCGGTCGCCGAGTATGAGTCACTGACGCCGATCGGCACCGTCAACCCCGAGTGGCCGGCCTGGGAGCGGGACATCGCAGAGTGCGCGGAGCTTGGCATGCCCGGAGTGCGCGTGAATCCGAACTACCAGCAGTGGCTGCTGACGGATCCGGTCTTCGATGATCTGCTGGCGGCAGCGGAGGACCTTGGACTGTTCGTCGAGGTTACTGTCCGCATGACCGACGAGCGCCACCACCACCCGCTGGTGATGGTACCCCCGGTCTCCCTCAGCGGCCTCCTCGATGCCTGCGCGGATCACCCTGACGCCACCATCGTCATCGCGAACGCCAAGAACGCGGAGGCGCTGGGCGTCGCGCGCGATGCCGCCGGCCCACTGCCTGAGCGGCTCTACTTCGAGATGTCGCACATTGAGTCAGTGGCCGGCGTGCAGGACGTCACGGATGAGATCGGCATCGAGCACCTGCTCTTCGGCACCCACGCGCCCTACTACTACCCCGAGGCCGCCACGCTGAAGGTCTTCGACGAGTGCGACTTCTCCGACGAGGAGCTTGGGAAGCTGACGCATGGGAACGCGGAGGGGTTGGGGGAAATTGTGTCATAGCGCTTGACACAAACATCTGTTCGATATACTATATGTTTGGGGATTGAAGCAGTGTCTGCTATGATGATCGGCAGCTTGGGAGGGATACATCATGCCAGAAGTTACCCACCGCCAGCGGCTCACGCATACGGTCCTGAAGCATTTGAGCGAAGCGCCGCCGTATGCCGACGACAGTCAGGGCGTCGATCTTAATCGGCGGATCGAAGTACAGAAGCTCATCTATCTGGCTCAGGAGGCTTTGCGGTGTCACCGAATGACCCTTTGCTACGGTGACTATAACTGGTACGTGAGAGGCCCATACTCTCCGGCGGCCGCACGTGACTGCTACGCGCTGGACGACATAGGGGCCGATTCCATCGAAACACCTGAACTCCGGGAAGAAGCAGTCGAGGCACTGACACCGGTTAGGCTCTTCCTCGAAACCAAACCAGACCGTCTCCCGAAGCACCGCTGGCTTGAACTCATTGCCTCACTGCATTATCACCTCACCCGTTCGCGGGCCGCGGATTCCGGTTCGGATGAACTGGCCGACGAGGAAGTCCAGACATTTCTGCGGCACAAGCCAGGGTTTTCTCCGGGAGATGTCCGCGCTGCGTGGGAGGCACTCAGGCAGGGGGGCCTTCTCGAGTGACACCAGATTTCTTCGCCACTGGTCGCCGCCACATATCTGATCCAGTGTTAGGTAGTATTCCGATATTCGAGGAGTGTGATAACAGGCTTCTCGACGATCTGCCTCTGCTTCAGCGTCTTCGCCGAATCAAGCAACTTCCTGTGGTTCCTCTCGTTTTCCCCACTGCCGACCACTCACGATTCGCCCATTCGCTTGGCGCCTACTACTGGGCACAGCATTACGGTGAGACTTTGGGCCTGCAGCAGACCGAGCGGCGCCTCGTTCGATGGGCTGCGCTCCTCCACGACATCGGGCACTATCCATGCTCACATACGTTGGAGAAGGTCTACCAGCGGATTCCGGGAGAGCCCGTCACGCAAGACGAACAGATTGATGCTCCAGAACTGTGGTGTCAAGCAGCGGATGACCCCCTAGGATTCGTCTGCTGGGCCTCGTCGGATGCGAGCGAATGGGGTCACCACGAGACCTTGACTGAATATGCTCTGCGGAACAATGCCGAACTCGCTGAGATCATCGACACCACAAACCCAGGGTTCTCGGTCAACGATCTCGTGTCAGTGATGCGGCGGGACCCACCACCTGCGAGGGCTCATCTTAGACAGATATTCCACTCTCAGGTTGATGTGGACCGGATGGACTACCTGGTGCGCGACTCAATGATTGCCGGTGCCACGTACGGCCTCGTAGAACCGTCTCACATCATCCGAAGGGCACGCATTGTTGAGTCACCGGTGGCGGCCCCCGAGGCAGCCACGCCAGACGACCAGATGGCGCGGCCAGTCATCGTATATGACGATCGAGCAGTACCTCGGCTGGATCACTTCGTTTTAGCCCGTTATTTCTACTACAGCAACGTTATCTACCACAAGACGGTCCTCGGTTTTGACCTATTACTCAGGGCTGTCTGCGCTGCGCTCGTGGCCCGAAGAGTTTCAGGGCTGCCTGCTGACTTCGATGGCGTGCGGGACCTGTGTGCATCCGGGGACTTCCGCCGTTTCACCGATGACGTCGTCTACCGCGGTGCCGCCCAAGAGGCCGAGGCAGGGAGCGGGCTTGCAGCGGAGTTCTCTCGCATGCTGCTGAACCGGATCCATCCTGTCACCGTCATCGAACTTCGCGCAACTCGCCAAGGCGAGCGACTCGCCTCGCCCATGAGTGCATTGCTACACCTGTTCGGTCGTCGCGATCAGGTGATTGCGCTCGCTGACAGTTGTGGCGTTGAGCCAGAGCGCATTGGCTGGGCTTCTTGGGAGTTGTCGTTCCAGAACCTCTATCCATTCCGCTCGCCGATAGAATTGCAGACGCGGCAACCAGGCAGTGAGGACGTCTTGGATCAGATCTACGTGGCTGGCTCTGGTTCGTCGGCGCCCTGCCTGCTTACTGAGCATGACGGTTCCCTGGTCTCAGCGATGCGAGACCGATCCATCGTCGGTGCTTGCGTATACTACTTTTCCGAAGACGACAGGAACGCAGAGATAGAGGCGCTTTCCGCCGAACTCAACTCCCGCATTGCCTGACTGCTCTTAGAATCGTTCCGCAGCCCTTGCCATCCGGAAGCCCACGTCATTGCACGTTGCCGCCGGGTCCTCGAAGGCCTGGAACCACGTTCGCGCGGCGTCCGGGCCGTAGCCATATGCGCCGCCGCGGATGATCGCGCGCTCGATCGGATCCCAGTGCAACTCCAGCGGCGGGCGCGGGTCCGTGTAGATGTCGCTCACCCACTCCCACACGTTCCCCGCCATGTCCAGCGCGCCATAGGGGCTCGCACCGCAGGGGTAGCTGCCGACCTCCACCTTTACCCGCGGGCCGCGCACACCGCATTCGATGCCGCGCGCCTTAAGCCGCACCCGGGCGTCCGCGTCGAGGCGGCCAATGTTCGCGCACTCAGGCCGGAACTCGTTGCCCCACGGCCACTGCCGCGCGTCGCTCCCACGCGCCGCCTTCTCCCACTCGGCAGCGGTCGGCAGATGTCCGCCGCGCTGCTCGCAGTACTCCAGCGCCTCCGGCCTTAGCACCGCCGTCGCGGGCATGTCGCCCTGCCCCTCGGGATACTCATGCTCGGGGAAGACCTCGGCAAACTCAGCGTTGGTGACCTCGTGTTTGTCGATGTAGAAGGCCGGGAGGAAGACGCGCTGCAGGTCAGGCACATCAGGTCCCGCCTCGGGGGAGTCGCTCCCCACCCAGAAGTAGCCCGCAGGCACGAAGACCATGCCCTCCGGCGGCGGCGCGTACTCGGCCCCCATGAGGTACTTGCGGTGCTGCTCAACCGCCAGCCAGCGGGCGAATAGCACGCCGGATATGACGAGAATCAGCACACCGAGTGCGAACCACGTGCGCCGCCATCGCGATGAGAAGAACCATTCTGCGCTGAAGAGACGTTTCTCATTCATGCCGGGTTAACTGACGAGAGGGCATCCGTGGAGTTCGCGGGCGGACGGGGCGGGTGGTGAGACCTCTCCGCGAAAGAGGTTTTCATAAACGCCGTTGGGAAACACTCATTGAGGTGTGGCTGTTTGCATGAGTGTGACGAATCTGGCGCAAGTGGGCGAAAGTCGCTGCCGTGTGGTCGGTGTCGAAGCGGGAGGCCGTGAAAATGTTCTCACGAATGCGCGGACACGTGCTGGTGGTAGTGCTTCTGGCGGGCGTTATCACGCTCGGATGGGCCGCATGGGCCGGCATGACCGGCTTCAATCTTGCGCAGATTGTGCCGGATACGATGGATGTGTGGGTCGAGGGCAACGCGTTCGTGCTGGTCTCGCACAGCATGTGGGATGCGGTCATGGCCCGTGTGACCGATCGGGGCCGACTGGACAACCGCATTCTTGCGACTCTCCAGAAGCAGTTGGACCACAATCAGGTCGATGTCTCCATCTCCGATGATGTACTCTCCTGGGCCGGCGATGAGTTCGGTTTCGGCATGTTCAATCTCGACACGGCTTTCGGTGAGAATGCGGCGCCCATCGGCTTTCTGGGCGTGTCGGAGGTGAAATCACGCACGGAGGCGATCGCGCACCTTCCCGACCTTGTCCGTCTCATATGGACCGGCAACCACGAGATCATCGAGCGGACGATCGACGGGCGTTACTACATCTTCGTCAAGTACGTGAGCGAGGACCGTGAAGAGCCGGTCGCTACGGTCTGCCTGACCGATGACCACCTCTTCGTCAGCAACGACCGCCGCATGATCACCGAGTGCACGTGGCTCGCCAACGGGATTCGGCATAATTCATTCAGCACCACTGCAGCGTGGGCAGGTCTGGAGCAGGTCTCAACTGACGCCACATTTGTCCGGGCCGTCAGTCCGTACGGCTGGCTCAGCGACGGGCTGCAGGCAGAAGCCGAACGCCTGCAGGAATGGGATGACCGCCATGAGGGCATGATCCAGCAGGAGCAGGAGTTCTACGAGATGGTTGACCGCGAGATCCTCGCACCGGCTCAAAGCGGCTTTACGCTCCTTGAGGCTGAGCCTGAGGGTCTCCGTGTTGAGACGGGGCTGATGCTGAAGAAGGACGCTCCCAAGGATACATTCATCCGCCGCCTGGCGAAGCTTGGTGTGACGTCGGAAGCGCAAACACAGGCCCGGATCCCGTCCGATTCTCTGGCGACCATGAGCATTCCCAGCCCAAAGAGCCAGTACGACCTGGTCATGGACCTCGTCGAGGACTACGAGGAAGCCGAGGCCCAGATCCCCGAGGACGAGCGCGCTGCGCTGGACGAGATGTTCGGCTGGATGACCGGTAACGTCTACCTGGTCACGGTCCCCGCTGACGGTGCCCGGACGGAGGTGCCGCAGGCGGCGATGCTGCTGGAAGGGCGCGATGCGCAAAGCGTGCAGGAGAACCTGCCGCAGGTTCGGGATTTCGTGAAGTCGATGGCGGGCTTCGATCCGGGTACTGACACATGGGAGTTCGAGCAGCGGCAGGTCCAGGGCAAGAGCTACGAGATCATCCCCGAACAGTACCGCGACCGATGCGCCCCGGCATGTCCTTGTATCGCCACGGACGGCTCGGTGCTGATCCTGAGCATGACGCCCCACGCGATGGAGGCCTCACTTGTCGGTGAGCGTGTTGCACCGGTGCCACCGGCTCCCGGGCAGATCATCTCGGTGAGCGCGAAGACGCGCCGGATCATGGACCAGATGGGCGTGACCGTCGGGGAGTTGGAGATTCGCGATCGTGTCGGTGCATGGATGCTGAACCTCGCCCGGGTGCCCGACTCGATGTCACTTGCTGCCGCGGCGGACAAACGGCGCGTCGGGCTCGTGATACGGATTCCAGTTGACTACGATCGCCTGCGGACGGTCGGCCTCGACGCATGTGACCTGGCCGCTGGAGACACTCCGTCCGGCTATCCGACACCGGAGATGGAGCGCGAGGCGATACCGGAGCCCCCGCCTGCTCCACCGCCTCCACCTGACGGGGGGCAGTAGCCCCATCGGGTCGAGTAATTCAGGGGCCAGACAGGATTTCCGTGGACGGACAGTCCCTCGGAGGTGAAGCTCAGGTGCCGGCCTTGCAAGTGGTGACAGTGTGGAATCGACTCACGTGCGTCGCTCTTGTTGCACTCCTGTGCACAGGTCCTGCGTGGTGTCAGCACAGCGAGGTCAGTTCAGAGATGCAGGACAGGGCTCGCGCTCTGCTGGAGCGACTTGAAGAGGGCGAGACCGTTTCCACGATTGCATATGGTGATTCCATCACAGACGGATGGGGCACTGATGGCACCCACGTGTATCACCGGATGTTCCTCGACTGCCTGCGGTATCGCTTCCCCGAGTGCATCTTCGAGCACCGCGTTCAGGGCAACCCCGGCTGGACGACCGCCGACGCGCTGCGAGGCTTCGACAGACAGGTCGCGCGATTTGAGCCAGACCTGCTGGTCGTGCAGTTTGGCGGCAATGACCGCGGCTGGGGGCGGCCCCTGGGGAGGTTCCGCGCGGGGCTGACTGAGCTTTTGTCTCGCGCGGTGAGCGAGACCGATGCGCTCGTCATCGCCTGTCTGCCGCCGATCGCGGAGGAGATCGGTGACAACGAGTGGTCGCTGACGGCCCGCGAGGTCGCGGCGGAGGCAGGTGTGCCCGCGGCATGGTTCCATCAGGCCATCGAAGAGGGACCGCACGACTTCCGGGGCTCGTTCCCGTATGGCAGCCACCCGGGAAGCTTCACGCACGTTATCATGGCCAGAGAGGTGCTGCGCGCATTCGACTCTGCGGTCGGCGCGCGGCCGCTGGTACGGTGTGAACTCGTGCGAGGAGCGGACGTCTCCGCCGAGGCCGGGTATGACGTGCAAGCGACTGTTATGAGCCCGCCTGATGAAACCGTAGAGTGGGCCATGCGCATGGAGTTCGGGCAACAGGCGCGCGACCTGCAGGGCACCGTGGCCGCCGGGGAACCGGTGACCGTTTCCGAGCACTTCCGCGTGCCTGAACGCTCGCCTGCGGGACGGGCGTGGTCCATCCCGATCTCGATCCGTGTGCGCTCGGGGAACGCGGGGGCGTTTGACGCTGGATGGCTGACCATCGCGCCGGCGATCTCGGTATCCGCGGACACGTCGAATCAGTGGCATGTGCTGGATGCCCCCGCCCTGGTGCTCGGCAAGCACCTGTGGCAGGGACCTGACGACCTCTCGGCCCGGTTCAGAGTATCGACTTCTGATCAGCATCTGCTGGTCGAAGTCGAGGTCACGGATGATCAGGTCACCGTGGCCGGACTGACAGATCCATCGCGTGGCGACTCGGTTGAGGTCTACCTTGATCTGCGGTCGCGGAAGGGCGAGGGGCGGCCGGTCTACAGCGAAAACGTGCTTGCGCTGCAGGTACTGCCTCCCGAGGAGACGGGCGGCCGGGTGCGATGGCGCAATATGCATGACCTGCCCGATGACCTTCGCTCGCTGGAAGTTACAGGGGCGCTGGGCACAGAGGGGTATCAGGTCGTGGCGCAAATTCCGCTGTCGGCTATCCAGGCTCGGCGAGGCGAAGACTGGGGTGGCATCGGGCTGGACGTGGGGGTCAACGACGCCGATGGCGGCACCCGCAAGAGCCAGATGATGTGGATCGGCACCGCCGACAACTACCTGAACCCCGCCTACCTCGCGGGCGTCTATCCGCGCAAACTGCCAATCGGTGCGACCAGGCGCGCCCTGCGGTGATACGGCCGGCTGTCCACACGGGAAATGCCCTCCCGCGAAGGCGAGAGGGCGTGTGGGCCTGACGGCAGGTTCGTGCAGCGGTAGCCGGCGTCAGGTATTGCGACCTCTCGCGGCCACGCGCCAGACGTCCTCGACGACGCCATCGCGCACCGCGTAGATCCAGTCGTAAAGGTTCACGCAGGTCGGCGCGCGGGCAGGAATGACGCGAACCTTCTCCCCTATCGTCAGGGGTCGCTCAGCCTCCGTCACGTCCACGAACCCGTGCTCGTCGTTGATCTTGTAGGCCTTCGCGCTTTCGACCTCCGGAAGCCAGCCGTACCCGTCCGAGTAGTCGCCAACCTGCTGGGAGAGGCCCTTCGTTCCGGCGTCGATGATCGCGCGCTCGTCGGTCGGCGTGGACACGCATGTGCTCAGCACGCTCAGCGCCACCTGCTCCATCGGAGCGGAGCCGATGTCCACCTGGTTGCGATCGTAGAAGACGTAGGTGCCCGAGCGGATCTCCGTGAGGCCGCAGTCCGGCTGATAGCGGCCCGCGGTCGGTGTGGAGCCGCCGGAGATGCGGTGCATCTCGTGCCCGGCCCCTTCCAGACTCTCGGCGATCTGTCCGATCACCCGGGCCTCCTCGGCGGCGCCCTCGATCAGCGCCTCGTCCCCGCGGCGGGTGTAGGCGAAGTGTGAGGCGTAGCCCATGACGCCCACGATCTCCAGTGCGGGCATCTCGGCCACCTGGTCGGCGAAGGTCACGGCTTCCTCCGGCTGCACACCTGTGCGGCCCGCGCCGGCATCCACCTCGATCATCACGTCAAGCTCCATCCCGGCCTCGCTGAAGGCCTCCGAGGCCTGGCGGGCGCCTTCGAGGCTCTCGACCGCCATCGAGAGGTTCGGCGTGCGCTTCGCCAGCGCCACCAACCGGCGCATCTTCGTCTCGCCCACCAGCGAGTAGGCGATAAAGATGTCGTCGATGCCCGCGGTGGACATGACCTCCGCCTCGCCGATTTTCGCGCAGGTGATGCCGACGGCCCCTCCGTCGATCTGCACGTGCGCGATCTCCGGGGTCTTGTGTGACTTGATGTGAGGGCGAATCTGCAGGCCGGCGTCGAAGGTCGCGCGATGCACGCGGAGGATGTTCTCCTCCAGCCTGTGCATGTCCACGACCAGGGCCGGGGTGTCGATGGCTTCGACGGGTTCGCCGATGATGGTCATTGTGAGGGACTCCTTTGCCGGACAGGGAACGGCGTCCAGGCGAGGGCGCCTGGACTCCGTATCCTGCAACGCTATCGACCCGCGGTGCGAACGCGCTCGTCCGCACGCCGTCAGTGTCAGCTTCGGTCGGCGACGATCTCCGAGGCGATCTCTGCGGCCTTCTGGCCGGACAGGAGCATACCTCCGAAGATCGCGCCCATTCGCGGGGAACTGTTGACCGCGTTGGCGGCCATACCCGCCGTCACCACGCCGGGGTAGACCTCGCGGGTGTTTTCGATCAGCGCGGCCTCACCGGCGCGGGCGTTCATCGAACCCTCACCGGCCACGCAGGTCTCACCCGTGTCGAGGCAGGCGCCGGGGACCTTGGTCAGCAGCACATCCGCGACCTCGCAGGGGTGTCCAGTGCTTTCGATGACTACCTTAGCGCGCACCGCCAGCGGATCCACGTGCAGGCCCGCGCCTCTGACCGCGTCCCAGTTGATGACGACGCCGCTGACGCGCTGGTCATCGTCCACCACGACGTCCTCCACCTCGATGCCGACGAAGACGCGGGCGCCCGCGTCGATCGCGGCGGCAGTCATCTTCGTAGCGGCCTCGACCGCGTCCGCGATGACCGTGCCATCCTCCCACTCCCGCAGGTTGATGCCGACCTCGCTCATCAGAGGAGCCGCCTGCTCTTCGATAACGATGCGCGGGAACAGCATGCCGCCGCCCCAGATTCCGCCGCCAATGTGCAGGTTCCGCTCGAAGATGGCGACCTTGTGGCCCTCATCGGCCAGCAGGCGCGCCGCAGTGATGCCGGACGGGCCGGCACCGACGACTGCCACGTCTACGTCCAGCGAATCGAGGAAGTCCTCGGTGAAGCTTTCCACGATTCCTCGGGTCACTGTCAGTTCGTCCCAGGTGAACTCATCCTTCTCAAAAGCCATTGCGATAGTCCTTTCTATGCTTGCCGCCCATGGGCGGGTCTGCTTCGCTGAGAATCAGCCGGCGGACGAACGGCCGCGGTCGCGAATGCGCGAGTTCGTCGTACGCAAACGCCGCCGGCAAGCGAGGCCGGCGGCGAGACTGCCGCAAAGCCACGCTTTCCTCCGCCGGTGTTAGCCGGGTCAGGTTCCGGGGTCAGTGGAGAATCAATTCTCCACCCTCTCAGGGTGCGGCCTTGACGTCCAGCCGCCTTGCCTCCCCCAGCGAGGCATGTCATGTTGTTGGCTACAACAAATCGTACTACGGGGCCCGGTGGGAGTCAAGGGTTTGTGGGCCGGCAGCGGCACAGGCCTGACTGGAGTTGAGACTTCGGCCTATTGGCGCCCACACACGCTCCTCCACTTCTCGCGTATTTCGCGATCGTTGTCGTTGCCGTTGCCTCGTCGTTGCCGTCGCTTTCGTCGCTGCCGTTGCTTTTGTTGCTTTCGTTGCTGCCGTGAATCGTTTGACTTCACCGGGGGGCGGTGGTACAATGCGGCAGGTCGATTCGCACCACGATTCCAGGAGGCCTGCGATGGTTGATGAGCGCCTGCTCGAAATTCTCGTCTGCCCCCAGTGCAAGAAGGATATCCGCCTGGAGGAAGACGCGTTGATCTGTGACGACTGTTGCCTCAAGTACCCGATCAGGGACGGCATCCCCATTATGCTCATCGACGAGGCCGAATCGCTTGACGGGTGCGAAGACGAGGCGTAGGCTGGACCGCGACCCCTCTACGACGCCACCTTCGACGGCGCTGGTGCGAGGGATTGAGCGTATATGAAGCAGTCGGGACCCACCCACCGCGAGCATGCACCAGTCCCCTCCCGACGTGAGCGTGTGTATCGTCAGTTGGAACGTGGCTGACGACCTGCGAGTGTGCCTGGAATCGGTCCGGGCTCAGCAAATCCCAACCACTTTCGAAATCATCGTCGCAGATAACGCTTCCTCCGATGACTCGGTCGCGATGATCCGCGAGCATTTCCCTGAAGTGAAGTTGATCGTCAATGACGAGAACCTCGGGTTCGCAAAAGCGACCAATCAGACACTGCGCGCGGCCGAGGGCCGCTATCTGATGATGCTCAACCCCGACACGGTCCTGGAACCGGACTGCCTGGAGAAACTCGTGGCGGTCGCCGACGCGCATCCGGAGGCCGGCATCGTCGCGCCGAGGCTCGTCTACCCGGATGGGTCGCTGCAATACTCCTGCCGCAGATTCCCCACGATCGCCGCAGCCGTCTACCGCAATACGATCTTCGGGCGCCTGTTCCCCAACGCTGAGCCGGCCGCAGAGTACATCATGCGCGATTGCGATCACGAGACCCAGCACGAGGTTGACTGGGCGTCAGGGGCGTGCCTGCTGATCCGGCGCGAGGCGTTTGAGGAGGTCGGCGAGCTTGACGAAGGCTTCGTCTGGGGCTCGGAGGACGTGGACTACTGTTACCGGATGCACCAGGCCGGCTGGAGCGTGCTCTACTCACCGGTGACCGACGTGGTGCATGCAGTGGGCAAGAGCACCGACCAGGCGGTCGTGCCCACCATCGTCCGCACACACCGCGGCATGTACCGCCTCTACTCCAAGCATTTCGCGCGAAACCCCCTCTCGCGACTGCTCGTCTGGATCGGCGTCTGGCTGCGGGCGGGTCTGCTCATCATAAGCTGGGAGGGTCGGCGGCTGATCAGCAACACGTGGGGCAGGTTCAAGCGACTGTTCGGCGGTGGCCGCCGATGAAAGCGTACGGCGACTGGCTCGCAAATGCCGCACGGGTCCTGGCCATCGCGCTGGTGGTCGCACTCCCCTTCGTCGCGGGCTACATGTTCGACGGCCCCGTGCTGGGAGCGGCGCTTGGCGCGTTTGTCTGCGCACTGGCGGCCTGCGTGGCGTGTGCGCTGGGGACATCACGAATCCGCGAGGGCCTCGGTCGGGCGATGTGGCCGCTGGGCGGCTTCGTGGTGTTGCTTCTGATCTCAACCTTCACCAGCGTCTACCTCCACGCGAGCCTGCTCAGCCTCCTGCACATCGTCTCCTATATCGCGCTGATGGCGGTCTTCGCCTCTGTCTTCACGGACCAACGCTGGCGCCGATGGGCGTGGATCGCTATCGCCGCTACGGGCGCGGTGGAGGGCGTGATCGGCCTGCGCGACTGGACGCAGACGGTCATCTTCCAGGGGGATCCAAGCTGGCGCATCTTCGGGACCATGTACAACCCCAACGTGCTCGCAAGCTACCTGCTTGTGTTCCTCACCGCGGCCGCCGTCGTGCTCGCCATGGCATGGCGCACCTCCCGCGAGCAACCCGAGCGCCCGCGGCTGGCGCTGATCGCGGCCGGCTTCGCGGTCCTCGTCGGCGGCGCGGCGCTGCTGCTGACCGGCTCGCGGGCGGGGCTGCTGAGCGCGATGTTCGGCGCGGCGGTCTTCGCGGTCGCGGCCCCGACGCGCGTGCGAGCCAGGTGGCTGGCGGCGACGGGGGTAGCGCTGGTCGTGCTTGTGCTGGCGGCGCCACCGCTACGCCATCGTC
>CAZAHB010000083.1:0-22304 GCA_964484945.1 uncultured Armatimonadia bacterium | reverse complement strand
GGTACGGGCGTCCCGTCGTGCGTCGTTGGAGAGGTCGGCCCCCGCGCCGACCTGTGTCGTTGTCGTCAGCCGTTGCCGTGCGCTTCGCGCTTGGCCCCGGCGCCCCGTCCGGGGCCGCTGAGCTTTGGGAGGAGGTAATCATGCCCGAAATGCCCAGAACCACTCTCGGCCCGCTGACTGTCTCCCGCTTCATCGTCGGCGGGAATCCGTTCAGCGGTAACTCCCACTGGTCGGCCGAGCGCTCGGCGAAGATGCGCCACTGGTGGACGACCGCGCGCATCAAGAACTGCCTGCGCCAGTGCGAGGACCTCGGAGTGAACACCTTCCTTGGCCGCGGCGACAATCACATCCAGCGGCTGCTGACCGAGTACCGGGACGAGGGCGGCGCCATCCAGTGGATCGCCCAGACCTGCCCCGAGCGCAAGTCCATCGAGGCGAATATCCGCCAGATCTGCGGGACAGGCGCGGATGCGTGCTACCTGCACGGCGGCATGGCCGACGGCATCTTCCGCGACGGCGACCCGGAGGTGATGCGGGACTGGATCGCGCTGATCAAGGATTTGGGCATGGTTGCGGGACTGGCTTCGCATAACTGGCAGTACCCGCTCCGGGCCGAAGAGATGGGGCTGGGCTGCGACTTCTATCTGTGCTGCTTCTATGACCTGTATGGCCGCGGGGGAGAGATCTACGACCCGGAAGATCGGGAGGCGATGGTGGAGACGATCCAGAAGATCGCCAGGCCCTGCGTGGCGTACAAGATCCTCGCGGCCGGCCGCAACGAGCCCGAGGCGGCGTTTGAGTATGCCTTCGCGAACATCAAGCCCACCGATCCGGTCTGCGTGGGCGTGTATACCGAGGACCACCCGGACCAGGTGGCCGAGGATGTGGCGCTGACGGTGAAGTACGGGAGTTAGCGCGGCCCGCCGCTGGGAGCTGTCGTCTCCGGTTCTGGTTTCCGGTTCCCCATTCTCCGCGCCCGCCCTTCGCTTGACAAGGATTCGTTCGGCCTTTATACTCACCCCACTACTTCGCCAGCCGACCGGGCTGGCGGTGTTGCAATTATGAGATATGACATTCGTGACCAACTGAGCAAACCTGAAACGCAGGTCACGCTCGATATTGATGCGCCTGTCCCTAT
This sequence comes from uncultured Armatimonadia bacterium, assembly GCA_964484945.1. Taxonomy (GTDB): domain Bacteria; phylum Armatimonadota; class Zipacnadia; order Zipacnadales; family UBA5352; genus UBA5352. Next base: position 21,166 of record CAZAHB010000083.1, on the reverse strand, counting down.
CGGGACCGACATGGAGTTCGTTGGCAATGTGACCGGCCGGGTCACCCTCCGCAACATAGGCGGAGAGATCGCGGCATGGGGCCATTTCGAGGTAACGGCGCTCATGGAGTGTGGGCGTTGCCTCGCCGAGCACGAGGTGCCGCTGAGCTTCGATTTCTCCGAGACGTGCAGCTTTGACCAGATCGATGAGCCGCTGGCCTACACCCACGCGGCATCGGAGGACGAAAAGGCGCCGATCCCGCTGATGGACGGCGATACCGTTGACCTCAGCGAGCTTGTGCGGCAGCTTATCATACTGCATACCCCCCCACGGTCACTATGCCGGCCCGACTGCAGGGGCCTCTGCCCGCACTGTGGCACAGATTTGAACGTGGCTGAGTGCGAGTGCGAGACCGAAGAGGTCGATCCTCGTATGGCGCCTCTGCGCGAGTTGCTCGAGTAGTTTCCCAGAACACGAAGGCTTTTGGAGAAGGTGCGCTATGGCTCTTCCGAAGCGACGACATTCGAAATCACGTACGCGCAAGAAGCGCACACACCAGGGCGTTACCGCCCCCGCAATTGCATATTGCCCGCAGTGCGAGGCCCCGAAGCTCCCTCATAACGCCTGTGGCTCGTGCGGCTACTACAAGAGTCGCAAAGTGGACCACACGGTCAGTGAAGAGGAGAAGAAGCGCGAGGAATAAGGCTGCGAGTTCGTAACACGCCGGCGAGCAATCGCCAGCGCCGATCGCGTACCCCGTTCCTATCACAGGCGTTCCACAACCCTCACTATCATGCGGATAGCCGTTGACGCCATGGGGGGCGACCACGCCCCTGAAGAGATCGTGGCCGGCGCCCTTCTCGCGTCGGAAAAGATAGACGCCCGAATCACCCTGGTGGGTGATCCTGACGCCATTGCCGCCGTGCTGGCTGATGGAGAGGGCGACAACGGGCAGATTGATATCGAGCCTGCTTCGGACGTCATCGCGATGGACGAGAGCCCGCGGTCAACCCTGCGGGGTCGCGACGACACCTCGATGGCCCGCGCGGTTCACCTTGTGCGCTCGGAGGAGGCCGAGGCGGTTGTCTCGGCGGGCAACTCCGGGGCCTTCATGGCCCTCTCGGCGATGCGCCTGGGCATGATCCCGGGCGTCCGTCGCCCCGCCATCGCTGTCGTGATGCCCAGCGAGGATGGCTATCGGGTGCTGCTTGACGCCGGGGCCAATGCCGACTGTAAGCCCGGGCACCTTGTTGATTTCGGATTCATGGGATCGGTGTATGCCGAGTACGCGCTGGGAGTTGCTTCTCCCCGCGTGGGCCTGTTGAGCATCGGCGAGGAAAAGGGCAAGGGGAACGAGTTGACCAAGGCGGCCCATGATCTACTTGAGGCCGCCGATTTGAATTTCTGCGGTAATGTCGAGGGCGGCGACGTCTTCGGCTCGACATGCGATGTGATCGTGTGCGATGGCTTTGTGGGCAACGTTGTGTTGAAGGTGACCGAGGGTGTGGCGAAGCTGCTCTTCGAGCGGGTGAAGCAGGCCCTGGCCGGCTCGCCGGAGTTGGAGAGCGTCGCGCCTGAGCTGAGACAGGTGCTTGGGAAGGTTGCACATCAGTTCGACGCGGGGGAATATGGGGGAGCGCTGCTGCTGGGCGTGAACGGAGTCAGCGTTGTAGGGCACGGCTGTTCGGATGCGAATGCCGCCTGCAATGCGATCTGTTTCGCGCACAGGGCCGTCGGCGGGCAGCTTGTGGAGCATCTGCACGATGTCTTCGCGGCCCGTGCGGAAGAAAGCGCCTGACCGGCCCCGGGACACGCTGAACCGTGACCTCGGCTCCGCATTACATCTGGACGGACACTCACGGGATGCAGATTCGCGGCCCCGGCTGTGTGTGCCTAACTTTCGACAAAGCCGGGGAATCATTTTACATTGCAAACGATGGTGCGACGCCGGCGCGGAGTACGCGCCGGCAAGCGTGTGCATAATCGCATCGCGCGCAATTTTATGAGAGGATGCCTCGATCGATGTCCCTCAGGCCCGCTGTGATAACCGGCGTTGGATCGTATGTTCCCGAAGAGGTCCTCACCAATGAGGACCTCGAGGAGATCGTCGATACCAGCGACGAGTGGATCGTCAGTCATACCGGCATCAAGGAACGGCGCATCGCCTCCGATGACCAGGCGAGTTCTGATCTGGGGGCCGAAGCGGCGCTGGCCGCTCTTGACGACGCAGATCTGACGCCCGAAGACGTTGAGTTGATAATCGTCCCCACCGTCACACCCGACTACATGTTTCCGGTTACAGCCAACAATCTCCAGGCGGCTATCGGGGCGCCGAACAGCGCCGGGGCATTCGACCTGCTCAGCGGCTGTACCGGCTTCATCTACGGCCTGCACGTGGCTCGCCAGTTCGTAGCCACCGGCGAGACCCGGACCGCGCTGGTTGTCGCCGCCGAGAAGCTTACCTCCATCACGAACTGGACGGACCGCTCTACATGTGTTTTGTTCGGCGATGGGGCGGGCGCGGCCGTAGTCCAGCCGGGCGAGGGTGAGGTATCTGAGACGGGCCTGATGAGCTTCGTGCTCGAGTCATACGGTGAGCACGGTCATCTGCTTGACGTGCCTGCAGGCGGCTCGCGCAAGCCGCTCGATCAGGAGGCGCTGGAGGCGCGTGAGCACTGCCTGCGCATGAACGGCCCGGAACTGTTCAAGCTGGCGGTGCGCGGTGTGCCGGAGGTCGCGGAGAAGGCTATCTCGAAGGCCGGCCTCACAAACGCGGATATCGACTGGGTCGTGATGCACCAGGCGAACCTGCGAATCATCGACGCGGCGGCCCGCCGCCTTGACATCCCCGAGGATCGCATGGTAGTGAACGTCGACAAGTTCGGTAACACCTCCGGCGCATCGATCGCCATCGCCCTTGATGAAGCCTATCGCGATGGCCGTGTGACTGCCGGAGACAACGTTCTGCTGGTGGGTTTTGGTGCGGGGTTCAGCCTTGGCGCGGCCGTTGTGCGCTGGGGCAAGTAGCAGGTATTCTTCAGAAAGTGCTGGGAGGGACTCCCCTTGGATTTCGGTTTCACAGAAGACCAACAGATGATCATCGACATGATCCGCGACCTCGGCGAAGAGGAACTCAAGCCGCATGCGTGCGAAGTTGCCGAGCGCGGTGAATTCCCGCACGAGGCCATCGAACTGTGCCGCGAGATGGACTTGTTCGGCATTCCGGTGGCGGAGGAGTGGGGCGGCCTGGACATGGGCTGGCTCATGTGGGGGACGGTCGGTGAGCTGCTCAGCTATTACTGCCAGACCACCGGATCGGTCTTCGGCGCGCATATTCTCGGACAGTACCCGATCATGGAGTTCGGCACCGAGGAGCAGAAGGAGAAGTACCTCAAGCCGCTGACCACCGGCGAGCACATCGGCGCCTTCGGTCTCACCGAGCCCAACGCAGGCTCTGATGCCGGTTCGGTCCAGACCCGGGCGGACCTGCAGGGCGACAAGTACATCCTCAACGGCACCAAGATCTTCATCTCCAACGGCGGCGTAGCGGAGACCTACGTCGTCATCGCCAACCTCGATCCGTCCAAGGGCATGCGCGGCCTGACCGCCTTCATCGTCGAGAAGGGGATGCCCGGCTTCGAGTTCGGCAAGGACGAGAAGAAGATGGGCTGGGACGCGCTGCCCAACCGGGAGCTTATCTTCCAGGACTGCGAGGTCCCGGTTGAGAATGTGCTGTATAAGCCCGGCCGCGGGTTCCGCGTCGCGATGGCCACGCTCGGCATCGGCCGCATCGGCATGGCCGTTGGCGCCGTCGGCCTCGCGCAGGCCGCGTTCGACGCCGCGATCCTCTACGCCCAGCAGCGCGAGCAGTTCGATCAGAAGATCGCCGAGTTCCAGGCGATCCAGTTCAAGCTCGCCGACATGGCCACCGAGATCGAGGCGTCGCGGCTGCTCTACCAGAAGTCCGCGTGGCTCAAGGACCAGGGCGAGAAGTTCGAGAAGGTCGCGTCGATGGCCAAGCTCAAGTCCTCCGAGGTCGTCTCGAAGGTGACCTCCGAGGCTGTGCAGATCCACGGTGGCGTGGGCTACACCAAGGAGTTCCCGGTGGAGCGGTACATGCGCGACGCGAAGCTGTTCGAGATCGTCGAGGGCACTTCGGAGATCCAGCGCGGAATCATCTCGAACCTGCTGCTGCGCGAGAACCGCATATAGGTCTCCGGCCAGCAGTCGCCGGTTGCCAGCCACGGCAACGGGTGGCGGCATGCTGTCGGTCCGCAAAGGGTCCACCAGCCGTTCCAGCGCACAAGGACGCATGGAGCTGACATCCACATGAACATAATCGTTTGCATAAAGCAGGTCCCGGACACCTCCGAGGTCCGCATCGACCCGGAGACGAACACGATCATTCGCGAGGGCGTTCCGTCGATCATCAATCCGTTCGATGAAAACGCCATCGAGCAGGCCGTTCAGCTCGTGGAGGAGAATGGCGGGAAAGTTACCGTCATGTCGATGGGCCCGCCGCAGGCGGAGGACGCCCTGCGCGAGGCTCTCGCGATGGGCTGCGATGAGGCTGTCCTCGTGTCGGACCGCTGCTTCGCCGCGTCGGACACCCTGGCGACCTCCTACGTGCTCTCGACCGCGATCAGGCAGATCGAGGACTATGACCTGATCTTCACCGGCAAGCAGGCGTTCGACGGTGACACCGCTCAGGTGCCGCCGGGCATCGCCGAGCAGCTTGGGATCCCCCAGGTCACCTTCGCGATCGGTCTCGAAATTGATGGGAAGAAGCTGAAGGTCCGCCGGCTGCTGGAGGACGAGTTCGAGGTCGTGGAGGTCCAGATGCCGGCGCTGGTCTCATGTGTGAAGCAGATGAACGAGCCCCGGCGCCCGGGTATCAAGGCGAAACTGTCGGCGAAGAAGAAGGAAATCAAGGTCTGGGACGCGGGCTGTATCGACGCTGAGGCCTGCCTGTGCGGCTTTGACGGTTCGCCGACGCGTGTGGTGCAGACATTCGCCCCCACTCGCGACATCGAGGGGGAGAGGTTCGAGGGCGAGCCCGATGACTGTGCCCTGAAGCTGGTTGACCGACTCATCGAGGAGAAGATTATCTGAGGTCCCGGCCACCGGCCCCGCAGCCAAACGCGGGCTCCGCGGACCCTTTTTTCAGGAGCGAGACGATGGCGATTTACATCGACAAGCCCAAGTGCATCGGCTGTGAGATGTGTATTCCGTCCTGCCCCTACGGGGCCATCGACATGGTCGATGAAAAGGCGGAGTTCAACGAGAACTGCACCAGTTGCGGAGCGTGCGCCTACGCCTGCCCGACCGGCGCGATTGTGCTGGAAATGGAGGGCAAGGGCGAGGTCGACACCTCACAATACGAGGGCCTCTGGGTGGTCGGAGAGATCACTTCGGAGGGAGACCTCGCGATGGTCACCGCCGAGCTTCTCGGCGAAGGCCGCAAGCTGGCCGAGAAGCTGGACACGCACGTCGCGGCGGTCCTGATCGGCCATGATATCGATGATCTGGCGGATCGCGTCGCTGGCTACGGCGCAGACCGGGTCTTTTTGGTCGATCACCCGACGCTGGAGCGCTACCGCACTGAGCCGTTCACGAACGTGCTGACGGGCCTGATCAACCAGCACAAGCCGGAGATCGTGCTCATCGGCGCCACCAGCATGGGCCGGGATCTCGCGTCACGGGTGGCCGCGCGGATCAAGGCCGGCCTGACCGCGGACTGCACCGAGTTGACTATCAACGATGAGACGAAGCTGCTCGAGCAGACGCGGCCGGCGTTCGGCGGCAATGTGATGGCCACGATCCTGTGTGAGTTCACCCGCCCGCAGATGGCGACGGTCCGGCCGAAGGTCATGAAGCCGATGGAGTTCGATGAGGGCCGCGAGGCGGAGATCATCGAGGTCCCGGTGGAGCTGGACGAGGAGTCAATCTCGACGAAGATACTCGAGGTCATCAAGGATGACGCCGGCTCGGATGTGAACCTCTCGGAGGCGGACATCATTGTCTCCGGTGGCCGGGGCCTGGGTGATCCGAAGCACTTCGCACTGATCGAGGAACTGGCGGATGTGCTCGGCGCGGCGGTCGGCGCCTCGCGCGCCACGGTCGATGCCGGCTGGATCCCCGCCACACACCAGGTGGGCCAGACGGGCCAGACAGTGCATCCGAAGCTTTACATCGCGTGCGGCATCTCCGGGGCCGTGCAGCACCTTGCGGGCATGTCCTCATCCGACTGTATCGTTGCGATCAACAAGGACCCTGCTGCGCCGATCTTCGATGTGGCGCATTACGGTGTCGTCGGGGACCTGTTCGATGTCGTCCCGGTGATGATCGAGGAGATTAAGGAGCGCCGAGGTGGTACTGCGTGATCGCCTTCGTCTTTCCGGGCCAGAATTCGCACTACGTCGGCATGGGCCACGACCTCTATGAGGCCGGTGGCACCACCCGGCTTGCATTCGAGGTCGCGGAGAGCGCGCTCGGGGCCGAACTGCTGTCGGTGATGTTCGATGGCCCCGAGGAGGCGCTGACACGCACCGACAACCAGCAGCCTGCCATCGTCACTCACTCGCTCGCGGCGCTGGCCGCGGTGCATGAGATCGGCATCGAGCCGGATTTCGTGGCCGGGCACTCGCTCGGCGAGTATTCCGCGATCACCTGCGCAGGGTGCCTTGAGCCCGAGCAGGTATTGCCGCTGGTGCGCTTCCGCGGCGAGTTGATGGCGCGCGCCGGGGACGATGCTCCCGGCGCGATGGCCGCAGTACTTGGCCTCGATGCAGAGGATGTCGAGGAGGCCGTCAACAGCGTCCACGCCGAAGGGGCGGTCGTGGTCGCAAACTACAACTCCCCGGGGCAGATAGTGATCTCGGGGGAGGAGAACGCGGTCGAGGCCGCAAGTGCAGCATGCACGGACGCCGGAGCGAAGCGGGTCATCCCGCTGGATGTCTCCGGGGCATTCCACTCGCCACTGATGGAACCGGCGGCTGAGCCGCTGATTGAGCGCCTGCAGGAGACCGACTTCGCGCCCGCGGAGATTCCCGTGGTGGCGAATGTGGATGCGCGGGCACATACGGAGCCGGACGAGATACGAGGCAACCTTGGCGAGCAGATGACCTCAAGCGTGAGGTGGGAGCAGTCGGTGCGATGGATGATCGATGAGGGTGTGGACACCTTCGTCGAGATCGGGCCGGGGACGGTGCTCAGCAAGCTCATCCGACGGGTCGATCGCGAGGTCACGACGCTGAACGTGGACGGAGTCGATGACGTGAAGGCCCTGAAAGCGGAGCCTGGATAGCGACGAGTTGCGAGCGACGAGCAACAGTGACTTGCTGCACATCGTCACGAAACAGCATCGGTGCCGGGCCATCCTGAGTAGTGCGGGCGAGGGCGCTCCCACTACTTAACGAGGTGCGTGACGTGGCGAAAAGGACGCACGCGGGAGGCGCAGACCTTGAATCTTGACGGCCAGGTCGCAATAATAACGGGAGCAGGTGGGGGGATCGGCGCGGAGATCGCGCGGACCCTGGCAGGTGCCGGCGCGAACATCGTCGTAAATGACGTTGTGGAAGATGCTGCGCAGGCTGTCGCCGACGAAGTGGAGCAGCTTGGACGCGAGGCCCTGGTGAACACGGCCGACATCACCGACGAGGCGCAGGTGCAGGAGATGGTCGATGAGGTCATGGAGGCTTTCGGCCGCATCGACATCCTCGTCAACAATGCAGGCATCACCCGCGACGGCCTGCTTGTGCGCATGGATGAGGAACAGTGGGATGTCGTGCTGGATGTGAACCTCAAGGGCGCGTTCCTGTGCACGAAGGCCGTGGCGCGGCCGATGATGAAGGCCCGCTCGGGGCGGATCATCAACATGGCTTCGGTTTCAGGGGTAGGCGGCAATGCGGGGCAGGCGAACTACTCGGCGTCAAAGGGCGGCCTGATCTCGCTGACCAAGACGACCGCGCAGGAGCTGGCCGCGCGCAACGTGACATGTAACGCGCTGGCTCCGGGCTTCATCCAGACGGCGATGACCGGCGAGCTTGATGAGGACACGCGCGACGCGTGGCTGGAGCGAATCCCGCTCAGTCGGCCCGGCACCGCCGAAGACGTCGCAAATGCTGTTGAATTCCTTGCCGGACCCGGTGCCGGCTACATCACCGGGCAGGTCATCAACATCGACGGCGGCCTGATCATGTGACGCGATAACAGTCCTGCCGGAGGTGGCGAGGATCGTCATCATCGGCGTCGGACGCAACGCACCGAGACCGACGGGCGCCACGCGCCCGACAGAAGACCAGGCGCAGAACGGAGATGAGACGACCAATGGCACTGTTCGAGCAGGTCAAGGAAGTCATCGTACGCGAGCTTTCCGTCCCCGAGAGCTGGGTCACCGAAGCGGCAACTTTCGAGGGCGACCTTAAGGCGGACTCGCTGGATGTCGTTGAGCTGGTCATGGCGCTCGAGGACGAGTTCGACGTAGACATTCCCGAGGAGGATGCACAGGACATTCAGACGGTCGGTGACGCTGTGCGCTACCTCGAGGATAAAGACGTCTGACGCTCCAGTTGCGCCGAATACGCGCTGAAGACCGGCGGCCGCGCGCGAATGTGGGCGGCCGCGGGTCAATCTTCGACGCACGCTGCGAGGGCCAGAGATGAATCGACGTGTAGTTATAACCGGAGTTGGGACCGTATCCGCGCTCGGTCGCGGCCTTGATACGCTGTGGGAGGCATGTCTCAGGGGCGAGACCGGCATTGATATCATCCAACGCTTCGATCCGACGGAGTACAAGTCTCACCTCGGTGCCGAGGTGGACCTTGACTTCGACCCGAGCGGTCAGCGGGATCGAATCGACGCGAAGCTCATGAAGCGCGCGGATCCATTCGTCCGATACGCCACCTGGGCGTCGGACGTTGCGATTGAACAGTCCGAACTGGTTATCGATGACACCAACCGCGCAAGGGTCGGTGTCCTGATCGGTTCGGGAATAGGTGGTATGACCACCTGGGAGGAGCAATTCCAGCGGCTGCTTGACCGAGGGCCGAGGCGCGTGTCGCCCTTCCTGATCCCGATGATGATCATAGACATGGCGTCCGGGATGGTATCGATGATCACCGGAGCCATGGGGCCGAATTCAGCGGCGGTCACCGCCTGCGCGTCCGGCGCCCATGCGATCGGACACGCGGTGGATCTCATTAAGCTGGGCCGGGCGGATGCGATGATCACCGGTGGCAGCGAGGCGGGCATAAGTATGAGCGCCCTTTCGGGCTTCTGCTCAGCCGGCGCGCTGTCCACGCGCAATGATGACCCCGAGCACGCCTGCAGGCCGTTCGATAATGACCGCGACGGGTTCGTGATGGGCGACGGGTCAACCTGCATGGTGATCGAGGAGCTTGAGCACGCTCAGGAGCGTGGCGCGCCGATTTTCGGGGAGATCCTGGGGCTTGGCCTCAGCGGCGATGCCCACCACTTCACAGAGCCCTGCCCTGATGGAGGGGGCGCGATTCGGGCGATGCAGAACGCTTTGGACGATGCGGGCCTGACGATCAACGAGGTGGACTACATCAACGCCCACGGGCCGGGCACACCGGCCGGCGACACCTCCGAGGGCCTTGCGGTCCAGAAGCTGTTCGGAGACTACGTCGGCAATATCCCGATGTCCTCGACCAAGCCCGTGCATGGCCACATGCTCGGGGCCACCGGGCCCACAGAGCTTGCTCTGTGTCTCAAGACCATCAAGGAGGGCATCATACCGCATACGCTCAACTGCGAGGACCCGGAGTATCCGAATCTGGATCTCGTCCGCGGAGAGCCGCGTGAGCAGCCGGTGCGTGTCGCCATGTCGAACTCGTTCGGCTTTGGTGGACACAACATCGCCCTGATTGTGGGCGCATTCAATCAATAGCGACTCCTCGTCATGACCGGCGATGGGGCGGACCGGGGATCAGCATAGTGGCAGACACAGACCTTACAGATGTCCGCGAGCGCCTCGGGTTGGACGGCGTCCCGGAAGACCTGCTCAGGCTCGCCTTCACGCACAATTCCTACGCTCGCGAGCACGGGTTGGACCCGCTCGCGAACAACCAGCGGCTGGAGTTTCTGGGCGACGCGGTGCTCGATCTGGTGTGCGCCGCGCATCTGTATCACGCCTACCCGGATCTTCCCGAGGGGGACCTGACACGGCTGAAGGCCGCCCTTGTCCGGAAGTCGGCCCTCGCCAACCTCGCGCGCCAGCTTGACCTCGGTCGGTACATTCTTCTCGGCCGGGGAGAGGAAACCACCGGCGGACGGAACAAAGCGTCACTGCTGGCGGATGTCGTGGAGGCGCTGATCGGTGCGGTGTTTTTGGGCAACGGCTACGATGCGGCGCGGGAGTTCGTGCTCGAGCATTTCGGTCCACTGCTCGAGGACGTCCAAGCCCGCGACAGCCTGCGCGATCACAAGTCCGCCCTTCAGGAGATCCTGCAGGGACAGTCGCTTCCTCCGCCCCGCTATCGCGTCACCGCCACCGAGGGACCGCCGCACGACCGGTGGTTCACCGTGGAGGCGTGCCACGAGGGCGACGTCATCGGCAGCGGTGAGGGCGCGACCAAGCGCGCCGCCGAACAACAGGCTGCCGAGGAGGCCCTCGAGGACATCGACGAGTGGCTGGACGAGGCGACGGTCTGCGACGATTGAATGCACGAGAACATCACGCGGCGACTGCACGAACACGTGGGAGGCCGAGATCAGCGCATGACCGTGCCGCGACTCGGCAACCTGAGACAGTGCTGCGAGCGCGGCCCGATCGCCGCGCTCGTCTTCATACTGCTGGCCGGCGTCCTGCTCCCGGCGACTCTGTGCGCGGAGCAAACACCACGCCCCGAGCCGATGGTCTTCATGGCCGGCATACAGGGGCCGGAAGCGGTCGACACCATCACGTCTCTCAATCAGGGATCGGCCTGCGTCAACACCGTCTACTACGACCTCCCCCAGGATGCTCCCCTCGACCTCGAAGCCGTTCGCTCATCGATCCGCAAGGCCGCAGACGCCGATCTGCGGGTGATCGTGGGGCTGCGGACGAAGCTTGACGGCAGTCTGCGCGTTTCGCCCCGGAATGGCCCGTATACCGAGGCCGTGCGCGAATGGTTGAGCGCGGTCGTTGGCGGCCTGTCCGACACCGAGGGGATCGCGGCCTGGGCCACAGACCACGATCTCGAGCGCGACATAAGCTACACCGATGAGGATTTCCGCGCCTTTGTGCTCCAACGACACGGGTCACTGAGCGCGATCAACGAGATGTGGGGGGCTGATCTGCGCAGTCTGGGCGAGATCACGATGGAGAAGGCCCGCGAACTTGATCACGACCAGACGCACGGTGTGGGCCGCCCTTCGGTTGATCTCGCGGAGTATCGCCGACGCGCCTTCCGCGACACGATGAAGCTGTGGGCCCGCGAGATCCGCCGGCTTGATCCGGACACCCCACTGATGACCGGTCGCATCTCGCTGTATCGCAGCCTCACCGCGATCCCGTCGGACTACGACATCGTCCAGCCGCACTTCCCGCCCGATGTCCTCGAGCCGGACATGATTACTCACAACGTTCAGGGCGTGCAGATGGCGCGCATGGGCGGACGGTTTGACGTGATCCCGTGGATCCGGCTGCCACTCCCGCCCACTGAGGCCTACTCCGGGAATGCGCTGTACGGCTGGATCGTCGAAGCCGGGTTGCGCGGGGCAGTCGGGGTAGGGCTTGAGGACTGGTCGCGCATTGAGGGGATGCGCACGTGGCGCAATAACACGATCACGAATCTGCGCACAGCGCTGTCACAGCGGCCTTTCAGGGGCGACCGGCCGCAGCCGTGCGCAGCGGTCATCTACGAGCCCTATGCGGGCGGCCATGAGTTTTTCGGTGCTCCGGCCTGGGGGTTCATCAGGGATTTCCCGCTGATGGATGCGGCGGAGCTGGCGTGCAACTACCGCCTGGGGACGATCTTCGGCGGTCTCGACTACCTCACGATGGAGCAGATGTCTGAGGCGGATCTCAGTGAGTACTCGGTGCTGCTGATGCCCGCCTGCCTGTCCGTGCCTGAGGCCGCTGCGGCCGCCATCCGGGGCTACGTAGAGCGCGGCGGGGCGGTGTTCGCGGATCTGGGCGTGGGAATGTATCAGTCGAAGTCCTGGGCCCCGACCTACAGCCCCCTGGCAGTGGTTCTGGGTATCGCCGGCGCGATCGAGCCCGCCGACCGGTTCGGCAACTTTCGCGTCGGAGAGGTCCATTCGGCATTCAAATCCGTAAAGCGAGGCATGGCCGCGCGCGGAACATTTGTGCCCAGCGAAGGAGTCAGTCGTTCTGTGGGGCACATGAGCGAGCGGACTTTCGAAGGGCCGGCCAATCAGCGGAAGGGATACGCTTTCAAGGGGCCAAGCTGGTTCGTCAATCCCGCGTCAGGTGCGATCCCGCTCGCCACCCAGAGCGTTCGGTACGATGACAAGAAGAATCCGCACTTCCTCGGCCCGACGGTGAATACACTGGGCGGAGGGCTCGCGCTGTTCGCGCCCTTCTCGGCCTGGAGCTTCTGGCCGCCGGAAGATGATCTGCACGCGGCCACCCACGGTGACCTGATGCGGCGGCGGGCCGACTACCGGGTGATGTCGGGGATGCTGACAGACCCGTCCGTTGCCATCTCGGGCTCACCCGACTGGCTGCACCTGTTCCGCAGGCAGGGGGAGGGGACCACGCAGATACGCGCGGGTGTGGCCGATCACCGCGCCTGGCTTGGCGCGATGTCCACCTTCTCGGCATCTGAACGCACGCCCCGCGGGAGGCGCAGTGGACTGGTACGCCTGCAGGTGGATCTGCCGCCGCGAACGGTGCGCCACTGTGAGGCGATTGCGGTGCGACTGCGCCCGTCGGCGGGCGAGTGCCACGCCCGGGTCTCGGTCTACGCTCCCGGCCTGGTAGCGCTTGACGTCGGCGGCGATGGGGCGGTCTGGGGGCAGGAGAAGCGCGGCGCGCGCGAGAGCTTCTATGACGGAACCGAAACACGCATCCGCCTGAAGATCGAAGACGGGCTCTATCCCGTGCCGCCCGATTCGGCTCACGAGGTGAGCCTGATGGAGGGGCCGGGTGAGACCGACGGCAGAATCGTCAGAGCCGACCACCGGGGGAAGCTGGACTTCTGGCTCACGACAGCCGGAGGCAGAGTCGAGATATCGCCGCATGATGAATGAGCGGAGCGCAGGTCGTACGCGCATCCGCAGCGAACTGTTGTTCTACGCAACTCAATCTATCAGCTACAGATGCAGGGGGCCACGAAGATGCAGCAGAGGTTGACGAGACTGCTGGCAATCGCAACGATTACGCTGATCCTCGCCGGGTGTGGTGGGGGTGGCATGGCGACACTACTCGGGCTCGTATCAATTGGCGAGGCAGTGGGTGACATCCAGAACCTCTTCGATGATGGCGGCGACGACACAGAGCAGACGGCTGATGTGCTGCTCGATGGTCAGTTCATCACCGAAGTGGAGGACAGCACCGTGGAACTGAGCGGGCTCCCTGAGGGAGAGCATCGCCTCCAGATTGTGTCCAGTGACCACCGTGGTGTGATTACCACGATCACAGTGGATCGCGATTCTCCGTTCCCGCTGGATGGCCTCGTCGCACAGGACGGCGGTTACGCTTCCGGCACCGTCATGCTTCAGGATGGCACTAATCCCCCGTCCCCGGCAGCCAACATCCCCGTGTACGCGATTTCCGGCGGCATTGATACGGTGCAGAACAGTGCACCGATAACGATTCCCCCTGGTCGTGACTACTACGTGGTGTACACCAATGACGCCGGCGAGTTCGAGTTCAGGGCGCTGTGGGGCTCGCGGTACCTCATAACAAGCGCCATCGCGGGCTTCAGAGCGGATGTGGAACTTGTCGATGATCTGGACGCGACGAACATCGACCTGACACTGGTCCGTGACGGCACGCAGCAGACAGGTCGTGCTGCGGGGAATATCACCGGTCAGACAGAGACGAATGCCGCCGCAACAGTGGCCCTCAACACCGCGAGCGTCCGGGCGAGTCTGGGCACCGCGTTTGCGCCCCAGTTGCGGCAGCAGAGCGTCACTGAGATCGAAGACCAGTATGAGAATCTCCCGGATGAGCCGTGGTTCCAGTGGACCGTGCTTGCTACCCTGAGCGACAGCAGTGGCTATTTCGAACTCCCGCTGCCGCCTGGCTCACCGCGTCTCGACTGTTTCGCCTACGGCTATCAGCCGAAGTTCGTCGAGCCTGAGATCGCCGCCGGTGACGTGGTGCCGGTGGATTTCGCGCTCGAGCAGTAAATCCGCATCTGACACGGGCTGATCATGGCACACGATGACATTATTTTCGGCGCCGACGTGCGGCGTCGCTACAACAGGCTGCTTGCGCTCATCAGTTTCCTGGCCGCGGTGCTGCCCTTTGGGCTGGGACTGCTGGCGGTGCATCTTCTGTATCCGGAGGGCGCAGGGCTTGCCCCCAACCTGATAGCCGCGGCGGCGCTGTTGCTGTCGCCACTGTGCACGTGGGTGGTGAACAATCGGCTGGCACTGGTTGGCAACAGCGCGCTTCGTCAGAAGCTGCGTGAGCGGCTCTCGAGCGAAGGTGAGGGGCTTCCCGACGGTGTCACGCCTGTCTTCGTCGGGTTCTCCCCCGGCGAGGAAGCGCTCGCCTGGGAGGGGGACACAGATCGCGACATCGGCTTCCTCGCCGCGTGGGGCGATTCTCTGGTCTACAGGGGCGACCGGTACGAGTGGTCGCTCCCGCGTGACCGCATCGACATCATCGAGCCGATGCAGCCGGTTGCGGGCGTCAACCGGATCCTCGTGCGATGGCATGCGCCCCGTGAGCGAAACCGTTCCTTCACACTCGTCTCACGCGAGGCGACCGATCTGCGTGGAGCGGGACAGGCAACGCACACGCTGCTGCAGCAGCTATACGCGTGGGTCGCGCGGCCTCGCGATGCGGGGACGGAGCCGCCGAAGCTCGGTATGCCCCCGACGGACACCTCCGGCGGCCGTCCCCTCAACGCCGTTCCGGGTGGCAGTTGCGCCGTGACGATGGCGGTCGTGGCGGCAACGATGGTGGGCGCCTGGCAGGTTGGTGGGCCGCTGGTGGAGCAGGAGAAGTACGCACACGCGATCCTCGCTGCCGGCTGTGTCTTCGCTGCGGGTTTCTCCGCGATCTCCATAATCATGCGTCTTCTGCAGTGGGCAGAGGAGAAGGACGAGGCTGATGCGGCGGCTCCGCAGGATGAGTAACGCTCTCGCGACGCGCAGCGCCGGCGTGTTCCTCAAACCTCAGGCTTCCGGATTATCCCTCGCCGTGCCGCCCTGCGGCCATCCAACAGGAGGAGTCTCGTGCGACCAGCATTCCTGACGATCGATCTCAGCGCCATTCGCGACAACGTGGCGGCCATCCAGCGCACAGTGGGCGATGAAACTGCCGTCGCAGCGATCGTGAAGGCCAATGCATACGGCCACGGAGCGGTTGAGGTGGCGCGCGCGGCGACTGAGGCCGGAGCGAGGCTGCTGTGTGTCGCGATTGTGGACGAGGGTTTGCAGTTGCGCGAGGCGGGCCTGCAGGAGCCGATCCTGGTCCTCGGGCCACCGAACGAAGAGGAGGCGGAGGTGGCTCTGGCGCATGACCTGATGGCGACCGTCAGTGACCCATGCCACGCCTCAATCGTCTCCAGAGCCGCCCGGCGGTTCGGACGGGCCGCACGCATACATATTAAGCTCGACACCGGCATGGGGCGTCACGGCGCCCGTCCCGCCGTCACGCCCGCGCTTGCACGACTGGTCGAAGGCGACGAGCATCTCATCGTAGACGGTATCTTCTCGCACTTCGCAGACGCATACAATGACGACCTCACATGGACCCTGCACCAGCTCAGTCAGTTCCACGCAATGGCCGAGCATTTCACCGATGACAGCGACAGAGGGCCCACGCGCCACTTGTGTAACAGCGTCTCGACCCTGCGAGTGCCGGACGCACATCTGGACATGGTTCGCCCGGGATCGATACTCTACGGTTTCAACCCGGGGTTCGATCCGGACCTGATGCCTGAGGGCATCCGCCCGGTGGCCAGGCTCACGTGCCGTATCGGCACGGTGAAGCTCATTGGAGCCGGTGAACCTGTCGGGTACGGATGCACGTGGCGGGCTCCGCGGGAGAGCAGGATAGCGGTCCTGCCAGTCGGTTACGCCGATGGCGTGCCCCGCGCATTGTCGAACAAAGCGGAAGTCCTGATTGGCGGTCGGCGGTGCCCGGTCGTCGGACGCGTGTCGATGGATGCGATCACGGTCGATGCAACGGACGCCGGGCCTGTGGCGGTCGATGACGAAGCAGTGCTGATCGGACCGCAGGGCGATGAGCGTATCACGATAGAGGAGATCGCGCGCCGGGCCGACACGATAGGCGAGGAGATTACCTCGCGGCTGTCGCGACGGCTTCCACGAGTCTATGAGGCCGGGAGTGATGATTGATGGACGCGGTGACTGTCCACGTTCCTGCAACAACCGCCAACCTCGGACCGGGGTACGACTGCCTCGGTCTGGCACTGGGGCTTCACAATGAAGTGGCCCTCGCGCTCGCCGATGAACCTGATGTGCAGATCGAGGGCGAGGGGGCGGATACCCTTCCACGGGACCGCACCCACCTGGTCCTCGGCGCCGCGCAGGCGGCTGCGGATGCAGCGGGCGAGAGGCTTCCGGCGGTTGCGCTGCGCCAGCTCAATCGCATCCCGCTGGCGCGGGGAATGGGCTCAAGCTCCGCGGCCATCGTCGGGGGCATCCTGGGCGCGAATGAACTGCTCGACCTGGGCCTGACCGAGCGGCAGATGCTCGAGATCGCCACCGAGAGGGAGGGTCATCCCGACAATGTCGCCCCGGCACTGCTCGGCGGCCTGACGGTGTGCTGCACCCTCGAGAGCGGGGAAGTGGTCGTCGAGCGGCTTGAGGTCGCTTCCGGCCTCTCCTGCGTGGTTGCGATTCCGGATTTCGAGGTGGCGACGGTCGATGCCCGTGAGGCGCTTCCGGATACCATCGACCACGCCGACGGCGTCTTCAACCTCTGCCGGGTCGGATTGGTCGTGGCCGGCCTTGTCGCCGGGGACTTCGACGTCCTCGGTGAGGCAATGCGCGACAGGTTGCACCAGCCGTACCGAGCGCCACTGGTCCCCGGCATGGAGGGGGCGATCAACGCGGCGCTCGATGCAGGAGCGCACGGGGCTGCCCTGAGCGGATCGGGTCCGACGGTCGTGGCATTTGTCTCCGGAAACGGGGAGGAAGTCGGGGATGCGATGGTGAATGCTTTTCGTCGCGCAGGCACGAGCGCGATCTCACGCGAACTGCCCCTGTCGGCGGAGGGCGCGAGGATAGTGGCCGGTCATTAGTCACGCGCTGATGACGCCTTCCGCCGTTTGCTGTTCGCATGGGATTTGTGACTGATGGCCTGCAACCGCCGTTCCCGACTTGCGACTTGCGACTAACAACTTGTGACTGCCGTTCCAATCGGAGTGAATTGCAGTGAGTGAAGTAACCGCTGACCAGGTAGCAGAAGCCGTTGATGCGCGCGCCGAAGAGGCCCGCGGATGGCTGATGGACGCCATTGAATTCGAGAGCACACAGGGCAATGAGGCCGAAGTGCAGGCCTACATGAAGGATCTTCTGGACGGCCTCGGCATGGAGGCGGAGTACCGGGAGATTTCTGACGACCTCTTTGACGACCCGGAGTATTCGCACAACGAAAACGAGATGTCCTACGAGGGTCGCTACAACGTGGTCGCAAACCTCGAGGGCACCGGCGGCGGCCGCAGCATTATCCTGCAGTCGCACACGGACGTGGTTCCCGCCGCCGACTGGGAAGAGGCCTTTGACCCTCAGTTCGATGGTGAGTACGTGATCGGACGAGGGGCAATGGATGCGAAGGGCCAGGTCATCATGCAGACCCTGGCGATCGCGACTGTCATGGATCTCGGTGTCGAACTGAAGGGAGACATTGAGCAGCAGGTTGTCATCGAGGAGGAGGTCGGCGGCAACGGCGCGCTGTCGCTGATCCGCCAGGGCTGCTCGGCCGACGGTGTGCTCGTCGGTGAGGGTTCATCGCTGAACGTCTTCCCGGCAAACCGCGGCGCCATCTGGTTCCGGGCGAAGACCACCGGGACCCCGAAGCACATGGGCCGCCGCCATGAGGCGGAGAACGCGATCGAGCACATGATGGAAGCCATCCAGCAGATGCTCAAGTATGAGAAGAAGCTTATCGCCCAGAGCGCTAACTACCCGCTTTTCGAGCGCTACGAGGCGCCGGTGCAGCTCTGCCTGGGCACGATCAACGCAGAGGGCTGGCCGAGCATGGTCGCGGGCGAGTGTGTGATGGAGGGTGGCGTGGGCTTCCTCCCGAACAAGTCGATGGATCAGGTCAAGGAGGAGCTTTATGAGGCCGTCATGGAGACGGACGATGAGTGGCTGAAGGACCACTTCGAGTTGACCTATCCGAAGCTCCACAACGACTCGTATGAGATCCCCGGGGACCATCCGCTGCCGGTCACAATCCACGGCGCGGTGGAGCAATACGAGTCCTCTTCGGAGATCTTCGGCTGGAACGTCTCCTGCGATGCGCGGCTTTACAACCGGCTTGCCGATCTGCCCACGGTCGTCTACGGCGCCGCCGACATCGATCAGGCCCACTCGGACAACGAGAAGATCTCGATGGATGAGTTGCTCACAGGCGCGAAGGGCCTCGCCCTGGGCATCATCGACTGGTGCAACGGATGACGTCGGCACAGCCGTGTTGAATGAGCACACATGTGGCACGATGTGGTTTGAGCCTGCCGCTCGATGATCGATACACGCGAGCGGCAGGTTCCATCGAAAGGAGGTACCTCGATGCTCCCTGAAAGCTCCTCCGAGTTCATTCAGGGCCTTGAAGAGAAGCTGAAGGAGCCGAAGTGGTTCAGAGCCGCATGGATCGGCGCGGCTGTCCTGGGCCTGGTGTTCTCATTGATCGCCTGGCAGGGTGTGTCGCCGATTTCTCCGGACGGTGCGTGCTACCTGATAGGCGCGGACTCGCTCATCGAACAGGGGACCTATGACCATCCCAGCGGCAAGGCGCAGGTCTACTTCCCGCCGGGCTACCCGATCCTCATTGCGGCGGTCGGTTCGGTCATCGGCGATCTCGAGGTCGCCGGCCGCGTTGTGTCGCTGCTCGTCTCAACGCTGTCGATTGTGGTGGTCTTCTTCCTGATGCGGGAGTTCGGTTCAGACTTGCTCGCGGCTTCCAGCGCGGGGCTCTTTGCCATTCTCGCCCAGCGGGTTCGCCAGTCAGTCATGATCTGGAGCGAACCGATGTTCATGCTGCTGGTGCTGCTGATGGTGCTGACCGGGATCAAGTGGCTCCGCACGAAGCAGTGGTACTGGGCGCTGATGATGGGGGCCGCGTCCGGCGCAGCGTACATCACACGGCCCGAGGGCTTCATTCTCGTCTTCTTCACACTTGGTGTCTTCTTCATCGGCTCTCGCGAAAGACTGAAATTGCTCCCCGGGGCCGTCGCCGCGATTATCGGATTCTTGATTTTCGCGTGGCCATTCATAAGCTACGTCCATCGCGCGACCGGAGAGTGGATGGTGTCCGACAAGACCGGCAGCAACCTGGCCAAGGCCGATGAAGTGGTGTTCGGCCAGGGCCGCAAGCGGCTGTACGAAATCGATGAGTACGGCAGGATGCAGCCACATCAGATGGCCGCGAACACTGCCAAGCGCGTGGCCTTCAATCTCGGGCAGATGATCCCGCGGCTTGCCCGAACCGCCACACCGTTCATATTCGCCTTCGCGGGGCTTGGTCTGGTCAGCCTTTTCTGGCGTGAGAAATACCGCTCGCGCAGGCTCGGTCCCATCTACTTTCTCCTCACACTCGCGTTACCGATGGCGTATCTGGCCGTGTTCTTCTTCTGGGATCGCTATCTGATCCATCCATCGATTCTGATTGTGATTCTCGGTGCCGCTGGTGCGCTGCATCTTATAGACCTGTTCCGCGGGGAGCACGCACGCTGGGCCGGCATTATTGTCGCCGTGGTGCTTGTCGGCAGCATGGTGGTTTACAACGTGCCGTGGTTCTTCGGGCCGGGCACGGCCAAACATGACGCTGTCCGCAAAAGGGCCGAGTGGATCTCGCAACACTACCCGGACGCCGACGTCATCGCCGCGCGCGAACCGTACCTGGCCTATCTGACGGGCATGGATGTACGCGGCCAGACCCGGGTGGAGCTTGACGAATTGGTTCAATCGGTGAAAGAGAATGACGCCGATCTCGTGCTGCTGCCCCGCAAGGCCGCCTATGAGAGCGTCTCCACGTTCGTGGCAGATCCGCCCGAAGATCATATGCTCAGGCCGGTCAAGGAATGGAATGGCCTGGTCCTGTTTGAGGTGAGAGACTGAATCGCCGGAGGCACCTGCTCGCACCCGGGGGGGGGAACCGGTGTGGAAGGGATGAACCCGCCTGCGGCGAAGTAGTGTGTGGCAGAGTAATCGCAGTTGAAAGCCGGGCGAGCGTGTCCGGCTCGATATCGGTCGTACCCGAAACTGGGAGGAATTGACGTGGCACAGGCACGCATCGGCGTTATCGGTCTTGGAGAATTCGGTATTCAGCATCTGCGCTGCTTCCGCCAGATGCAGTATTGGGGCGAGGCGGAACTGGTCGCAGCCTGCGACAACAATGAAGAGCTTCTCAAGCAGCGCATGGAAGAGTTCGAATTCAAAGGCTACACTGACTACGAGGAGATGCTCGACACCGAGGACCTCGACGGCATCACCGTCGTGACCCCCGACTACCTGCATAAGATGTTCGTCGTCGCGGCCGCGGAGCGCGGCATCCACGTGCTCTCCGAAAAGCCCCTGGATGTGACCATGGAGGGCTGCCGCGAGATGATCGAAGTTGCCGAGGAGAACAACGTACTCCTCCAGGTGGACTTCCACAAGCGCTTCGATGAGTATCACATCGCGATGAAGCAGAAGATCGACGCCGGCGACCTCGGCGAGATCGAATACGGCTACGCCCACATGGAGGACCGCATCGAGGTCCCCCGCGACTGGTGGCCGGAGGCGGCAGAGAAGTCTTCACCCGCCTGGTTCCTCGGCATCCATTTCTATGATGTCGCGCGTTTCCTCATG